>NZ_JBIAQM010000026.1:0-109786 GCF_042888945.1 Streptomyces sp. NPDC002698
GGACCAGAAGGGCGACCAGCGCCTGGTCGCCTACATCGAACCCGACCCCGACACCGCCGTCGCCGACACCACCGCCCAGGTCGAGGAATGGCGCCGGATCCACGACGACGCCCACGCCGACTTCGCGGACGAGGCCTGGGGCGAGGACTTCCAGCCCTGGAAGAACGTCTACGGCGGCGAGCCGGTCCCCGCGGAGCAGCTGAGCCAGTGGCAGGACGCCGCGGCCGCCCACATCCTGCGCTACGCCCCGCGCCGGGTCCTGGAGATCGGCGCCGGCTCCGGCCTGCTCCTCGCCAGGATCGCCGGCGCGGTCGAGGAGTACTGGGGCACCGACCTCTCCGCCGCCGCGGTCGACCGGCTCCGCCACCAGGCCGAGGCGGCCGGCCACGGCGACCGCGTCCACCTCCGCGTCCAGGCCGCCCACGACCTCTCCCAGCTGCCCCAGGGCACCTTCGACACCGTCGTCCTCGACTCCGTCGTCCAGTACTTCCCGAGCGCCGAGTACCTCGACCAGGTGCTCACCCAGGCTCTCGGCCTGCTCGCACCCGGCGGCCGGATCGTCGTCGGCGACATCCGCAACGCCGCCACCCAGCGGATCCTGGCGACGGCGGAGCAGCGCGCACAACAGCCCTACGCCTCCCACGAGGAGATCCGGGCGGCGGTGGAGCAGGCACTGCTCGCCGAGCGGGAACTGCTCGTCGCCCCCGAATGGTTCGCCGAGTGGGCGGCGCGGCACGCCGTCGGCGCCGACATCCGGCTCAAGGCCGGGCAGGCGCACAACGCGCTGACCCGCCACCGCTACGAGGCCGTCCTGCACAAGGAGCCCGCCGACGCCCTCGACCTGACCGGTGTGCCCGCGCTGCCGTGGGGCGGCGAGCTGTCCGGCCTGGACCGACTGGCCGCACGGGTGGAGCGGGCGGGCGGCCCGCTGCGGGTGACCGGCATACCCAACGCGCGACTGGTGGAGGAGGCCGCCGCGGCCACCTTCGCCGGTGTCGTCGCCGAGGACGCCCCCACCGGCGGGCCGCTCGACCCCGAGGACGTCGCCGCCTGGGCGCGCCGGCAGGGCCTGGACGCCGTGCTCACCTGGTCGGGCGAGGCCGTCCACAGCTTCGACGCGATCCTGCTGCCCGAACGGAAGGACGGGCCGCGGACCCTCTCCGGAGGGTTCGTGCCCAGCGCGGTGGCCGGACGCGTCCGCGCCAACGCCCCCGCGCTGGCCAAGGCGATCGGCCCGCTGCTGGCCGAACTGCCCGCCTACCTGGGCGCGCGGCTGCCGGACTACATGGTCCCGGCCGCGATGGTGCCGCTGTCACGGCTTCCGCTGAACCCGGCCGGCAAGATCGACCGGGGGGCGCTGCCCGCGGAGCACACCACCACCGTGAGCAAGGGCGAGCCGCGCAACTCCCACGAGGAGCAGCTGTGCTCCTTCTTCAGCGAACTGCTCAAGCTGGAGCGGGTCGGCATCGACGACGACTTCTTCGCACTCGGCGGGCACTCCCTGCTCGCCACCCGGCTCAGCGCCCGCATCCGCAAGCGGTTCGGCGTCGACATGCCCCTGCGGACGATCATCCAGTACCCGACCGTGGCCGAACTCGCGGCGCTGCTGCTCATCGGCGGCATCCCCGGCGACCACGAGGACTCCTTCAACGTCGTGCTGCCGCTGAACCGGGACCCCGGCACGGGCAAGGAGCCGGTGTGGTTCTTCCACGGCGGCGGCGGCCTGGGCTGGGCGTTCTTCACCTTCGCGCCCCACGTGCCCGACCGGCCGGCCTACTCCCTGCAGTCCCGCGGCTCCAACGGCAAGGAGGCGATGGCCGAATCGGTGCAGGAGATGGTCGAGGACTACCTGGACCAGATCCTCGCCGTCCAGCCGCAAGGCCCCTACTACCTGATCGGCTGGTCCTTCGGCGGCCCCATCGCGCACGCCGTCGCCGAGGCGATGGACCGGCGCGGCCTGGAGGTCGGCCTCATCGCCGTCCTGGACTCCCAGCCGGCCAACTCCGCCACGAACAACGGCTTCCGCGAGGTCGCCGGCCGGACCAAGGAGCTCTACCGCGCCGACATCGAGGAAGTCTTCGGCAAGTTCATGAACACCGTCAACATGGACGCCTTCCTCGACACCATGTCGCAGGTGGGCGCCAACAACCTGCAGAAGATGGGCGTCTTCGAATCGCCGGTCTACCGCGGCGACGTGCTCTATTTCAACGCCAGGCTCGACAAGGTCGACGGAGTGACCTCCTACGGCCCCGACTGGCGGCCGCACGTCCTCGGCACCATCGAGGAGTACGACGTGGACGCCACCCACCACGACCTGCACATGCCCAAGCCCGCGGGCCAGATCATGCGGGTCATCGCCCGCAAGCTGGCCGAGCGGTGACCGGACAGCACCGACCGAGAGACGAGCGAGAGGAGTTGGTCGGGGTGACAGGACCCGGCACATCAGCGCGACCGGGGGAGCGGACCACACTGCTGTGCGTGCCGTTCGCCGGAGCGGGCCCCTCCTTCTTCCACCCGTGGCAGGACCTGGCCGCCGACCGGTGGCGGGTGACCTCGGTCGAACTGCCCGGCAGGGAGAGGCGGATCCTGGACGAGCCGTACCGCAACGTCGTCGAGGCGGCCAAGAACGAGATCGACGGCATCGCCGCCGACCTCGGAGCAGGCAGCCGGGCCGTGCTGTTCGGACACAGCCTGGGCGCGGTGCTCGCCTACGAGCTGGTGCACCTGCTCGGCGCCCGCGGCGTGCACGTCGAACGGCTGGTCGTCAGCGGCTCGCCGGGGCCCTGGACACAGCGCGAGCGCCGCGCGGCAGGCCTCCAGGGCGAGGAGTTCCTCGCCCGGGTCGAGGAGTTCGCCGGGTTCCGGCACGAGGCCCTGGACCACCCCGAGATGCGGGAGCTGATCCTGCCCACCCTCCAGGCCGACTGCGAGATGCACGAGGCCTACGTCCCCAGCACCGACGACCCCGTGCCGGTGCCGATCACCTCGCTGCGCGGCGGCCACGACGGCCTGGTCACCGCCGAGGAGGGCCGCCAGTGGCGGGACGCGACCACGGCGGAGTTCCGCTACACCGAGTTCCCGGGCGACCACATGTACCTGGTCGACCAGGGCCGGGAGATCCTGGACGTGATCGAGGCGGAGTGCGCCCGGGGCCGCTGACGCGGTGACGGCGTCGACCCGGCCCGGCCTCCTGGCCACGGTGTGCACGAAGGGCGTCCGCTGCGGCGGGCGCCCTTCGCACGTCCGCCTCCCCTCCCGCCCCCGCCGGCGCCCTTCACGCGTCCGTGCCCGCCCCGGATTCCGCTTCCGGGACGGGCGCCCATGGCGTCGAGGAGAACTCGAGGGCCGTGAAAGGGGTGTGACAGGGCCATGTCGGCCCCCGGCCCGACAGTGGGGGCATGAAGAGTTCCGCTATCGCAGTTTCAGGGCTGCGCAAGGCATACGGCGACAAGGTCGTGCTCGACGGCATCGACTTCGAAGTCGCCGCGGGATCGGTCTTCTCCCTGCTCGGGCCCAACGGAGCGGGCAAGACGACCACGGTGAACGTCCTCACGACGCTGCTCACCGCCGACGCCGGCACGGCGTACGTCGCGGGCCACGACGTGGCGAGCGCGACCAAGCAGGTACGCGCCGCCATCGGCGTGACCGGCCAGTTCGCCGCGGTGGACGACCTGCTGACAGGCCGCGAGAACCTGCAGCTGATGGCGGACCTCAAGCGCGTGCGCTCCGGGGACCAGCTCGTCACACGGCTGCTGGAACGCTTCGACCTGGGAGAGTCGGCGGACAAGCACGCGGCGTCCTACTCCGGCGGTATGCGCCGCAAGCTGGACCTGGCGATGACCCTCGTCGGCAGCCCGCAGATCATCTTCCTCGACGAGCCGACGACGGGTCTCGACCCGCGCAGCCGGCGCACGCTGTGGGGGATCGTCCGCGAGCTGGTGGCCGAGGGCACCACCATCTTCCTCACCACCCAGTACCTCGAGGAGGCCGACCAGCTCGCCGACCGGATCGCGGTCCTCAACCAGGGCCGCCTGGTGGCCCAGGGCACGGCCGACGAACTCAAGCGCCAGATCCCCGGCACCCACGTACGGCTCCGGTTCGCCGACGTCTTCCAGCTCGACGCCGCCGCGGGAATCTTCGCCGACTCCACGCGGGACGAGGAGGAGCTGATCCTGCGGGTGCCCAGCGACGGCCAGTCGAGGTCGCTGCGGGCCCTGCTGGACCGCCTCGACGAGCACACCATCGACGCACAGGAATTCTCCGTGCACACCCCGGACCTCGACGACGTCTTCCTCGCCCTGACCGAGCACACCGGCCAGGCCACCGAGAACGCCGAGGACACGAGCGAGAAGAAGGAGGCGATCGCGCGATGAGCACGGTCGCGACGGCGTTCGCCGACTCGAGCATCATGTTGCGCCGCAACGTGAAGCACACCCTGCGCAACCCCACCACGATGTTCAACGCGGTCCTGTTCCCGATCGTCATCATGCTGATGTTCGTCAAGGTGTTCGGCGGCGCCTTCAGCGTCGGCGAGCACTACATCGACTACGCGACACCGGGCCTGCTCGTGATGGCCGTCAGCTACGGCCTCGGGGCCACCGCGACAGCCGTGAACGACGACATGACCAAGGGCATCATCAACCGGTTCAAGACCATGGACGTCTCCCGCGGCGCCATGCTCACCGGACACGTCGTCGTCACCACGGTGCGCTGCCTGGTGGCCTGCGCCGCCATCGTCGGCGTGGCCTTCGCCATGGGATTCGACCCCGAGGCGAGCGCTCTGGACTGGCTCGGCGTGCTCGGCCTGTTCGTGCTCCTGGCCGTCGGCGCCAGCTGGCTCACCGTCGCCATGGGCCTGGCCGCCAAGACCACCGAGTCGGCCGGCCTGGCCACCGTGCCGCTGATCATGCTGCCGTTCCTCAGCAGCGCGTTCGTGCCCGCGGACACGATGGGCGCCGGCGTGAAGCAGTTCGCCGAGTACCAGCCCTTCACCCCGATCATCGAGACGCTGCGCGGACTGCTGGCCGGCCACGTCTCCAACGGCGACGCGATCGCGGCCGTCGCCTGGTGCGTCGGCTTCGCCGTCCTCGGCTACGTGTGGGCCCTGTCCACCTTCAAGAAGCGCGCCTGACCCGCCGGCCGGCCGGAATCCCCCCGGCCGGCTCCCGCCCCGACGGGCCTGTCCGGCCATCCCCGCCGCCCGCCCGGGCGACGAGGGGAACGGCCGGACAGGCCCGAGCCGCTCCCGCGAGAAACACCTCGCCGGGGCGGCGATGCCGTTGCCGCGGCACACCACGTGACCACTGGGCTTGCCACCCGTCCGACGACATCCCAAGGAGACGGCAACCATGACCGAGCCGATCGTCAGCCTCACGAACCCCGAGTTCACGGAGAACCCCGTCTGCGCCTACGCGCGCCTGCGGGAAGAGGCCCCGCTCGTGCGGATCGGGTTCCCCGGCGGCCCGCGGGTCTGGCTGATCACACGGAACGAGGACGTCAAAGCGGCGCTGAGCGACCCGCGGCTGGTCGTGGACTACAGCAACGTGCCCGGCCACCAAGGGCCCAGCGTGGCGGACCAGATGGTCGCGGCCCTCGACCTGCCCGACGAGTTCGTGCCCTACGTCGCCGCCAACATGATGCTCAAGGACGGCAAGGACCACGCCCGCCAGCGCCGCCTGGTGACACCGGCGTTCACCGTCCGGCGCATGAAGGCCCTGCGGACCCGCATCGAGGAGATCTCCGCCGAGCTCCTCGACGCCCTCGCCCTCAAGGGCTCCGGCGACCTCATCGAGGACTACTCCTCACCGCTGACCGGCACGGTCATCTGCGAACTCATCGGCATCGACAAGGCCGACCAGCCGCGGGTGCGCCAGTGGATGAACGAGTACACCGCCCCCGACGCCGACATCGCCGCGAGCGGCCGGTCCATGGTCGACTACGTCAAGGACCTCATCGTGCGCCGCCGGGCCGAGCCCGCGCAGGACATGGTCTCCGCCCTGGTGGAGGCGCGGGACGAGGACGGCGACCGGCTCAGCGAGGACGAGATCGTCTCGGTGGTGCTCACCGTCGTCAACAACGGCCACCACTCCACCTCCCACTTCATCCCCAACGCGGTCCTCGCCCTCTTCGACAACCCCGACCAGCTCGCCCTGCTGCGCGCCAAGCCCGAAGCCCTGCCGCACGCCATCAACGAGCTGATGCGGGTCGCGAACCCCGTCCCGACCGCCGGACCCCGCTACGCCACCGAGGACATGGAGTTCGCCGGCGTCCCGATCTCCAAGGGCGACGCCCTGACCGGCTCCTACCTGTCGGCCAACTACGACCCGCGGGTCTTCGCCGACCCCGAGCGGTGCGACGTGGAGCGGGTCCTTCAGCGCGGGCAGGGCCACCTCTCCTACGGGGCGGGCCCGCACTACTGCCCCGGCGCCGCGCTGGCCCACCTCGAAGCCGAGATCGCCCTGGACCACCTGCTCCTTCAGCGCGACACCCTCGAAGTCACCGTCGGCCGCGACCGGTTGCGCTACACCGAGGCCACCCCCGGCGGCGCCCGGCTGCTCAACGCACTCCCGGTGCGGCTGTGAACACCTGACCCGCGCAGGCAGGTGAGGGCGGCCCCGGACGCACCGCGTTTTGGGGGCCGCCCCTTTGCCCACCGCTCATACGGTCTGGGGCTCCAGCAGCCGGCCGCGGCCGCCTCGCGCGGGTGCGGCGCCGGCGCGGTCGCGTGCGCACCGGTCCTGGACGAGTTTGCCCAGCCGCTCGACGCCCAGGGCGATCTGCTCGGGGGTGAGCACACTGAAGGAGAGCCGGGCCTGGTGGAACCCGGACGTGCCGCCGTAGAAGTGGTCCATGGGCGTCCACAGGACGCCGAACCGGGAGGCCGAGTACTCGAGCATGTCGTCGTCCGCCCGGAACGGCAGCGTGAGGACGACGAACATGCCGCCCTCGGGGGTGTTCCACGAGACGTCCCGCCCGGCGCCCGGCACGGGGGCGAAGACGGAGCGCAGACTCTCCAGCATGGTCGCGAGGTTGCGGCGGTAGACCTCGGCCTCGCGGGCGGTGGCGCGCTTGAGACTGCAGCCGTTCTCCAGCAGGTATCCGCCGATCACCGCCTGCGCGACGGTCGAGGTGTTGAGCGTGACCATGCTCTTGAGCTTGGCGAGATGGTCGGCGAGCAGCACCGGCTCCTCGTGCGCGGCACCCGTCGCCGTCACCACCTGGTCGGCGATGACGTAGCCGACGCGGGCACCGGCGAAGGCGGACTTCGCGAACGACCCGAGGTGGACCACCTGATGCCGCTCGTCCAGGGCCTTGAGCGTGGGCAGCGGGGAACCGGCCGCGCGGAAGAGGGAGTAGGGGTTGTCCTCGACGACGAGGATCTCCTCCCGCCCCGCCAGCTCCAGCAGGGCGATCCGGTCCGCCAAAGACATGCTCGCGCCACTGGGGTTGGCGAAGTCGGGGACGACGTAACAGGCACGCGGCCGCAGGCCCTCGCGCCGCGCCGCCCGTATCTGCCGCTCCAGGTCCTCCAGGTCGATGCCCCCCTCGTGCTCCCGCACGGAACGCAACGGCGCGCCGGCCACCCGGGCCGCGCCGATGAACCCGACGTAGTTGGGGGTGGCGGCCAGGACGACGTCACGGCTGTCGCGCACGAGGGCGCGCAGCAGCAGCACCATCGCCTCCTGGCAGCCGGTGGTCACCACGATGCTCTCCGGGTCGACCGTCAGGCCCTCGTCGACCTCCAGCTGGCGCGCTATGAGTTCGTGGATGAACCCTTTCGTGCGGCCGTACTGGAAGAACGTGCGCCGCACGTGTTCCGGGGACAGGCCCTTGTCGGTTTCCAGATGATTCCGGAACGTCCTGAGGTGACGGGAGAGGTCGTCGACGTCGTAGAAGCCCTCGAACGGGCGGCCCGCGGAGAACGACACCGCTTCCGGATACCTTCCGGCCAGCTCGTTGAGCAGCGTCATGGAAGTGAGCGCGGGATCGTCGACCGACGCGTGCAGGTCGGTGACACTCAGCCGGATCGGCCCTGCTTGTCTGGACATAGTCACGTCATCCTCGTCCGCCGGACAACTCAGCCTTGAGCTGGTGTCGGTTGAATGCCGCCTGGTCGGGGTTCTCAAGAACATATGTGGCTCCCCTCGAACCGTGAAGGAACATGACTGGAGGAACGGTCGATTCCCGCTGTTCCGCCGTTTCGGAAAAGCGATTTCCGAGCACCCTGTCCCGTCAGCGGGACAGAGCGGATCGGCATCCGGACCGGCCGGGCGCGCAATACCGGAAACGTAGGTGTGCTATCGGCAAAGCCCCGGGTTCCTCGAAACGTTGACACCCTCTTGGGCGGCCGAGAGAGTAGGGAACTGCTGGGCGAACCGCGAGAAGGCCCGGGGGCCGCCGCCGCGACCGGCCGGCCTCACCCGGCGAAATCGCCGGACTGCGAGCCGGGCCGCGGGCCGTCCGCCCGGCCGATGAGCGGCCGCATATCACGGCGATGCCGCGTCGACCCTCCCATTCGACCACCCGCGCACGGTCCGCGCCGAATCGACGGAGCCCGCGGACGGTACGCCGAGGCGGCTTTCCGTATTCCTCCGCGCGGCAAGCGGTACCTGACACCCGAGAAGGAGTTGACGCATGACCACACTTGACGAAGGCGTACTGGAGAAGGCAGCCAAGGAATACGCCGAGCAGGGCTTCTCCATCATCCGCAATGTCATTCCCCGGGAGCTCCTCGAGGAGGCGGCCGCCCACGTCGACTGGCTCACCCAGAAGTACCCGGACCTGCGTCCCGAGCACTTCCACCACCCGCTGATCCGCAACGACGCCTTCTGGGCACGTCTGGTCTCCGACCCCCGTCTGGTCGACATCGCGGAGTTCTTCCTCGGCCCCGACCTGGGATGCTTCACCGCCCACTACATATGCAAGCCCCCCTACAACGGGCAGCCCGTGCTGTGGCACCAGGACGGCGCGTACTGGACGCTGAGCCCGATGGAGGCGCTGACGGTGTGGCTGGCCGTCGACGAGAGCAGCACGGAGAACGGCTGCCTGCGCATGATCCCCGGCAGTCACGAACTGCCGCTGCACAAGCCGTCGTCGCGCACGGACACGGACAACATGCTGTTCTCCGCCTCCGACGAGGACATCGTGCAGGAGTGGATCGACAAGCGCGGTGTCGTGGACATCGAGCTCCAGCCGGGCGACGTCTCCATCCACCACCCCCACCTGCTGCACTACTCGGAGGCGAACACCTCCGCCAAGCGGCGGTGCGGTCTGGACATCGGCTACATCGCGACGACCACGCGCATCCACAGCGAGGGGATCTACCTCGACCCGCTGCTGGTGCGCGGAACCGACGCGGCCGGCCTGAACAACTACCGTCCGTTCCCCACCTACCAGGAGGGCGAGACGATCCCCTTCGCCGGCCAGGAGGACTGGAACGACAAGGTGGCCAAGCTCAACGCGGCGCTGCCCGCGCGTACCCGGGACCTGCCCGAGGAGAGCCCCATCGAGACGACCCGGCACATGATCGAGCGGCTGCGCGCGGGCACCACGAAGGGGTGATCCGGCCGTACGGGCCGACGGTGCGCCGCCCCCGTGCGGCGCGCCGTCGGCCGGCCGCGGCACGCGACAGGGGCCTGGGGGCACCGTCCCATCGACGGGACGGTGCCCCCAGGCCCCTGCGGTGTGCCGGCGGCAGCGGGCGGGTGCCCTGTGCCGGGGGAGGGCCGGACCGCCGCCGCGGCCGACGGCGGGCCGGGTTCCAGGGCGCTGCCCCGGCCCCGGCCCGCCGTCGGCCGCGGCGCGCTCTCACCAGTCGAACGCCTCGCCGTCGCCCCGCTTCTCGATGCAGTACGTGCGGAAGGCCTGGGCCTTGGCGACGATGTCCTCGTCGCCGGTGCGCCGCGCGGCCTCCAGGTACCAGTCGAAGGCCGCGGTGGCGTGCGCGTGCCGCTCGAAGTGCAGCTCGGCGAACGGGCGGAAGCCCGGCCGCATGGTCTCGAGCGTCAGGCCGGCGGCGGAGGCGATGAGTTCCTCGATCTCGGCCTCGGACGGCTCGGGGCGCTCGACGACGCGGATCGGCTCGGTCGCGGGGACGGCGCCGCGGATCGCGATCGGCTCCTCGGCGTCCGCGAAGTCGAGGCAGAGCGAGAGCCGGGCGGTGCTGGAGGTGCTGCGCGCGGAGTGCGGGTCGGTCGAGTGGATCTTCCACACCTCGCCGCGGCGGATGTGGTACAGGATGTCGTTCTCGGAGTGCAGCGCCTCCTCGCTGGTGCGCAGCGGAATCTGCACCCGCGTGCCCGGCTTCGCCCACTCCAGGAAGTCCACGTGCGGGGCGATGATCCCCTCACGCAGGGCGAAGACGCGCACCCACTGCAGCCGGTCCAGCGGGAAATGCCCGGCCACCAGGGACATGATGTTCGGCAGCTTCTTTCCCAGTTCGGTCAGGGAAAGGCTGCCCTCGTGGGGGCGGAAAGCGACGTCGGAATCGGCGCCGCTGCCGTTGGCCAGCACATGGGACGACCATGACCCGAAGGTGAAGGTGTCGTATTCGCCGCCGTACTCGTGCTCGTCCACGATGGACAATTCCGGGCCCAGGTCGTACGCATCGATGGGCAGTACCGCAAGCCGTTCCGACTTCAGCAAGGAAATCCCCTCCAGCACATGATTGTTTGACGCGCCCGGAAACCGCTGGGCGTTCCGCCCGATCGTCACCATAATTCTTCCGAGTTGTACAAGGCAACGACACGGTGACGCACGGGACTTGAGCCGGTCGGCCGGTCCGGATGCCGCCCGTCTTTCGTTCCGGGCGGTCCGGAGGCGGCACTGTTCTGTCCTGTCGGCAGGACAGCGGACGCCTGCCGCGTTGTCCGCGCTGTCATCCCTTGCCTGGCGTTTCCCCGGCCATCTACCGTGGCAGCGCGGTGACTTCGGGCACGCCTGTCGCACAGGCGATCCATCACTTTCGGGTCTGTCGGGTCGCTGCGTCGACCTTCCGGCAGCGGCATGGACGGGCATTCCCGTTCGACAGAGGAAGGAAATTGCTGGAAATGGAATCTTCGCCGAAGGTGATCAACCAGCGGGACGGACAGGACGGGGCGCCGGAAACCGAGGCCGCGTCCACCGGGGCGCCGGAATCGCTCGTGAGGGAAGTCTCGGCACTGTGGGCGGCACACTTCGGCGACCGTGAAGTCGGCCCGGAGGACGACTTCTTCGTGCTCGGCGGCAATTCGCTCACCGGAATCAAAATCATCGAGCAGGTGGCGAAGGACTACGGCGTCCAGCTGTCCGTGCGCGACTTCTACCTGGCACAGACCCCCACCCGGGTCGCCGAACTGATCGAGCAGGGGAGGACCAGGACGTGAGGCTGACGCCCGGTCCCGCACACGACGTCGACCTCGACACCCTCGACCTGTTCGACCTGGACCTGTACACGACGGGCGATCCGCACCCGGTCTGGGACGTGATGCGGGCGAAGGCGCCACTGCACCACCAAGTCCTGCCCGACGGGCGGGAGTTCTGGTCGGTGACCCGGCACGAGGACGTCTGCCGCGTGCTCGGCGACCACCGCGAGTTCACCTCCGAGCGCGGCACCACACCCACCCACGTCGGGATCGACGACCCCGCGGCGGGCAAGCTGCTGACCTCCACCGACCCGCCCCGGCACACCGAGGTCCGCCGGCCGCTCGGCTCCAAGCTCACCGCCCGCGCGGTGAAGTCCTGGGAGGACTCGATCCGCGGCACGATCCGGCGCTTCCTCCAGCCGGCCCTCGACGGCGAGCCCTTCGACCTCGCCGAACGGGCACTGCTCCTGCCGGCGATGGTCACCGGCCCGCTCCTCGGCATCCCCGCCAAGGACTGGGAGGAACTCGTCCAGCTCACCGCCATGGTGACGGCCCCCTCGGACCCGCACTTCATGGTCGGCCACGAGGCCGCCACCCTGGCCATCTCCCACCACGAACTGGTCAACTACGTCACCGAGTGGGTCAAACGCCGCCGCGCCGCCGGCGGCGAGGACGACACCCTGCTCGCCCACCTCATGAGCGTCAGCGCGGGCGGCGCGCCCCTGAGCGACGAGGAGATCGCCCTCGACGGCTACAGCATCCTGCTGGGCGCCAACGTCACCACACCGCACACCGTCTCGGGCACCGTGCAGGCCCTCATCGAACGGCCCGAACAGTTCGACAAGGCGCAGGCCGACCCGACGCTGATCCCCAACCTGGTCGAGGAAGGACTGCGCTGGACCTCGGCCGCCTGCAACTTCATGCGCTACGCGGTGGACGACATCCCCATCGCGGGGGGCACGATCCCGGCCCGCGCCGCGGTCGTCGCCTGGATCGGCTCGGCCAACCGCGACGAGTCCCTCTTCCCCGACCCGCACACCTTCGACCTCACCCGCCCCAACGCCAAGCGCCACGTCGCGTTCGGGTTCGGACCGCACTTCTGCATCGGCGCACCGCTGGCCCGGCTGACCCTGCGGATCTTCTTCGAGGAACTGCTGCAGCGGTGCGGACCGATCGAGCTCGCCGGCGAACCGCAGCACCTGCGGTCGTACTTCATCGCCGGGATGACCCACCTCCCCGTCGTCGCGCAGAAACGAAAGACGCCATGACAACCGGCTCCGCCGTCGCCCTGTCGCCGTGGTTCGTCCGGCCGCCCACCGACCACCCGGCCCGGCTCTTCTGCTTCCCCTTCTCCGGATCGGGCGCCTCCGCCTTCAGCGCCTGGCCGGCCGCGCTGGAGGACATCGAGGTCTGCCCGGTGCAGTTCCCCGGCCGCGAGAACCGCCTCGGCCACCCCCACTACGGCACCTACGAGAACCTCGCCGCCGACCTGGTCGAACCCCTCACCCCGCTGCTCGACCGGCCGTTCGCGTTCTTCGCGCACTGCGCGGGCGCCCTGCCCGCCTACGAGACCGCGCTCAGGCTCGCCGAGGCCGGACTGCCCACACCGGACTGCCTGTTCGTCTCCGGCCAGCCCGCCCCGCACGACGCCTCCCGCGACCCGATGCTCACCATGACCGAGTCCGAACTGCGCGACGAGGTCGAGGCGTTCGTCCGCGGCCGGGGCATCGAACCGCGCCCCGACATGCTCGACCTGGGCCTCATGGTCCTGGCGCGCGACCACGCCGCGGCCAAGAAATACCGGCGCGAGAGCCCGGTCGCGGTCGACTGCCCCATCGTCGTCCTGCACTGGCGCGACGACCAGGACGTGACCCTGGCCGATCTCCAGGGCTGGCGCCGCTACGCCGACTCGGTCGAGTTCCGGGTGCTCGGCGGCGGCCACTACGACTTCATGAACGCGCCCGACGAGCTGGCCAAGCTGCTCACCCGCTGGCTGTGAGCACCCCGGCCCCCGGCGCCCTGCCCTCACCCGCAGCGGTGAGCGCCGTACCGCCGCGCGTGCCCGCCGTACACCGAAGGAACCGGAAGGAACACTCATGAGTGGCGCAGCCGCCGATATTGCCGTGATCGGGATGTCGTGCCGCTTCCCCGGTGTGCACGGCCTGGCCCAGTTCTGGGACCTGCTGCGCGAGGGGCGGTCGACCATCGGCACGTTCCCCGCGCGGCGGGCCGCCGACGCACAGTCCACCTACCGGTCCCACCCGGACGCCGCCACCTTGGACTCGGGCTCGTTCCTGGAGTCCGTCGACGGCTTCGACGCCGCCTTCTTCGACATCACGCCCGCAGAGGCCGCCGCCATGGACCCCGTGCAGCGGCTGGGCCTGGAGCTCGCCTGGGAGGCCGTCGAGGACGCCCGCCTGCCGGCCGCCGCCCTGGCCGGCCGCGAGATCGACGTCGTGGTCGGCGCCGGCCCCTCCGGCTACGAGCTGCTGCGCAAGCTGTCCGGCAGCGACCGGGACGACCGCTACGCCGCGCTCGGCTCCAGCGGCGCGCTGATCGCCAACCGGATCTCGCACCTGCTCGACGTGCGCGGCATGAGCCTGTGCGCGGACTCGGGCCAGTCCTCCTCCCTGGTGTCACTGGCGCTGACCTGCGAACGCATCCGCGGCGGCGCGGTGGACATGGCGATCGCCGGCGGCGTGCACCTGATCGTCGACCCCGAGGCCGGAGCGGGCCTGGCGAACATGGGCGCGCTCTCGCCCGACGGCCGCTGCTACCCCTTCGACGCACGGGCCAACGGCTTCACCCGCGGCGAGGGCGGCGCCTTCGTCGTCCTCAAGCGGCTCGACCTCGCCGTCGCCGACGGCGACCCCGTCCACGCGGTGGTACGCGGCTGGGGCGTGAACAGCGGCGGCGCCTCCTCCCGGATACCGGACCCCAGCCCCACCGGGCAGGCCTCGGCCGTGCTGTCCGCCGTGCGCCGCGCGGGCATCGCGTTCGAGGACGTCGACTACGTCGAGGCCCACGGCACCGGCACCCGGCTCGGCGACCCGGCCGAACTGGCGGGCCTGCGGGAGGTGTTCCGCGAAAGCGGCCGCGACCGCCGGCTCGCCGTCGGCTCGGTGAAGGCCAACGTCGGCCACCTGGAACCGGCCGCGGGCATCGTCGGCTTCGTGAAGACCGCGCTGTGCGTGGCCCGCGCCCACCTGGTCCCCACCCCGAACTTCACCACCCCCAACCCCGCAGTCCCCGCCTTCCACGACGACTTCGAGGTGCTGCGCGCCGCGCGGCCCTGGCCGGACGAAGACGGCCGGCCGCGCCGGGCAGGGGTGTCCTCGATCGGAATGGGCGGAACCAACGCCCACATCGTCCTCGAACAGGCCCCCGCACCCCGGGCCGCACAGACCGCCGCCGCCGGGAACGGCACCGCGGCGATCGTCACCGAGACGGTGCCCCTCGTGCTGTCGGCCCGCTCGGAGCAGGCCCTGCGGCAGCAGGCCGCGCGGCTGCACGACCTCGTGAGCGCCGACGCGTCGCTGCCCGCGGCCGGGATCGGGCACGCCCTGATCGCGACCCGCTCGCTCTTCGAGCACCGCGCCGTCGTCCTGGCCGAGAACCGCGAGGAGGCACGGGCCGGCCTGGAGGCGGTGGCGGCCGGCGCCACCGGGGCCCGGGCCGTGCGCGGCACCGCCGGCCCGGCCGCGGGCCCGGTCGTCTTCGTCTTCCCCGGCCAGGGCTCGCAGTGGCTGGGCATGGGCAGACAGCTCTACGCCGAGTCCGAGGTGTTCGCCCGCTCCATCGACGCCTGCTCGCACGCGCTGGAGCCGTGGCTGGACTGGTCTTTGGCGGACCTGGTGACCGGGGCCGGGCCGGCCCCGTCACTGGAGCACGGGGACGCCGTCGACGCCGTCGTCCAGCCCGCACTGTGGGCGATGATGGTCTCCCTCGCCGCCCTGTGGCGCTCGCTGGGCGTGGTTCCCGACGTGGTGGTGGGGCATTCCCAGGGAGAGATCGCCGCCGCCTGCGCGGCCGGTGCGCTTTCCTTGAAGGACGGGGCACGGATCGTCGCCCTGCGCAGCCAGGCGCTGGCCGCGCTGGCCGGCCTGGGCGGGCTGAACGCGGTGGCCGCGCCCGTGACCTGGGTCGAGGAGCGGCTCACCCGCTGGCCCGGACGGCTGTCGGTGGCCGCCGTCAACGGACCGGCCTCCGTGGTGATCGCCGGAGACCTCCCGGCCCTGGAGGAGTTCACCGCCCGGGCCGGCGAGGACGGCGTCCGGGTCCGCCCCATCAAGGTCAGGTACGCCTCCCACTCCCACCACGTCGAACGCATCCGCGACCAGGTCCTCCAAGCGGCCGCCGGGATCACCCCGCTGGAGACGGCGGTGGAGTTCCACTCGACCGTCACCGCCGCCCCCCTCGACACCCGCGGGCTCGACGCCCCGTACTGGTACGACAACCTGCGCTCGACCGTGCGCTTCGGCGAGGTCGTCGAGAACCTGATGCGCGAACGCGGCGGCGTGTACGTGGAGATCAGCCCGCACCCGGTGCTCCAGGTGGCGATGGAGGAGGCCGCCGACGCGCTGGCCGCCCCGCCCCCGGTGACGGGCACCCTCAGCAGGCACGACGGGAGCGCGGGCAAGGTCCTGGCGTCGCTGGCCGAACTGCACGTGCGCGGCGTGCCGGTGGACTGGACGGCGGTGTTCACCCCCGGCCGGCCGAACCGGACCGGCCTGCCCACCTACCCCTTCCAGCGCCGCCGCCACTGGCTGACCGCGTCCGACGCCACGACCACCCCCGCCGCGCCGGCGGACGGCCACGGCGCGCGCACGGCGGGCCCCGACTCGCCGTCGGCGGCCCGCGCCCTCGTGTGCGACCGGACGGCCCAGCTCCTGGCCGCCAAGGGCGTGGAGCTGACGCCCGCCGATCTCGAGGCGCGGGCCGGCGAGACCTTCAAGGCCCTGGGCTTCGACTCCTCGATGGCGGTGGAGCTGCGCAACCGGCTCAACGCGGCGGCCGCGGTGCGGCTCCCGGCCACCGTCGCGTTCAGTTATTCCACTCCGCAAGCGCTCGCCGACCACCTCTTCTCCCTCCTCGAGCCGCCGGCCCCCGACGCCGCGCAGCCGGTTGCCTCACAGCCGGTGGCTTCACAGCCGGCGGCCGCGCGGCCGGCGGAGGAAACAGATCCGGACGGCCGCAGCGACGACGATCTCTACGCCCTGATCGACCGCGGATACCTGTAGCGGCGCCCGTTCAGCCGCACCCGTTCTTCCAATCAACCGTTGAGGGAGGCCCCTGGTGGAGGAAGTCGACAAACTCCGCTCCTACTTGCGACGTGCCGTCGGCGACGCGCAGGAACTGCGCGAGCGGGTGCGCGAGCTGGAGGAGTCCGCGCGCGAGCCCGTCGCCGTCGTGGGTGTGGGGTGTCGCTTCCCGGGCGGGGTGACATCCCCCGAACAGCTGTGGGACGTCGTCTCCGGCGAGGTGGACGCCATGGGCGACTTCCCCCAGGACCGCGGCTGGGACCTGGAGGCCCTCTACGACCCCGACCCCGAGGCGCACGGGAAGACGTACACCCGCACCGGCGGTTTCCTGCCCGGACTCGCCGACTTCGACGCGGAGTTCTTCGGCATCAGCCCGCGCGAGGCGCTGGCGATGGACCCGCAGCAGCGGCTGATGCTGGAGACCTCCTGGGAGGCCCTGGAACGGGCGGGCATCGACCCGGTGGCGCTGCGGGGCTCGGCGACCGGCGTGTTCACCGGCCTGTACGGCGTCGACTACGGCCCCAGGATCGGCGGCGGCGCGGCCGGCGAGGTGGAGGGCTTCCAGATCACCGGCACCTACCTCAGCGTGGCCTCGGGCCGCGTGGCGTACGTGCTGGGCCTCCAGGGCCCGGCGGTCTCCACCGACACCGCCTGCTCCGCCTCGCTCGTCGCCGTCCACCAGGCCGTACGGTCCCTGCGCTCGGGGGAGTGCACGCTGGCGCTGGCCGGCGGGGTCTCGACCCTGCCGACCCCGGGGATGTTCGTGGAACTCGCCCGCCAGCGGGGCCTGTCGGCGGACGGCCGGTGCAAGGCGTTCGCCGACGCGGCCGACGGCACCGGCTTCTCCGAGGGCGCGGGCGTCCTGGTCCTGGAACGGCTCTCCGACGCGCGCCGCAACGGCCGCCGGATCTGGGCGGTCATCCGCGGTTCGGCCGTCAACCAGGACGGCGCGTCCAACGGCCTGACCGCCCCGAACACCCTGGCCCAGCGGCGGGTCATCCGGGCGGCCCTGGCCGACGCCGGGCTGTCGTGCGGCGACGTGGACGCGGTGGAGGCGCACGGCACCGGCACCCGGCTCGGCGACCCCATGGAGGCGGAAGCCCTGCTGGCCACCTACGGCCAGGACCGCGACGCCCAGGACCCCTTGTGGCTGGGGTCGCTGAAGTCGAACATCGGGCACACCCAGGCGGCCGCCGGGGTCGGCGGCACCATCAAGATGATCATGGCGATGCGGCACGGCGTGCTGCCCCGCACACTGCACGTCGACCGCCCCTCGGCACACGTCGACTGGTCCACGGGCGCGGTGGAACTGCTGACCCAGGCACGCGAATGGACCACGGCGAAGGACCGGCCCCGGCGCGCGGGCATCTCCTCCTTCGGCATCAGCGGCACCAACGCCCACCTGATCCTCGAACAGGCCCCCGCCGAAGAACAGGCCCCCGCCGAAGCCGAGCCGGACCGGGCCCCGGCCGGTGACAGCGCACAGCCCGCGACCGGCGCGCCGCGTGCGCTGCCGTGGGTGCTCTCGGCGCGCTCGGAACAGGCGCTGCGCGCGCAGGCGGCGCGGCTGCGCGACAGCGTCGCCGCGGGCGCCGGGGGCCCCGGGGCGACCGTCGCGGGCGTGGGACAGGCGCTGGTGAGGACCCGGTCGCTGTTCGACCATCGCCAGGTCGTCATCGGCGCCGGCCGGGACGAACTCCTCGCCCGCCTCGCCGCCGTCGCCGCGGGACAGGAGCCCGCCGACGACGGCGCGGTCTCCGGAGTCGCCGGGCCCCTGGGCAAGACGGTCTTCGTCTTCCCCGGCCAGGGCGCCCAGTGGATCGCGATGGGCCGCGAACTCATGGAGACCTCCCCGGTCTTCGCCGACGAACTGCGCGCCTGCGCCAAGGCGTTGGAACCGTGGGTGTCCTGGTCGCTGATCGACACCGTGTGCGGCGGACCGGACTCGGCGGACCTGGAGGACATCGACGTCGTCCAGCCGGTCCTCTTCGCCGTGATGGTGGCACTCGCGCAGGTGTGGCGCTCGCTGGGAGTGAGCCCGGACGTGGTCATCGGCCACTCCCAGGGCGAGATCGCCGCCGCCTATGTCGCCGGCGCCCTGACCCTGCAGGACGCCGCCAAGATCGTCGCCCTGCGCTCCCGCCTCCTGGCCACCGTCACCGGCCAGGGCAGCATGGCCGGCATCCTGCTGCCCGAGGACCGCGTGCACAAGCTCCTCGCGGGCCAGGAGTCCCGCATCGGCATCGCCGCCGTGAACGGACCGAGCTCCACCACGGTCTCCGGCGAGAGCGAGGCGGTCGAGCAACTGGTCGCGGCCTGCCAGGCCGAGGGCGCCCGCGCCCGGCTGATCAAGTCCAGCGTGCCCGGCCACTCCCCGCTCATGGACCGCTTCGACGGCCTGCTCCAGCGGGAACTGGGCACCGTCACCCCCAAGCCCACACCGGTGGCGATCTACTCCACCGTCACCGGCGACCTCATCGACCCCCTCCACCTCGACACCGGCTACTGGTACCGCAACCTGCGCCAACCGGTGCAGTTCGCCGCCGCCATGGGCCGCCTGGTCGAGCGGGAGCCCAACAGCGCCGTCGTCGAACTCAGCCCGCACCCGCTGCTGGTGATGACCGTCCAGGAGATGTTCGAGGCCACCCCCGGCGCCACCGGCTTCGTGGTGGGCTCGCTGCGCCGCGACGAGGGCGGCCTCGCCCGGCTCTACCGGTCGGCCGCCGAAGCCTTCGTCCGCGGCCTCGCCGTGTCGTGGCAGACGGCCTTCGACGGCGTCGACGGCGTCGACGGCGCGGACGGCCCGGGGGCCGAGCTGCCCACGTACGCCTTCCAGCGCCGGCGCTACTGGCTGAACACCCCCGCCGAGACCACCGCCGCGAGCACCTGCGACCACCCGCTGCTCGACGCCGTGATCGACCTGCCCGACGACGACGGGCGCGGGGCGGTGGCGGGCAGCGGACGCCTGTCGCTGGAGCGCCACCCCTGGCTCGCCGACCACCTCGTCCACGGCGCCGTCCTGGTGCCCTTCGCGGCACTGGCGGAACTGGCCGTGTGGGCGGCACACCGGGCGGGCCACGACATGGTCGAGGAACTCACCCTCCACACCCCGCTGGTGCTCTCCCGCACCACCGAACGCGAGATCCGCGTCGTCATCGACGGCAAGGGCGTGATCGGCGTGCACTCGCGCGCGCCCGGCGAGAGCGCGTGGACGCGCAACGCCGCCGGGAGCGCCGGCTCCGGCACCGCACCGGCCCCCGCCCAGGACACCCTCACCGCATGGCCGCCCCCGGGCGCCACCGCCGTGCCCTTCGACGACGCGTACACCGGGGCGGCCGCCGCCGGCTTCGCCCACGGCCCCCTGCTGCGCGGCACCCGCGCGGTGTGGCGCACCGGCGACACCCTGTTCGCCGAGGTCGAACTGCCCGCGGCCGACGGCGCGGAGCCGGGCCGCTTCCGCGTCCACCCGGCGCTGCTGACCGCCGCACTGCTCCCGGCCGGCCTGCACCCCCTCACCGGCACCTCCCGCCCCGAGGGCCGGCTGCCCTTCCAGTGCACCGGACTGCGCCTCGACGCGGGCCGGCCCACCGCCCTGCGCGTGCGGCTCGCCCCGGCGGGGCAGAACACGCTGTCGGTGACCCTCGCGGACGGCGGCGGGACACCGCTCGGCTCCATCGCCTCGCTGAGCCTGCGCCCGGCGGACGCCCAGGAGCTGACCGCGCTGAGCTTCGACCACCAGGACGCCCTGTTCCGGACGGACTGGACCCCCCTCACCGTCGCCTCCGGGCAGCCGGCGGGCCGGTACACGGTGCTGGGAGCCGCCCCCGGCGCGCCGGGAACCGACGGACCGGCCTTCGCCGACCCCGCCGGCCTCGTCGCGTCCGGCGCGGAGATACCCCCCCTGGTCATCGCCCGCCTCGACGGGGACGGCGAGGACGGCGGCGACACCCCCGCCCGGGCCGAACAGCGCCTGCACCGGCTGCTGCGCTGGACCCAGGACTGGCTCGCCGACGACCGGTTCTCCGCCTCCCGCCTGGTCCTCGTGACACGGGACGCCTTCCACGACGACCACATCACCCACCCCGATCCCGCCGCGGCCGCCGTCTGGGGCTTCGTACGCACCGTGCAGACCGAGAACCCGCAGCGGCTCACACTCGTGGACACCGACGGCCGGCCCGAGTCCTTCGCCCTGGTCCCGGCGGCCGCCGCCACCGGAGAGGCCCAGCTCAAGATCCGGGCCGGCCGGGCGAGCACCCCCCACCTGGCCCACGCGGCCCCCGCGCCCCGCGACGCAGCACCGAGGGAGCCCGCGCTCGGCTCCGGCACGGTCCTCATCACCGGCGGCACCAGCGGCCTCGGCGCGATCCTGGCCCGGCACCTGGTCGAGCGGCACGGGGCGCGCCGGCTGCTGCTGACCAGCAGGCGCGGTCCGGCGGCCCCCGCGGCGGCGGCACTGCGCGAGGAACTGACCGCGGCCGGCGCCCACGTCCAGGTCGCGGCCTGCGACGTCACCAGCCGCGACGCCGTCGCCGAACTGATCGCCGCCGTGCCCACCGAGCACCCGCTGACAGCGGTGATCCACTGCGCGGGCGTCCTGGACGACGGCGTCGTCGAGGCCCTGACCGAGGACCGCCTCGACAGGGTCCTCGCACCGAAGGTGCGCGGCGCCTGGCACCTGCACGAACTGACAGAGCACCTGGACCTGTCCGCGTTCGTGCTCTTCTCCTCGATCGCCGGCGTACTGGGCACCCCCGGACAGGCCAACTACGCGGCGGCCAACGCCTTCCTCGACGGCCTCGCCGAGGCCCGCCGCGGCCGCGGACTGGCCGCGAGCGCACTGTGCTGGGGCTTCTGGGCCGAACGCAGCGACATGAGCGCCGGCATCAGCGAAGCCGACGTCCAGCGCCTGCAACGCCAGGGCGTCAGGCCACTGTCCTCGCGGGAGGGACTCGCCCTCTTCGACGCGGCCCTCCTGCTCGACGAACCGGTGCTCGTACCGGCGCGGCTGAACCTGACGGCGACGGGCACCTCACAGGCCGGGCAGATGGCCTCCCCGCTGCTGCGCACCCTCGCCCGCACCGCCTCCGGACCCGGCGGCGGTACCGACCCGCAGACCACCGACGTCCCCCTCGGACAGCGGCTGAGGTCACTGCCGGGCGACGAGGCGCAGGCCGTCCTGCTGGATGCCGTACGCAGGCAGACCGCGCTCGTCCTCGGTCACGCCGACACCGGGCGCGTCGCCCCCGCGGTGACGTTCAAGACACTCGGGATCGATTCGCTCACGGCGCTGGAACTGCGCAACAAACTGGCGGCGGCCACCGGCCTGAAGCTGCCCGCCACCCTCGTCTTCGACCACCCGACCCCCACCGCCGTCGCCCGGTTCCTGGGCACGCGCATCACCCCGGACCCCGGCGCCGCACGGCAGTCCCCGGCCGATCACCTGGTCAAGGAGATCGAGGACCTGGGCGCCCGGCTCGAGGACGCCTTCCGCACGCTCGCGGAGCAGGACCGGGCCACGATTTCCACTCTGCTCGGCGCGTTGCAGGGCCGAGTCCGTTCGATGGCGGGCGACGACGGGTCACCGGCCGCCATCGTCGACCAGATCGGTGCGGCCTCGGCGGGAGAACTCCTCGCGCTGCTGGACAAAGAGCTCGGCTAGGGGAAAGCGATGACACACGACAACAACGCCGAGGTTCTCGACTACCTCAAGCGCACCTCGATCGAACTGATCGAGACACGCAAGCGCCTGCAAGAGCTCACGGACGCCGCCGCCGAACCCGTCGCCGTCGTCGGCGTCGCCTGCCGCTACCCGGGCGCGGTGGCCTCCCCCGAAGACCTGTGGGAGCTGGTGCGCCAGGGCGCGGACGCCGTGGGCGACTTCCCCGACGACCGCAACTGGGACCTGGACACCCTCTACCACCCCGACCCCGACCACCCCGGCACCTGCTACACCCGCAAGGGCGGATTCCTCCACGACGCCGGCGACTTCGACGCCGACTTCTTCGGCATCAACCCGCGCGAGGCCCTGTCCGCCGACCCGCAGCAGCGCCTGCTGCTGGAGGCGTCCTGGGAGAGCGTGGAGCGGGCCGGCATCGACCCCGAGTCCCTGCGCGGCACCGACACCGGAGTGTTCGCCGGACTCGCCTACTTCGGCTACGGCAACCACTTCGACACCCCCGAGGCCATCGCCGGCTACGCCCAGATCGGCTCCCTGCTCAGCGTGGCCTCCGGCCGGGTCGCGTACGCGCTGGGCCTTCAGGGCCCGGCCGTCTCCACCGACACCGCCTGCTCCTCCTCGCTGGTCGCGGTGCATCAGGCGGTGCAGTCGCTGCGCCAGGGCGAATGCACCCTGGCCCTGGCCGGCGGGGTCACCGTCATGGGAATGCCGCAGGTGTTCCGCGAGATGTCCAAACAGCGGGGCCTCGCGGTGGACGGCCGGTGCAAGGCGTTCGCCGACGCGGCGGACGGCACCGGCTTCTCCGAGGGCGTCGGCATGCTCGTCCTGGAACGGCTGTCCGACGCGCGCCGCAACGGCCGCAGGATCTGGGCGGTCATCCGCGGGTCGGCCGTCAACCAGGACGGCGCCTCCAACGGCCTGACCGCGCCCAGCGGCCCCGCCCAGCAGCGCGTGATCCGCGCCGCGCTCGCCAACGCCCGCCTGGGCAGCGGCGACATCGACGCGGTCGAGGCCCACGGCACCGGCACCACCCTCGGCGACCCCATCGAGGCGGGCGCCCTGCTGGCCACCTACGGCCAGGACCGCGACGCCCAGGACCCTTTGTGGCTCGGGTCGCTGAAGTCCAACATCGGGCACACCCAGGCCGCCGCCGGAGTCGGCGGCATCATCAAGATGATCATGGCGATGCGGCACGGACTGCTGCCCCCGACCCTGCACGTCGACCGCCCTTCCACGCACATCGACTGGTCCGCCGGAGCCGTGGAACTGCTCACCGAGGCCCGGGACTGGACCACCCCGGACGGCCGGCCCCGGCGCGCGGGCGTCTCCGCGTTCGGGGTCAGCGGCACCAACGCACACGTCATCCTCGAACAGGCGCCACTGGAGGACGAGGACGGCGAGGGCGACGAGGGCGACGAGGACCGTCTGCCCTACTGCCAGGGCGGACCGGTGCCCTGGGCGCTGTCCGCGCGCTCGGCACAGGCGCTGCGCGCCCAGGCCCGGGTCCTGCACGACTTCGCCGCCGCCCGCCCGGACCTGGACCTCCTCGACGCCGGCCACGCGCTGGTCTCCACCCGCACCCGCTTCGAGCACCGGGCCGTGCTCCTGGGCCACGACCGGGACGAACTGCTGGGCGCGCTCGACGCACTGAGCCGGGGCAAGGACTCCGCAGCCCTCATCCGCGGCACGGCCACCGGCGAAGCCGACGGCCCCGTCTACCTGTTCCCCGGCCAGGGCTCCCCCTGGGCAGGCGTCGGACGCCGGCTGTACGACACTTATCCCGTCTTCGCGCGGAGCCTCGACGAGATCTGCGCCCGCTTCGACGCCCACCTGCCCCACCCGCTCAAGCCCGTCCTGCTCGCCGACGAGCCCGAGGGCCGCGACCGCACCGACATCGCCCAGGCGGCCCTGTTCACCCTCCAGGTCAGCCTCTACCGCCTCCTCACCCAGTACGCCCCCACCCCCGCCCGGCTCATCGGCCACTCCGTCGGCGAGATCGCCGCCGCCCACGTCTCCGGCGTCCTCGACCTGGACACCGCGACCCGGCTCGTCGCCGCCCGCGGCCGCACCATGCAGACGGTCACCGAACCCGGCGCCATGCTCGCCGTCCGCACCTCCCACACCCACGTGAGCACCCTGCTGGGCGCCTACGACCGCGTCGGCGTCGCCGCCGTCAACGGCCCCGAGTCCGTCGTCGTCTCCGGCCTGCGCGAACAGGTCCACGCCCTGCGCGACCAGCTCGCCGCCGACGGCATCTCCGCGAAACTCCTCCCGGTCGCCCACGCCTTCCACTCCCCGCTCATGGACCCGATCCTCGAGGAGTTCGCGGCAGCGCTCGGCGACCTGCCCGACGGCGAGATGGCGATCCCCGTCGTCTCCACCCGGCTGGGCCGCGAGGCCACGCTCCAGGAACTGACCTCCGCCCGCTACTGGGTCGACCACGTCCGCGACCCCGTCCGCTTCTGGGACGCGGTCGAGACCGCCCGCGCCGCCGGCGCGGGCGTCTTCGTGGAGGTGGGGCCCGGGGCGACGCTCACGAGCATCACCAAGGAGGCCCTCGCCGGCGAGGGCCTCCACGACACGACGGTCGTCTCGGCGTCACGGCGCGACCGCACCGCCACCCAGGCGCTGCTCGGCGCACTGGCCCACCTCCACGTCCACGGCGCCGAGGTGGACTTCCCGGCCCTGTCCGGCCCCCGCCGCAGCGTCGACCTGCCGACCTACGCCTTCCAACGGCAGCGCTACTGGATGGACTTCCTCGCCGGGACACAGACCACCGACGTCACCTCCGCCGGCCTCACCGCCCCCGAACACCCCCTGCTCGGCGCCGTGGTGGACCACCCCGGCACCGACGAGCGGGTCTTCACCGACCGGTGGTCCCTGCGCACCCACGGCTGGCTCGCCGACCACACCGTCTTCGGCGCCGTCGTCGTCCCCGCGACCGCCTACCTGGACCTGGCCCTGTCGGCCGGCGCCCACGTCGGCTGCGCCAGGGTCGAGGAACTCACCCTGGCCGTCCCGCTGATCCTGCCCGAGAGCGGCGACGTACGGATCCGCATCGTCGTCGGCGCCGCCGACGACAGCGGACGCCGCTCCCTGGACGTGTACGCGCAAAGCGGCGACGACACCCCCGGCCAGGGCTCCTGGACCCGCCACGCGAGCGGCAGCCTGACACCCGGCAGCCCGCCGGCCCCCGCCCCGGCGCTCACCGCCTGGCCCCCGGCCGGGGCGAAGCAGCTCGACATCAGCGGCCTCTACGACACCTTCGAGGACGCCGGATTCGACTACGGCCCGCTCTTCCGCGGGCTGCGGGAGGTCTGGCGGCACGGCGAGGACCTCTTCGCCCTGGCCACCCTCCCCGACACCGCCGACCTCACCGCCGGCGGCGCCTTCGCCCTGCACCCGGCCCTCCTCGACACCGTCCTGCACGCCTCCATCGCCGCAGGCGTCATCGAGGTGACCGGCGAGCAGGGCCGCATGCCCTTCGCCTGGTCCGGCGTGGACCTGACCGGCCCCTGCCCGCCCACCGTCAGGGTCCGCCTCACCCCGGCCGGCGAGGACGCCGTGTCGCTGACGATCGCCGACCGGCACGGCCACCCGATCGCCTCCGTCGCCACCCTCGCCTTCCGCCCCGCGAGCGCCGCGCAGGTCCACTCCGCACACGGCGGCCAGAAGCAGCCGCTGTACGAAGTGCGGTGGCGCCCGGTCAAGGAGAGCGGACGGGACACCTACCAGGGGCGGTTCGCCGTCCTCGGCACCCCCGGCGGCCCGGCCGCCCGCCTCACCGCCGCGCACGACAGCCCGGCCGTCCGCCACGCGTCGATGGACGAACTCCTCACGGGGCAGGCACCCGCCCACATCGTCCTGTGCCCGGACGACGCCGCCACGACCGGCGCCGGACTGCTCGACACCGTCGCCGACACCGGCAAGCGGGTACTGGAGCAGGTCCAGCGCTTCCTCGCCGAGGAAGCCCTCGCCGCCTCCACCCTGGTACTCCTCACCCGCCTGGCCCTCGACACCGGCCGGGGCGAGCGCGTCGAGAACCTGCCCGGCGCGTCCGTATGGGGCCTGATCCGCTCCGCCCAGACCGAACACCCCGGCAGATTCAAGCTGGTCGACCTCGACGACGCGGACACCTCCTGGGCCCGCCTGCCCGACGTCCTCACCCTGGACGAGGACCAACTGGCACTGCGCGAGGGGACGCTGCTGATCCCGCGGCTGGCAGCGGCCGAACCCGCCCGCCACCGCATCGAACCCGCCCCGGCCGGAGCCCACCGTCTGGGCATCCCGACCAAGGGCACCCTGGAGAACCTGACCTGGATCCCCTGCCCCGAGGTGCAAGCACCCCTGACGGCGGGCCAGGTCCGCATCGCCGTCCAGGCCGCCGGCCTCAACTTCCGCGACGTCACCATCGCCCTGGGCCTGGTGGACCGCACCGCCATCGACGCCGGACTCGGCAGCGAGGGCGCCGGCACCGTCCTCGAAGTCGCCGACGGCGTCACCCGTTTCGCCCCCGGCGACCGCGTGACGGGCATCTTCAGCGGAGCCTTCGGCCGCACGGCCGTGGCCGACCACCGCATGCTCGCCCCCGTCCCCGACGGCTGGAGCTTCGCCCAGGCCGCCTCCGTGCCGTGCACCTTCCTCACCGCCTACCACGGCCTCTTCCACGTGGCCAACCTCCAGAAGGGACAGCGCGTCCTCATCCACGCCGCGGCCGGCGGCGTCGGCATGGCCGCCGTCCAACTCGCCCGCCACGCGGGCGCCGAGATCTACGCCACCGCCGGCCCCGCCAAGTGGCCCGCCCTGCGCGCCCTCGGCGTGGACGAGAGCCACCTGGCGTCCTCCCGCGACCTGGAGTTCGCCGAGAAGTTCCACCGCACCTCCGGCGGCCGCGGCGTGGACGTCGTCCTCAACTCCCTGGCCCACACGTTCGTCGACGCCTCACTGACCCTGCTCCCGCACGGCGGGCACTTCGTCGAGATGGGCAAGACCGACATCCGCGACCCCCGGCAGATCGCGGACGCCCACCCCGGCGTCGACTACCGGCCCTTCGACCTCTACGAGACGGGCCCCGAGGCGATCCAGGAGATGTTCCGGGCCGTCATGGACCTGTTCGCCGACGGCCGGGTGCAGCTGCCCCCGCTCTCCGTGCGCGACATCCACGACGCACGCGCGGTGTTCCGCGAGATGAGCCAGGGCCGCCACATCGGCAAGCTGGTCCTGGAGGTGGGCGACGGCCTCGGCGGCGGCACCGTCCTGGTCACCGGCGGCACCGGGGGAGTGGGCTCGCTCCTCGCCCGCCACCTCGTCGCCGAACACGGCGTACGGAGCCTGCTGCTGGCCAGCCGCAGCGGCCCCGCGGCCGACGGCGTCGCCGACCTGGTCGCCGACCTCGAAGGCGCGGGAGCGGCCGTCCAGGTCGCCGCCGTGGACGTCGGGGACCGGGCCGCCGTGGCCGACCTGCTCACGACCCTGCCCGCCCGCCACCCGCTGACCGCCGTCGTGCACGCGGCGGGCGTCCTCGCGGACGGCACCGTCGCATCGCTGAGCGCGCAGAGCCTCGACCACGTCCTCGCCGCCAAGGCCGGCGGCGCGATCAACCTCCACGAACTCACCCGGGACCACCACCTGTCGGCGTTCATCGCCTTCTCCGCCCTCGCGGGCACGCTCGGCAACGCGGGACAGGCCAACTACGCCGCCGCCAACGCCTTCCTGGACGCCCTCGCCGCCCAGCGCCAGGCATCCGGCCTGCCCGGCACCTCACTGGCCTGGGGCTGGTGGGAGCAGAGCAGCGGCATGACCGGCGAGCTCGACGCCGCCGACCTCTCCCGGCTGCGCCGCACCGGCATCACCGCGATGCCCACCCCCCGGGCCCTGGCCCTGTTCGACGCCGCCCGCGCCGACGGCAAGCCGGCCCTCGTCCCCGCCCACCTGGACCTCGCCGCACTGCGCGACAAGGACGCCGACGAGGTCCCGCCGCTGCTGCGCGACCTCGTCGAGGGCAGCCGCCCGCGCCGCACCAGGGCGAACACCGCCGACGACAGCGGTCCGGCCCACCTGGGCACCCGGCTGGCCGGACTGCCGGCCGCCCAGGCCCGCGCGACCGTTCTGGAATGGGTCCGCGAACAGGTCGCCGTCGTCTTCGGACACCCCTCCGGCGCGAGCGTCGACGTCGACGAGGCCTTCACCCGGCTCGGATCCGACTCGCTGATCGCCGTCGAACTCTGCAACCGCCTGAACGCCTCCACCGGTCTTCGACTGCCCTCCACCATCGTCTTCAGCTACCCGACACCACGCGAACTGAGCGACCACATCAGCGACCTGCTGCGACCCGAAACCGACACCGAACCGGACCGGGCGGACGAGGACGCGGCGATCCGCGACGTGCTGCGCACCGTCTCCATCGACAGCCTGCGCGGCGCGGGCGTCCTCGAACTGGTCCTGGCCTGCGCCGCCACCCCCGCCTCGGACGGCACCGCCCCGGCGGCCGGCGAGACGGCCGGCACGGACGAACTGTCGGACCTGGACCTCGAAGCACTCGTCGACCTGGCCCTGGAAGAGAAGTAGGAGAGTGACATGACCGATTCCGCGGAACGCACGGCGGACGGCGCGGACCGGGTCCAGCGGGCGCTCCGCACCCTCCTGGAGGAACGCGACCGCCTCCGGCAGGAGAACGACGCCCTCAAGGCCGGCCGCGGTGAGCCGATCGCCGTGGTCGCCATGGCCTGCCGCTACCCCGGAGGCGTGACGAGTCCCGAGGACCTGTGGGACGTGGTCCACGAGGGCCGCGACGTCATCGGCGACTTCCCCAAGGACCGCGGGTGGCGCGACGTGTACGACCCGGACCGCGACGCCACCGGCCACGCCTACACCGACCAGGGCGGCTTCCTGGACGACGTCGCCGGCTGGGACGCCGACTTCTTCGGCACCAGCCCGCGCGAGGCACTGGCCGTCGACCCGCACCACCGCCTGCTGCTGGAGACCTCCTGGGAGGCCTTCGAACGCGCCGGCATCGTCCCCGCCGACGTCCGCGGCTGCGAGGTCGGCGTCTTCTCCGGGGTCAGCTCCTCCGAGTACGGCTGGCGCTTCCTGGAAGGCGGCCAGAAGGACCTGGAGGGCTACCTGCTGTACGGCAGCGCCCTGAGCGTCGCCTCCGGCCGCGTGGCCTACGAACTCGGCCTGACCGGGCCCGCGGTGTCGGTGGACACGGCGTGCTCGTCCTCGTTGGTCGCCCTCCACATGGCGGTGCAGTCCCTGCGCTCGGGCGAGTGCTCGCTGGCGCTGGCCGGCGGGGCGCTGGTGATGGCCACACCCGCGATGTTCGTGGAGTTCTCCCGGCAGGCCGCCCTCTCGCCCGACGGCCGCTGCAAGGCCTTCGCGGACGGCGCCGACGGAACCGGCTGGGCCGAGGGCGTGGGCGTGCTGCTCCTGGAGCGGCTGTCCGACGCCCGCCGCAACGACCACCCGGTGCTGGCCGTCGTGCGCGGCAGCGCGGTCAACCAGGACGGCGCCAGCAACGGCCTGACCGCCCCCAACGGCCGCGCCCAGGAGAAGGTGATGCGCAAGGCCCTGGCCAACGCGGGCGTCACCCCCGACGAGGTCGACCTCGTCGAGGCCCACGGCACCGGAACCGTGCTCGGCGACCCCATCGAGGCCGGCGCGCTGCTGGCCACCTACGGCCAGAACCGCGACCAGGACAGGCCGCTGTGGCTGGGGTCCCTGAAGTCGAACCTCGGACACGCCCAGGCCGCCGCCGGGGTCGGCGGGGTCATCAAGACCGTGATGGCCCTGCGCCACAACCACCTGCCCAAGACCCTGCACGTGACCGAGCCCTCGCACCACGTGGACTGGTCCGCCGGCGCGGTCCGGATCCTCACCGAGGGACGCGCCTGGACGAAGACGGACGGCCCGCGGCGGGCCGGGGTGTCCTCGTTCGGCGTCAGCGGCACCAACGCGCACATCGTCCTGGAGGAGGCCCCGCCCCAGGAGCAGCCCGACGCGTACGACGAGGGCGGTACGGACGCGGGCGTCGTCGGCGGCCTGATCCCGTGGACGGTGTCGGGCAAGACCGCCAAAGCCCTGCGCCAGCAGGCGGCCAGACTGCGCGACTTCGCCGCCGCCGGCACCGCCCTGGACCTCGCCGGAGCCGGCTGGTCGCTGCTCTCGAACCGCTCACGCTTCGAGCACCGCGCGGTGGTACTGGGCCGCACCAAGGACGAACTCCTCGACGCACTCGGGGCGTTGAGCGAGGGCACGGAGTCCGCCGCGGTGGTCGCCGGCACGGCGGGCGACCTCGGCGGCACCGCCTTCATGTTCCCCGGACAGGGCTCCCAGTGGGTCGGCATGGGCCGGGAACTGTACGCCGCCTTCCCGGTCTTCGCGCGGAGCATGGAGGCGTGCGCCGAGGCCCTGGCCGAGTGGACCGACTGGTCACTGCTCGACGTCATCCGCGGAGTCCCGGGCGCGCCGGGCCTGGACCGGGTGGACGTGGTGCAGCCCGCGCTGTTCTCGGTGATGGTGTCCATGGCCGCCCTGTGGCGCTCCTGGGGCGTCCAGCCGTCCGCGGTGATCGGCCACAGCCAGGGCGAGATCGCCGCCGCCCACGTGTGCGGCGCGCTGACCCTGCGCGACGCCACCAAGATCGTGGCGCTGCGCAGCAAGGCCCTGGTGGAACTGATCGGACACGGCGGCATGGCGTTCGTCGCGGAGTCCGAGGCGGTGGTGCAGCAGCACATGGCGCCCTGGAGCGAGCGGATCGGTGTCGCCGTGGTCAACGGACCCCGCGCGGTCGTGGTGTCCGGGGAACCCGGCGCGCTCGACGAATTCATCGAGAAGATGAAGGCCGACGGCTGCCAGGCCCAGCGCATCAAGGTCGATTACGCCTCGCATTCGCATCAGGTGACCCGGGTACGGGACGAGGTGATCGGCGCCCTGTCCGACGTGAGCCCGAAATCGTCGGAACTTCCTTTCTACTCGACCCTGTACGGCGAAATCATCGACACCGCGCGGCTGGACGCCGACTATTGGTACAACAACCTGCGCGAGAAGGTCCGCTTCGAATCGTCCGTACGGCAGATGGCCGCGGACGGGTTCCGGGTGTTCGTCGAGATGAGCCCGCACCCCGTGCTGACCGTCCCCGTGCAGGAGATGACCGAGGACCTGGACGACGCGCTGGTGCTGTCCTCGTCGCGGCGCGGCCGGGGCGAGGTGGAGGCCGTCCTCTCCTCACTGGCCGCGCTCCACGTCCGGGGCGGAAACGTCGACTGGGCCGCCCTGTTCACCACCCGCCGACAGGTCGACCTGCCCACCTACGCCTTCCAGCGGCAGCGGTACTGGCTCAGCTCCGCACCCACCGCCGCCGTGACCGCACAAGCGTCCCCGACGGAACCTCAGCCGGTGCCCGACGACCAGCAAGTTCCGCTGCCGCAGCGGCTCGTGGCGCTCGTCCCCGACGACGCCCAGGCCCTCGTCCTGGACCATGTCCTCGAACGGGTCGCCGTCGTCCTCGGCCACCCCTCCACCGAATCCATCGACCCCGACGGCGAGTTCACGAGGATCGGCTTCGACTCGATGCTGTCGGCGGACCTGAGCAAACGCCTGACCGCCTCGACCGGCCTGAAGCTGCGCCCGAACGTGGTGCTGCGCCACCCCTCCCCGCGGCTGATCGCCCGGCACATCGTGTCCTCGCTGGCCGGGCCCGGCGCCCGCCGGCCGGCCGGCTGAACCGGCCGTATTCCGGGTGCGGTCGTACCCGGTCCGGGCGCGGGTGCGCCCTGCGGAAAACGTCCCGCCAAGGGGAATGTCCCGCCGGTGGAATGTCCCGCCGGCGGGACACCGCAAGCCCACGAGCGGCTTGTCCCGCCCCCGTACCAAGTTGTCTTGACCGGCTGATTCACCTTCCGTGAAGGTGGGGTGATCTGCGAATTCCTCCGATTCCCGGACCTGTTTCTCCAAGGGGTTGATCCGTGTGCGTGCATTCGCTGCTTCGTCCGCGCATAAAGGACTGTGGCTGGCGGAGGAAATGTCTGCCGACACGCTGAACCATGCGCTGACCATGTGGGACGTGGACGGTGAACTGGACGCGGCCGTCATGGAGTCCGCGTTCCTGCACGTGCTGGACGAGGCCGAGGTCCTGCGCGTCACCTTCGCCGACGACGGCGACGGGCTGCGCCTGACACCGCGCGAGCTGGGGGACTGGCGGCCCTTCCTCCTGGACCTGTCCGCCGAGGCCGACCCCGAGCAGGCGGCGCGCGACGCACTGGCCGGCCTGATCCGCAAGCCGTTCGACCTCGCACGTGACCTGCTGTTCCGGATGGGCGTCATCACCCTCGCACCGGCCCGCTCGCTCGTGGTGATCTCCTACCACCACCTGATCTCGGACGGGTTCGGCACCGGCGGCCTGCTCTCCCGGCGTCTCGCCGAGGTCTACACGGCCCTGTCACGCGGCGAGCAGGTCCCCGCCCTGCCGCACCCCTGGGACGCCGAGTCGTTCGCGGCCGAGGCGGCCGGCTACCTCGCCTCGGAAGAGTTCACCGAGGACAGCGGGTTCTGGCGCGACTACCTCGCCGACGCGCCCGCCCCCGCACAGGTCCCGCGCGTCGCCCTCGGCGACGCCGAACGCACCGCGCTCGCCGAACCGATGAGCGACGCCGACCGCTGGGGCGAACTGACCGAGCCCATCGGCATGGTCAGCCGCACCCTGACCGTCCCGCGCGCCGAGTCCGACGCGTGGAGCGAGGCGGCGAAATCCATGGGCGTGTGGACGTCCACGATGCTGACCGCCGCCGCGGCCGTGTTCCTCCGCCACCGCTGCGACCGCCCCGAGTTCCTGCTCTCCCTGGCCGTCGGCAACCGGACCGGCGTCGCGAGCAGGACACCCGGCCTCGCGGTGAACGTCGTCCCCGTACGCGTGAAGGTCCCGCTGAACGCGACCTTCACCGACCTCGCCGACGCGATCGTCGACGAGACGTACGAGATCTCCGGCCACACCGCCTGCCACTACTCGGACATCCAGCGCGCCAGCCGGACCGCCCTGAGCGACCGCGGCAGCTTCGGCGCCGTCATGAACGTCGTCGAGTTCGTCGAGCAGCTCCGCTTCGGCGACCACCTGGCGCGCTACCTCGGCGGAACCACCGGCTCCTTCGACGAACTGTCGATCGGCGTCTACAGCGACGGCAGCGCCGACAGCGACCTGTTCATCCGCCTCGACGCCCCCGCACGCCTCTACGACCGGGCCGAACTGCGCTTCATCGGCGAGGAGCTGATCGCCCACATCCGCGCCGTGGTGGCCGACGGGGAACAGAGCATCGGCGCGCTGGACGCGCTCACCGGCGCCGGGCGGGAGCGGGTGCTGACGGCACCGAACGACACGCACGCACCCCTTCCCGCACTCACCGTTCCCCAGCTGTTCGCCCGCCAGGTGACATCGGCCCCCGACGCCGTCGCGCTGGTCGGCGGCGACCTCACCCTCTCCTACCGGGAACTCGACGAGCGCTCCGGCCGCCTGGCCGACGCCCTGCGCGGCCACGGCGTCGGCCCCGACACGGTCGTGGCGGTGGCACTGGAGAGGTCGGTGGACCTGGCCGTCGCCCTGCTCGGCGTGGCCAAGGCCGGCGGAGCCTACCTGCCCCTCGACCCGGCACTGCCCGCGGCGCAGGCCAAGCTCGTGGCCGGCGACGCCGCCGCCCACGCCCTGCTCACCGACGCGGCGACCGCCCAGGCACTCTCGGCCGGCCTGGAGATCCCGGCCCTCGTACTCACCGACCTCACCGCCGACACCGCACCGGCCACCACCACCGATGCCGCACCGGCATCCACCCCGCTCCCGCTCCCGCAGCCGGACAACCTCGTGGCCGTAAGCCCCACGTCGACGACCGGCGCCGCCACCGCGGTCGGCATCACCCACCGCGCCATGGAGCGGCTCGTCCTGGACCGCACCTGGCAAGGCGCCGCCCGAGGCACCGTGCTGTGGCACACCCCGGCGACCTCCGACACCCTCGCCCTCGAACTGTGGGCGCCCCTGCTGGGCGGCGGCCGCGTGGTCGTGGCTCCCCCCGGCGAACTCGACGCCGACGCACTGACCCGGGCGCACGCCGAGCACGGCATCACCGCCGTGTGGCTGCCCGCCGGCCGGTTCACGGCGATCGCCGCCCGGCATCCCGCCTCCCTGACCGGACCGCGCGAGGTGTTCACCGGCGGCGACCGCGTACCCGCGGCCGCGCTGCGCCGTATCCGCCAGGCCTGCCCCGGGACGACGATCGTCACCGGCCACGGCCCCGCGGAAGCCGCCGGATTCGCCGTCACCGACCGCCTGACCCCGGACAAGGCGGAACACCGCGCCGGCACCCTCGGCCGCCCCACCGACAACACCCGCCTCTACGTCCTGGGCCCGGGTCTGGCACCCGTCCCCGCCGGCGTCACCGGCGAGCTGTACGCGGCCGGCCCCGGCGTGGCGCGCGGATACCTCGGACGCCCCGGACCGACCGCGGAGCGCTTCGTGCCCTGCCCCTTCGGCCCGCCCGGCACCCTGATGTACCGCACCGGCGACCGGGTGCGCTGGGGCGCCGGCGGCCGGATCGAGCATGTCGCCGACGCGGGCGCCCAGGCCGGCGTACGCGGTGTCAGCGTCGAGTTGGCCGAGGTCGAGGAGGTACTGGCCGAACACCCCGCCCTCGCCCGGTCGGCCGTCGCCGTCAAACCGGACGCGGCCGGGCAGCAGCGCCTGGTGGCCTACGTCGTCCCGGTCGACGGCCAGGCCGTATCCGCCGACGAACTGCGCGGCTTCGCCGCGAAACGACTCCCGGAGTCCGTCGTCCCGACCCTGTTCACCGTGCTGGAACACCTGCCGCTGACGGCGGGCGGCAGGCTCGACCGGGCGGCCCTGCCCGAGCCCGCCACCGAGCCGGACACCTACCGCGCACCGCGCAACGACACCGAACGCATCCTGGCCAAGGCGTTCGCCGAGGTCCTCGAAGTGGACCGGGTCGGCATCGACGAGGACTTCTTCGACCTCGGCGGCAACTCGCTGCGCGCGATCCGGCTGGTCGGCCTGATCCGGGCCGAGCTCAAGCAGGAGGTGTCCATCCGCCGCCTGTTCGCGGCGCGCACCATCACCGGCCTGTCGGACATGTGGAAGGACCTCGGCCGGTCCAGCAGGCCGAGCCTGCGCAGGCGGACGAAGGAGGGCGCGGTCCTCTGACGCCGGGGGTCTCCTCCGGCTGCCGGGCGCGGCCCGGCCCGGTCAGCAGCGGTTCGGCACGGCGAAGGCGAAGGAAGCCATGGATTCTCTGACACAGGCCCTGCTGTCCGGGGCCGGCCCGGACGAACTCGGGCGGCACGAACTCCCCTCCCACTACGAGGCGGCGCACCTCCTGGCCGCGGACCTCGGCATGTTCGACGGCGTGGCGGACAACGACGTCCGCAAGTCGCTGCACGTCGGGCAGGTCCCCATGCCGGACATCGCGCCGGACGAGGTGGTCGTCGCCGTCATGGCGAGCTCCATCAACTACAACACCGTGTGGTCGGCGACGTTCGAGCCGGTGCCCACGTTCGAGTTCCTCAAGCGCGGCGCCCGCCAGGGCGGCTGGGCCGCCCGGCACGACCTGCCCTACCACCAGGTCGGCTCGGACGCCTCCGGCGTCGTCGTACGCGCCGGGGCCGGGGTACGGCACTGGAAGGCGGGCGACCACGTCGTCGTCAGCTGCGTCCAGGTCGACGAGCAGGAACCGGCGACACACGCCGACGCCATGCTCGGGGCGGGACAGAAGATCTGGGGCTACGAGACGAACTTCGGCGGCCTCGCCCACTACGCGGTGGTCCGCGCCAGCCAGCTCCTGCCCAAACCGGCACACCTGACCTGGGAGGAGTCGGCCGGCGTCCTGCTGACCGCGGCGACCTCCTACCGGATGCTGGTCGGCGACAACGGCGCCCGGATCAAACAGGGCGACATCGTCCTCGTCTGGGGCGCCACCGGCGGCCTCGGCGCGTTCGCGGTCCAGATGGTCAAGAACGCCGGCGGTATCCCCATCGGCGTGGTCGGCTCCGAGCACAAGGCCGAGGTGCTGCGCCGGCTGGGCTGCGACGTGGTGATCAACCGCAACGACATCGGCCTGGGCGGCGACGACGCGCTCACCCCCGAGCGGACCATCGAGCTGGGCAAACGGCTCGGACGGGAGATCCGCCGGCAGGTCGGCGAGGACCCGCACGTCGTGTTCGACTTCGTCGGCCGGGCGACGTTCGGGATCTCGGTGTTCGTCGTGCGCAAGGGCGGAACCGTCGTCACCTGCGGCTCCAGCACCGGCTACGACCACCACTTCGACAACCGCTACCTCTGGATGAACCTCAAGAAGATCGTGGGCAGTCACGCCGCGAACCTCCAGGAGCAGGCGGAGTGCAACCGGCTCTTCCAGCTCGGGCACCTCTCACCCGTCCTGTCCGAGGTCTTCCCCTTGGCGGACGTGGGTGAGGCCGCACGCCTGGTCCAGCAGAACAAGCACATCGGCAAGGTCGGCGTCCTCTGCCTCGCCCCTGAGGAAGGGCTCGGCGTCACCGACCCCGCACTGCGCGAGAAGATCGGCACCCAGCGCCTCAACCCGCTGCGCCGCCCCGGCGCGCCCGATCCCCAAGAGGCGTCCTGACATGGGCATCGGCATACTCTCCACCGGCTCCTACCTGCCCAAGCACGAGGTCGGCAACGAAGAGGTCGCCGAGCGCGTCGGCGTCACCGCGGAGTGGATCGAGCGCAAGACGCAGATCAAGTCCCGGCGCTACGCCGCAGAACACGAGGCGACCTCCGACCTGGCGCTGAAGGCAGCCGAACGCGCGCTGGAGCAGGCCGGGCTGGGCCCGGAGCAGATCGACCACATCATCGTCTCGACCTCCACCGGCGACTTCCCGCAGCCGCCCACCTCCTACCTGGTGCAGCACGGCCTGGGCGCCTACGGCGCGGCCTGCCTCGACATCAACGTCGTGTGCAGCGGCTTCGTCTACGCCCTGGCGCTGGCCCACAGCCTGGTGACCGTGAACCCGGCCGCCCGGGTGCTGGTGATCGGCGCGGACGTCTACTCCCGGATCCTGGACTTCACCGACCGCCGCACGGCCATCCTGTTCGCCGACGGCGCCGGCGCCGCGGTCGTCGGCGCGGTCCCCGACCCGTACGGGATCATCGCCACCGACCTGTCCAGCCGCGGCGACGCGCACCATCTGATCCGCGTCGAGGCCGGCGGCAGCCGCAGACCGGCGTCCGCGGCGACCGTCGCGGAGGGCGCCCACTACTTCAGGATGGACGGCCGCGGGGTACGGGACTTCGTCGCCGAACACGTCCCGCCCGCCCTCCTCGCCCTGGCCCGCAGGGCCGGCGTCGACATCGGCGCGGTCGACCACTTCGTACCGCACCAGGCCAACGGCGTGATGCTCGGCGAGGTCGTCGAACGCACCGGACTGGGCGCCGCACAGACCCACCGCACGCTGATCCGATACGGCAACGTCGGCAGCGCCTCCGTCCCCGTCGCCCTCGACGAGGCGAGCCGCACCGGCGCGCTCAAGCAGGGGGACCTGGTCCTGCTCGCCGGATTCGGCGGCGGCATGTCGATCGGAGCGACACTTCTGAACTGGGGGACCCCCGCATGACCACGTCCACACACAGCGCCACCACCGCCATCGAGCGGGTGGGTGTCGCCGGCAGCGGCATCATGGGCACCGGCATCGCCGAACTGTGCGCCAAGAACGGACTGAACGTGAAGGTCGCGGTGTTCTCCGAGGCATCCCTGGAGACGGCGCCGCGACGGCTGGCCGCATCACTGGAGCGCGGCGTGGCCAAGGGCAAACTGACCGCGCCCGAACGCGACGCGGCCCTGGCCCGGGTGTCCTTCACCCGCGACCTCGCCGACCTCGCGGACCGCCAGCTGGTCATCGAGGCGGTCAAGGAGGACGAGCAGCTCAAACGGGACCTGTTCGCCACCCTCGACAAGACCGTCGAGGACCCGGACGCCATCCTGGCGACCAACACCTCCTCCCTCCCCGTCGTCCGGCTCGCCGCCGCGACCCGCCGCCCCGGCCAGGTCCTGGGCATCCACTTCTTCAACCCGGTGCCCGCCCTGCCCCTCGTCGAGCTCGTCCCCTCCGTCCTGACCGACGAGACGGCCGGCGAACGCGCCCTGGCCTTCGTCCGCGACACCCTCGGCAAGAAACCGATCGTCTCCCCGGACCGGGCGGGCTTCCTCGTCAACGCCCTGCTGTTCCCCTACCTGCTGTCCGCGATCCGGATGGTCGAGTCGGGACTGGCGAGCGCCGAGGTCGTCGACCAGGGCATGGTGCAGGGCTGCGCGCATCCGATGGGCCCGCTGCGCCTGGCCGACCTCATCGGCCTGGACACCACCGTCTCCATCGCCCGGGCCATGTACGAGGAGTTCAAGGAGCCCCTGTACGCGCCGCCGCCGCTGCTGCTGCGCATGGTCGAGGGCGGACTGCTGGGCAAGAAGTCCGGCCGGGGCTTTCACACCTACGCCTGAGCGGACATCTTTGATCCTCCGTTCACGACCGGCGGAAAAGGCGTCCACTAAAGTGATGCGCGGGCCGTGACTGGCGCTGAGGTGGAGCACCACCGGGGAGCGGTCTGACGAATCGGTCGATGCCGTGCGCCTGGGCGAGTGGTCAGCGACGCCTGGAGGCGACCATGTCCCAGACCCGGACAGCCCAGCTCATGGACGGCACCGGCCCCGCCCGGCGCATCGTCGAGGAGACATCGGACAGGGCGGCAGAGCTCGCGCGGCGCACGGGCGTGAGGCCCTGCCTGGCAACCGTGCTGGTGGGGGAGGATCCGGCTTCGGTGACGTACGTCCGCATGAAGCGGGCCCGTTGCGCGAAGGCGGGCATCGAGTCCCGGCTCGTCGCCCTGCCGGCCACCACGACGACCGCCGAGCTGGTGGAGATTCTCCGGTCCCTCTCGCAGGACACCGGTGTGCACGGCATCCTGCTGCAGCACCCCGTGGGCCCTCACATCGACGAGCGGGCGGCGTTCGAGGCCATCGCGCCGCAGAAGGACGTCGACGGGGTCACGATGAGCTCCTTCGGGGCGATGAGCTTCGCACTGCCCGGTTTCGCGTCGTGCACCCCGGGCGGGATCATGCGGCTCCTGGACGAGTACGACGTCGAGCTCGCGGGCCGCCGCGCCGTTGTCGTGGGCCGCAGCGCGATCCTCGGCAAGCCCGTCGGCATGCTCCTGCTCGCCCGGGACGCCACGGTCACCTACTGCCATTCCCGTACGGCCGATCTGGCCGCGGCCGTGCGGGAGGCGGACGTCGTCGTGGCGGCCGTGGGACGGCCCCGGCTCATCCGCGGCGAGGACGTCAAGCCGGGGGCCGTCGTGATCGACGCCGGATACAACCCCGGCAACGTCGGTGACGTCGACTTCGACACGGCCCGCACGCGTGCCCGCCTGATCACGCCGGTTCCCGGTGGGGTCGGGCCCATGACCATCGCGGTCCTGCTGGCCCAGACGGTCGACGCGGCCTTCGACCAGCTCGGGCTCGGCCGGTGAGGACGGCTTGAGGCCCGGCGCGGACGACGAGCGGCTCACCTGCTGACCCGGCTTCGGCACGGACGGGGGGAGGGGCCCGGGTCGCCCCGGGCCCCTCCCCCCGTCCGCGGCACCTGCGGGACGCCCCTCAGGAAGCGGCGGCCCGGGTGAACAGTCCCCCGGTGACGGCGGCGGCGACCCGGTCGAGCTGGTCGAAGAGGTAGAAGTGCCCGCCGGGGAACACCTCCACCGTGAAGTCGCCGGTGGTGTGCTCCCGCCAGGTGCGGGCGTCCTGGACCGTCGCGATCGGGTCGCTGTCCCCGATCAGGGCGGTCACCGGGGACGTGAGCGGCCTGCCGCCGAGGGGCCCGCGGTAGGTGCCCAGGATGCGGTAGTCGGCCCGCAGCGCCGGCAGCACCAGCTCCAGGATGTCGGGGTCCTCCAGCATCGACTGGTCGGTGCCGCCCAGCCGGCGCACCTCGGCCAGCATGTCGGCGTCGTCGTAGAGGTCGTAGGCGCTGTCGCGCAGGTCGGGACCGCCCCGGCCGGAGAAGAACACCCGCCGCGGGGCGGGCAGTCGACGCTCGGCGAGCCGCCGGGCCGTCTCGAACGCCACCAGCGAGCCCATGCTGTGCCCGAACAGGGCGTACGGCCGCCCGTCCGGGACCAGTTCACGCGCCAGCTCCTCGGTCACCGCCTCGGCGAGCGGCTCCAGGGCCGTGAACGGCTCCTCGCGGTAACGGTCCTGGCGGCCCGGATACTGCACGGACACCACGTCGACGTCCGGGTGCAGGATGCGCGCCAGGTCCTTGAACGCCGTCGCGGAGCCCCCCGCGTGCGGGAAGCACACGAGCCGCGGTCCCTTCGAGGCAGTCGTGGTGAAGCGTCGCAACCACGTGCTGTTCACTGTCGGTGTGTTCCCTTCGTAGGGTCGTCACGGCCGGGCCCCGCCGTGGGCGGACCGGCCGGCCGTTCGTCTCGGGCAGGGCCGCTCAGCCCTCGAGGGCCGGGCCGAACCAGGCTTCGAGGGCGGCCCGCAGCGCGGCGGCATCGGGCGGGGTGCCGGCCGCCACCGCCCAGGCGACATGGCCGTCGGGGCGGACAAGGAGCGCGTCCGGTGCGGGGATCTCGCCGAGGGCGGGGACGATCCACTGCTCGTCCTCGGCGCGCGCCTCGACGACGTCCACGCGGTCGGCCCAGCCCGCGGCGACGGCCGCCGTCGCCGCGTCGCCGGACAGGTCGAGCAGGACCGGGCGGGCGGCGCGCAGCAGCTCGTGGACCCGGGTGGCGCCGTCGGACGCCTTCAGATCGGCGTCCGGGACCCGGCGCCCCACCAGCGGGTGGTCGCCGTCGAGGGGATAGCGGATGTCCAGCGCCGTCAGCAGATGACGCAGGTACTGGTTGACCTCGTCGAACACCATCAGGGAGCCGAACACCTCGCGCAGCGCGTCCGTCTGCGGTCCGGGGCGCACCAGCGCCGACTGCGCCCGGGTGTTGTGCAGCACCCGCTCCCCGACCGGGTGCCGCTCGGCGTGGTAGGTGTCCAGCAGGCTCTCCGGCGCCCGGCCGCGCACCACCGCGGCGAGCTTCCAGCCGAGGTTGACCGCGTCCTGCACGCCCATGTTCAGCCCCTGCCCGCCGGCCGGGAAGTGGATGTGCGCCGCGTCGCCCGCGAGCAGCACCCGCCCCTTGCGGTACCGGTCGGCCTGCCGCGCCGCGTCGTTGAACCGGGAGACCCACCGGGGGTTGCGCATGCCGAAGTCGGTGCCCGCGACCCTGACCAGGGACTCCCGCAGCCGCTCGAACGTCACCTCCTCGTCGCGGTCCGCGACCCGGTCGAACTCCGAGGTGATCACCCGGTGCCAGCCCGGCTCGAACGCGATCGCCGAGTAGTCGCCGCCCGCGGTGCGCCGCACCCAGACGTAGTCCTCGCCCAGACCGGGCAGCTCCACGTCGCCGATCAGCGCCGTCATCGTCGCCTCGGTGCCGGGGAAGCCGATGCCCGCCAGCTTGCGCACCGTGCTGCGCCCGCCGTCGCAGCCCACCAGGTAGCGGGCGCGCAGCGTCGCGGGCACCTCCCGCGCCCCGCCGACCTCGACGCTCACGCCGCTCTCGTCCTGGCGAAGCCCGCTCACCTCGCATCCGCGGCGCACTCGCACGCCGAGCTGCACGGCCCACTCCTCCAGGAGCCGCTCGATGGCGGACTGCAGGATCATCAGCGGGTAGGGGTGGCGCGACTCCGACTCGTCGAAGTCGAGGTAGAGGCCGGAGAAGTGGCCCACCGGCTGCAGCTGTCCCTCCGCCAGGAAGCGTTCCAGGACGCCGCGCTGGTCGAGGATCTCCAGGGTGCGGGAGTGGATCCCGCCGGCCCGTGACTCGTCCGAGCGCTGCGCGAGCCGCTCGACCACGATCACGTCGGCGCCCGCCAGCCGCAGTTCGCAGGCGAGCATCAGGCCCGTGGGCCCGGCGCCCGCGATCACCACATCCGTGTCCGTGCCGGTGTGTCCCACGTGTGCCCCCTCTTTCCGCTGCGCCTGTCACGGCATTGGATGACCTCCACGCTCACGCACGCGACGCGGCGGTTCAAGACAACCCGGCGCCGGCAGGCGGCTGTTCACGGGCGGGCTTGCCGCGTCCTGCCGGCCGGCCCCTCGTGTCCCGCCGGCGGGACACGAGGCGGTGCGCGAAGACGGCAGGCTCCGCCGGAGCGTTCTCCGGCGGAGCCAGGGGTGAAGCGGAAAGCGGTGCCGAAGGCGTACCGGTACCGGGCCGGTGTGTCAGGCGGCGTCCAGAGCGGCGGTGATCTTGCCGGCGGTCGCGGTGAGGGTGGGGCCGGGCTCGCCCTTGGAGGTGCGGGCGGAGGCTTCGACGGCGACGAGGACGGTGCTGCGGAAGTTGTCGGCCTCCTCGGGGGCCTGCTTCTTCAGCAGCTGCACGGCGGCGGTCAGGGCGGGCAGGACACGGTCGGCGATCTCGGCCGCGGACTTGCCGCTCAGGTCCCCGACCGGGGACTTCTCCGCCAGCACGTGGCCGACCAGACCGGTGCCGGTGGTCAGGGCGATGCTGCCCTGGGTGGCCACCTTGTGCGGGGAGTCGGCGCCGGCGGCCGCGGCCATCAGCGTCACGGCGCCGTAGGCGGCGGTGCGCAGGGTGAGCTTGTCCTGGTCGCTGAGGGTGACGGACATGGTGGGGGGCTCCTTCGTGTCGTACGCCGTGCCCGGCGTCGCTCCGTTTCCGTGGCTCCACTGTGGCACATATTTGGCATCACTGTGAGCCGTTAATGGCGCCAATATGCGCCATGAGGTGGCCTGTGCCCATGAAGCCACAGCTCACACGGCATGACCGCAGACGCCAAGACGACCGAATCCCGACGACGCCACCACCGGAACCGACCGCTTCAGCCGCACCGACCGCTTCGGCCACACCGGCCTCCTTCGGCGGCGGACGGGCGGGAAGCCCGCCGGCGCCCTCGGGGGATGGTGGGGACACCGGCGGGCCCTTCGGTGCTCCAAGAAGGCTCATGACCGTCCACATCGGAGCTCACGACCGCGAGCGTCGCACGCCGCACTCGACGCGACCTCGAGCGCCGCTGGAGCGCCCGGCGTGTCCGCGGCGATCGTCGTCCGACGCTCCAACCGGCTTCGAGTGACCTGACGGACGCTGGCGTTCGGCCCATCAGACGGATGGTGATCACGACGGCCGGAAGGAATTCGATGACCGCCCTGGACGACACACCGGTCGGGCCGCGGCGCGGCACGGTCGCCGAACTCGAGGCCGTACGTGCCGACATGCGCCGAGGACCCAGCGACAAGGCCACCGAGGCACAGCACGCCAAGGGCAAGCTCACCGCCCGCGAGCGCCTCCGACTCCTCTTCGACGACGGCCGGTTCACCGAGATCGAAGGACTGCGCAGACACCGGGCCAGCGGCTTCGGCCTGGAGGACAAACGCCCCCGCACCGACGGCGTCGTCACCGCCTGGGGCCGGGTCTTCGGCCGGGTCGTCTTCGCCTACGCCCACGACTTCCGCATCTTCGGCGGCTCCCTCGGCGAGGCCCACGCCGAGAAGATCCACAAGATCATGGACATGGCCGCCACCGCGGGCGCCCCGATCGTGGGCCTGTGCGACGGCGCCGGAGCACGCATCCAGGAAGGCGTGACCGCGCTCGCCGGCTACGGCGGCATCTTCCAGCGCAACGTCCGCAACTCCGGTGTCATCCCGCAGATCAGCGTGATGATGGGCCCCTGCGCGGGCGGCGCGGCCTACTCCCCGGCCCTGACCGACTTCGTGTTCATGGTGCGCGGCACCTCGCAGATGTTCATCACCGGACCCGACGTCGTACAGGCCGTCACCGGAGAGAGGATCAGCCACGACGAACTCGGCGGCGCCGACACCCACACCACCCTCTCCGGAGTCGCCCACTTCGCCTACGACGACGAGGAGAGCTGCCTCGCCGACGTCCGCTGCCTGCTCTCCTTCCTGCCCGCCAACAACCGCGAACAGCCACCGTCCGAGCCCGGCGCCGACCGGCCCGACCGGCTCACCCCCGCCCTGCGCGACCTGGTGCCCTCCGACGAGAAACGCGCCTACGACATGCGCGCGGTCATCGAGGAGTTCGTCGACGACGGCGACTTCTTCGAGGTGCACGAGGCATGGGCACCCAACGTCGTGTGCGCCCTGACCCGGCTGGACGGCCAGGTCGCCGGGATCGTCGCCAACCAGCCCGCCGCGCTCGCCGGAGTCCTCGACATCAAGGGCAGCGAGAAAGCGGCCCGCTTCGTGCAGATGTGCGACTCCTTCAACATCCCGCTCGTGACACTGGTCGACGTGCCCGGCTTCCTGCCCGGCGTCGGCCAGGAACACGGCGGCATCATCCGGCACGGCGCGAAACTCCTCTACGCCTACTGCAACGCGACCGTCCCCCGCGTCCAGGTGATCCTGCGCAAGGCCTACGGCGGCGCCTACATCGTCATGGACTCCCGCTCCATCGGCTCGGACCTCTCACTGGCGTGGCCCGGCAACGAGATCGCGGTGATGGGCGCGGAGGGCGCCGCAGGCGTCGTCTTCCGGCGCGAGATCGCCGCCGCGGACGACCCCGAGGCCGCCCGCGGACAGCGCGTCAAGGAGTACCGGGAACAGCTCATGCACCCCTACTACGCCGCCGAACGCGGCCTGGTGGACGACGTCATCGACCCCGCCGAGACCCGCGCCAGACTCATCGACGCACTCGCCGTGCTGCGCACCAAGTACGTGGCACAGCCCTCCCGCAAACACGGCAACCAGCCACAATGACACACCGGGCCGGCCCGCCTGGTCACCCTTCAGCCGGGCGGCCCCTGCCGAAGTCCCCGCCGAAGCCCCCGGCGCAGCAACCGCAGCCGATGCCGGGAACGGCGCCGCACCAGCTCGGCGATCGGAACGCAGGACCCGGCGGCCTTCCCGCCCGCGACGGACGCGACGACGGACACGGCGACGGACACGACGGGGGACGCGACGACGGGCTCCGGGGCGGCGGCACGAGGGGACATGACTCTCCGGACGGTTGCCGCCCACCGCCTCAAGGGCGGGCGGCACCACGGGTGTTGGGAGCCACGATGGACGGCCGCGAACGAGAAGCGCTCGAAGAGCGACGGAGAAGCCTTGACCCCGACGCGCACCACCCTCCTCCCGGCCCGCCTCTGTGCCCATCCTCGACCGGGAAGCGAGCGCGAGGGGCCATAGATGGACGGTGCAGCCGGTCATCCCGGTGGACCGAGATCCCGAACAGGAGATGGTCGGCATGAGTATCAGCGCGAGCGAACGCACCGGGAACACCACCGGTGGACTCGACGATCTCTTCCACGTCTTCGACACGACGCTGCGCGACGGCGCGCAGCGCGAGGGCATCAACCTCACCGTGGCGGACAAGCTGGCCATCGCGCGGCACCTGGACGACTTCGGGGTGGGCTTCATCGAGGGCGGCTGGCCCGGCGCCAACCCCCGCGACACCGAGTTCTTCGCCCGCGCGCAGAGCGAACTCGACCTGCGGCACGCCCGGCTCGTGGCTTTCGGCGCGACCCGCAGGCCCGGCGCCAAGGCGAGCGAGGACCTCCAGGTCAAGGCCCTGCTGGCTTCCGGCGCCCCGGTGATCACGCTGGTGGCCAAGGCGCACGACCGGCATGTGGAGCTGGCGCTGCGCACCACGCTGGAGGAGAACCTGGAGATGGTCCGCGACACCGTCTCGCACCTGGTGGCGCAGGGGCGGCGGGTGTTCGTGGACTGCGAGCACTTCTTCGACGGCTACCGCGCGAACCCCGCCTACGCGAAGTCCGTGGTGCGGGCCGCGCACGAGGCCGGCGCCGACGTGGTGGTGCTGTGCGACACCAACGGCGGCATGCTCCCGGCGCAGGTACAGGCCGTGGTCTCCACGGTCCTGGCGGACACCGGGGCCCGGCTGGGCATCCACGCCCAGGACGACACCGGCTGCGCGGTCGCCAACACGCTGGCCGCCGTCGACGCGGGCGCCACCCACGTCCAGTGCACCGCCAACGGCTACGGCGAGCGGGTCGGCAACGCCAACCTCTTCCCCGTCGTCGCCGCCCTGGAACTCAAGTACGCCATGAGGGTCCTGCCCGCGGGCAAGCTCCGCGAGACCACCCGCATCTCCCACGCCATCGCCGAGGTCGTCAACCTCACCCCCTCCACCCACCAGCCCTACGTCGGTGTCTCCGCCTTCGCCCACAAGGCGGGCCTGCACGCCTCCGCGATCAAGGTCGACCCGGACCTCTACCAGCACATCGACCCCGAGCAGGTCGGCAACACCATGCGGATGCTGGTCTCCGACATGGCCGGCCGCGCCTCGATCGAGCTCAAGGGCAAGGAGCTCGGCATCGATCTCGGCGGCGACCGCGAACTGGTCGGCCGGGTCGTGGAGCGGGTCAAGGAGCGCGAACTCAAGGGCTACACCTACGAGGCCGCCGACGCCTCCTTCGAACTCCTGCTGCGCGAGGAGGTCGAGGGCAGACCGCTGCGCTACTTCCAGGTCGAGTCCTGGCGGGCCATCCTGGAGGACCGCCCCGACGGCAGCCACGCCAACGAGGTCACGGTGAAGCTGTGGGCCAAGGGCGAGCGCATCGTCGCCGCCGCCGAGGGCAACGGCCCGGTCAACGCCCTGGACCGCGCCCTGCGCGTCGGCCTGGAACAGATCTACCCGCAGCTCGCCCGCCTCGGCGTGGTCGACTACAAAGGCCGCATCCTGGAGGCCAGGCACGGCACCGAGTCCACCACCCGGGTCCTGATCTCCACGACGGACGGCACGGGGGAGTGGTCCACGGTCGGGGTGGCGGACAACGTCATCGCCGCGTCCTGGCAGGCACTGGAGGACGCGTACACCTACGGCCTGCTGCGAGCGGGCGTCGAGCCCGTCGACTGACCGCCCCCGGGCCCTTCGCGGAGCGATCCGGCGGCGGGAGTCCGGGGCGGGCGGCGGGGCGGCAGCCTGCCGCCCCGCCGGCATCCCTCAGCGGCTGTCCCGCGGGCCGGGAGACCCGGCCGGCCCCCGCAGGGCGGCGGTCCGGCGGGTACCGGCCGGCAGCGTTCCCGCGGGAGCCGGCCGCCTGCGCCGGGCGAGAGACTCCTCGGCGGCCTCGCGGGGGTGACGGCGCCGCCAGTACGGGTTGTCGTGCGGCAGCTTGCTCGACACCCGCCCGTACATGCCGAAGGTCAGGATCACCAGCCCCATGACGAAGCTGAAGACGACGTTCGTCATGCCGAAATCGAGGAGGTTGGCGGGCCGGTCCAGGATGAAGACGTGGACGAATCCGCTGAGCAGGAACAAGGTTCCCACCGTCATGTTGAGCGTGGAGGCGACGTTCCCGCCGATGACGCCGCCGACGATCAGGGCCAGGCCGACCAGCACGGAGATCAGGCTGAGGGCGCCGTTGGTCGACATGCCCGCGATGTTCTGCCCGGCGGTGTCGAACGGACTGAGCGCGTCGGCGAAGCCGAGAACGCCGAAGACGAGCAGGACCACGCCGCAGAAGGCGGCGCCCCATCGGTACACGGCGCCCAGTCGGTGGTCGACGGGCAGTTCGTCCTGGAGCTTCATCGCTCGTCCCTTCGCATACCGGCACCGGCGGAGAGGCCCGCGACAGCGGCCCCTTTTCTCTCGCTTTTCCCACGTTTCACCCCCTTGTTCCGCCGGAAGCCGCCGGACGGTTGCACCGCCTTCCCGCGGCGGCGGGATCAGCCCGTGGGTTTCCCGCCGGAGCCGAGGCGGCTGTCCACCGCTTGCGGCATCCGGCGGGCCACCCCGTCCCCCAGGCGCTCGAACTCCCCGCGCAGGAACGGAGAGGCCAGCCGGGCCAGGCCGTGGAAGTCGATACGCGCCCGGTAGGTGAGAAGGGTGGCGCCGTTCTCCTCGCGGAAGGTCAGGTCGTCCGTGGAGGTGGCCGTGCGATTGCGCCCGACGAAGGTCAGGCGCAGGTCCTCGAGCCGGACCAGCCGGTAGCGGAGTTCGGTGCGCCGTCCGCGGAACACCGAGACGTTGAGCCATTCGGCGCCCTTGGCGACGGGGGCGCCGGCTCTGGCCGGACGGCAGCTCACCGTGCCCGGGTCCCATTCCTGCGCGTGCGAGAAGTCGGCCAGGTAGGCCACCACGTCCGGCAGAGGGTGGCGCAGGGTGAGCGTGCGTTCGACTTCGACCATGGAACGTGCCTTTCACTGAGCCGCAGCTGCGGAGGTCCCGCGTGCGGGAGACCCACCTGGATTCCCGAGGGGAACGCGGAGCGGATGCAGCGGATGGGGCGCACGACGCGGTGGCGGGCCTTTCCGGGGGCGGGTGGACAGCGATACGACGCTCGACGAACTCGACGAAGGAGTGCGTTCTGCTTCATGCGCCGTCACCGCGCCGCCGGCACCTCTGGGGGCGAATTTCGACCGTCGGCACGACGGCGCCCCTCGACCGGCGGTCACGCGTTCGCGCGCGCCACGGCGTGGTCCCGTTCCGCCGGCGCGAAGGCGTGCTTTCGCGTGAGTGTGATCACGGCCAGGCTGAGGACTCCGAGCCCTGCCGCGGCGACGGCGTCGGCGGTGACGCCGACCCGCTGCAGGAGCAGACCGCCGATGATGCCGCCGAGTGCCATGGCCGTGTTCCACAGGGTCACGAGGATGGCCTGCGCGGTGTCGGCGACGGCCGGACCGCGCCGTGTCCCGGCATGACCGGCCGCGGTCTGCAGGAGCGTGGGCGCGGCGCCCCAGCCCAGACCCCACGCGACGGCCGCGACCCAGACGACGGCCTGTGCCGTGGTGGCGGCGAAGGCGGCCGTGGCGAGGGTGAACAGCGTCGCGGCGGTCAGCGCGAGCCCGCGAGGACGACGGTCGATGTGGCGGCCGGTGTACCAGATGCCGGCCAGGCAGGCGATGCCGAAGGCCAGCAGGATCGCGTCCGCCGCGGTGCCGAGGCCGGCATGCCACAGGTACGGCGCGATGTACGCGTAGATGACGGTGTGGCCGAGGACGAGGGTCACGACGACGACCATGACGGCGGCGACCCCGGGGACCCGGAGCGTCTGCCGGGTGGTCGGCTTCGGCCCGTCGGCTGCGGACGCCGCCCGGCCGACGGCGGGAACGCCGAACGTGATCCACCCGAGGACGGCGAGAGTGAGCACCGAGACGGCGGCGAAGGACACGCGCCATCCGATCTGCTGCCCGATCAGCGTCCCGGCGGGAACACCCAGCGACAGCGCCAGCGGGATCCCGGTCATCGCGATCGCGATGGCCCGTCCTTCCTGGCCGGCAGGCGCGATACGCCGCGCGTATCCGGCGAGGAGTGCCCACGCGAGTCCGGCGGCGACTCCGGCGAGGAACCGTGAGAGGAGCAGGACCGCGTAGCCGGGCGCGGCGGCGGTGAGCGTGTTCGCGACCAGGAAGACGGCCATGGCGCCCAGCAGCAACGGCTTGCGCCGCATTCCCGCCGTGGCGGCGGCCAGCGGTATGGCGGTGAGGGCGGTACCGGCGGCGTACACGGTGACGCTCTGGCCGGCCGCACCGGAGCCGACGCCGAGAGCGGAGGACATCTGCGGGAGGACGCCCGCCGGGAGGGTCTCGGTCAGGCTGGTGATGAACACCGCGGTGCCCAGCGCCAGCAGCGCGGACCAGGGCAGGACATCACGTCTTGTCGCGGAGACTGTTGTGGTCGTCATGCGCCGATCGTGAAACCCTCACACTCATGTGATGGTCAAGCCCGGGCCGGACGGCTAGTCTCCGGCGTGTGCGGATCGGTGAACTGTCCCGTGCGACGGGGGTGTCCCGGCGCCTGCTGCGGTACTACGAGGAGCAGGGCCTGATCGTGCCGGACCGGTCGGTCAACGGATACCGTGACTACGACGAGCGGTACGCGGACCGGGTGAAGCAGATACGCGGTCTGCTGGCGGCGGGATTGTCGACCCGGCTCATCAAGCAGATCCTGCCGTGCCTGGACAAGCCCAGGTCCATCCACTTCCCGGACGCGACCCCGGAGATGCTGGCGCTGCTGACCTCGGAGCGGGACAAGCTCACCGACCGGATCGAGGTGCTCACCCGCAACCGGAACGCGATGACCGAGTACCTGGCCGAGGTGGAGCGCCACCGCGCCCCGGCCGCACCCGGTCAGGCCCCGCCGCACCCGGTCAGCTGGGCAGCGCCTGACCAACCGCGCGACGCCTGATCAACTGCCCGGCGCCTGAGGCGGGTTCCTCACCGGCCGAGCTCGCGGACGATCCTGTCACCGTCGTCCGAGAGCACCGCGGGGCGCAGCCGGACCCCGCTCAGGCCGAACTGTTCGCGCCAGCGGGCGAGTTCCCGGGCGAGGCGGTCCGCGGTTCCGACGAACACGTGCGTGTCCGGTGCCCAGAGGAGACCGGCGGCTTCGTCCAGCCGGGCCAGCCTGGCCTTCGCGTGCTCGTCGGTGTCGCCCAGGACCACCGCCACGTCCGCGTACACCTCGGTTTCGCCGGCGTCCGGCGTCAGCCCCTCGATCTCCCGGAACGCCGTCAGGAGCGAGGGGAGCGGATGTTCCTGAGAGGGAGTCACGAAGACCCGGTCCGCGACGGCGGCGGCGAGCCGGTACGGCTCCAGGGCATGGTGGGCGAGCACCGCGACCTTCGGGGTGCTCAGCGTCGGGACGGTCAGCGGGCCGGCCGCCGGGTACCTCTCCGTCCCGGTGAGCCGCAACGGGGCGACCATGTCCCGGCGCAGGAACGTGTCCCCGGAACCCAGGCTCCCGGCGGGAAACGTCCCCCACAGCTCGCGCACCGTTCGCACGTAGTCCTCGGCGTCACGGAACAGATCCCGGAGCCGGCGCGCGATGCGGGTCGGGACGTACACGTCCTCGGGCCGCAGCCGGGGCGTCGCCGGTCCGCCGACCGCCGCGGCGTCGCGCGCGTCGGCGGAGACCTGCGGCCGCCACGTCACCCGGCCCGGCCCGACGGCCGCCAAGGACGCCATCTGGGCGGCGACGTGGAACGGGTTGGTGTGCGTCACGTTGCGCGAGACCACCACCTCGCCGATGTCCGTCGTCGCCAGCAGGAGTGCCGCGGTGACGACGGGATCGAGTCTGCCGCGCACCCGGTCACGGGCCTGGTCGGCGGTACCGAACCGGTCGCTCTGCAGGCTCAGGCCGTCCTCGAGCGTGACGAAGTGGATGCCGCCCGACGCGGCCGCGCGCCCCCAGTGCGTCCAGTAGCCGCCGCTGAAGACCTCTTCGGCATCCGTCACCGACGACAGCAGCCACGAGGCGGGGTGCCAGCCCGTGCCCTCCAGCGCCAGTCCGAGCCGAAACGATCCGGGGTCCGTCGAGTCCCTGTCCAAGTCCCTGTCCATGACCCGATTGCACAACCATCACACCGATGCGAAGGTCAACCCGCCGACGGCCTCCTGCCGCGCCAACTCGTAAGCGGACGTGACCTCTTGTGGCCGCAGTGCTGCGCACGATGGCCGCACATGACGGATTCATGACGTGTGCATGTAATCCCTTTCCGGGTGTCGGGCGCGGAACCCATGGTCGCTCTGTGGCACCGACCCGAGTGCCTCGCATGGTTCGGCCGGGATCCGCACCAGGATTCCCGTGCCCGGTCGCAAAGGACCTCCCCACATGGCAGCAGGACGCACCATGAAGCGCCGCATCGCCACGGCGATCGCCACAACAGCCGCCGCGGCGACAGCGGTCGGCACCCTTTCCGCCCTCCCCGCCCAGGCCGCACCGGCCGAGGGAACCGTCCTGGGGGCGAATTCCCCCCACGCCGTTCCCGGCAGCTACATCGTCACGCTCAAGAAGAACACCGGCTTAAAGGCCACCGCCGCACGCGGCAAGGGCCTGGTGTCCCCGTACGGAGGCACCGTCAGGCGGACGTTCACCTCCGCGCTCGACGGCTACGCCGTCCAGCTCACCGGCGCCCAGGCCAGAAGGCTGGCGGCCGACCCCGCGGTCGCATCGGTCGAGCAGGACCAGGTCGTCCACACGCTCGGTACGCAGACCGGCGCTCCCTGGGGCCTGGACCGGACCGACCAGACGAACCTTCCGCTGAACGGCACCTACACCTACCCCGACACCGGGGGCGGCGGGTCGACCGTGTACGTCCTGGACACCGGGGTGCGCATCACCCACCAGGACATCGCGGGCCGCGCCTCCTACGGATGGGACTTCGTCGACAACGACGCCACCGCGCAGGACGGCTACGGCCACGGGACCTTCGTCGCGACCGTCGCCGCCGGCACCACCTACGGCGTGGCCAAGAAGGCGAAGATCGTCGCCGTCCGGGTTCTCGGCAACGACGGCTCCGGCACGACCGCCGGGGTCATCGCGGGCGTGGACTGGATCACCGCACATCACGTGGCCGACTCCGTCGCCAACGTCTCCCTCGGCGGCGGGGCCAGCACCTCGCTGGACACCGCGGTGAAGAACTCGATCGCCTCCGGGGTGACGTACTCCGTCGCGGCGGGCAACTCCGGCGCCCTGGCGTCGAACTACTCCCCGGCCCGGGTCTCGGAGGCGCTGACGGTCGGCGCGACGACGAGCGGCGACGCACGGGCGAGCTACTCCAACTACGGCTCCCGGGTGGACCTCTTCGCCCCGGGCTCCGGCATCACGGCGGCCTGGAACACCTCCGACTCGGCCACGTACACGGGCAACGGCACATCGTTCGCCGCCCCGCACGTCTCCGGGGCCGCCGCCCTCTACCTGACGGCCCACCCGGGCGCCTCCCCGGCAAGCGTGGGCAGCGCGCTGGTCAACGGCGCGACCGGTGGAGTCCTCGGCGGAATCGGGTCGGGTTCACCGAACAAACTGCTGAAGCTCGTTCCGTAGGCCATGCCGCCGGCGCCGCGGCCACAGCCGGCGGCGCCGGCGGCAAAAGCCGTTCCGGCGAGGCCGATTCCCCGGGCCGCACCACGTGACCCGTTCGGGGCGCGGCCGGCGGTTCAGGCAGGAGGCCCGGCCGGACCTCCCGGCCGGGCCTCCCGCGGCCAAGACGCAGATGCCCGGTACCGCCGTCATCGGGCGGTCGTGCGCCTGCCGGACACCGCCGTCGAGGAGGGCCGGGACCTGTCCTCGACGACGGCGTCCTGGCCGGCACCGCCCGACGTCAGCTGCCCGCCGGGCGCCCCGGCCCTACTTCAGGTGCCGGTCCAGGAACCGGCACCCGTCCTCCAGCTCGAACCACGGGGTGCCGGTGTGCCCGCCCAGATTGGCGTGCAGCGTCTTCTCCTTGCTGCCGAAGGCGTCGAACAGGTCCAGGGCCCGCTGCCGGGGATTGCCCTGGTCGTCCCACTGCAGCAGGAACAGCAGCGGAACGGTGACCTGCCGGGCCTCCTCGCGCTGGGCACGGGGCACGTACCCGCCGGCGAAGAAGCCCGCGGCCGCGATGCGCGGCTCGGCCACCGCGAGGCGGATGCCGAGGGCGGTCCACCCCCCGGAGTAGCCGACCGGGCCGCCGATCTCGGGCAGCTCGAGAAGGGCGTCCAGAGTGGTCCGCCATTCCGGGACCGCGTTTTCGACCAGCGGGCCGATGAAGGACTCGAAGATCTCGTCGACCGGCTCGCCGGCCTGCATCGCCCGCCGGAGGTCGGCGCGGGCCCGCTCGTCGGCGGCGGAACGGGGACGGTCACCGCAGCCGGCGGCGTCGATGGTGGCCACCGCGTAGCCGCGCGCCGCGGTGTACCGGGCCCGGGCCACCAGCCGGGGTTCCGCCTTGGGCAGGCCGTTGTTGTGGGCCATCAGGACCAGCGGGGCCGGAACGGCGGACTCGGGTGTCCACAGGGTGCCGGGGATGTCGCCGAGGGTGAACTCGCGCTCGAGGACGCCGTCGTCGAGGCGCTGTTCGGAAGTGAAGTGCACGGTCGTGCCTTTCGGGAGGGCTCGAAGCGGCGCTCCCGGACGACCTATCGCCCGACCGTGGCCCCGGAGGGGAGCACCCATGTCGATACTGCGTTCACGGGTACCACCTCCTCGTTCTCTCGCACGGCCTCCGGGAGAGTAGCAACGGTCGCCGTGGTTCGCCAACGGGATTTCGCCGAGGCTCCGTGGCCGGATGCCGTCGCCGCGCGGACACGGGAGGCACGGCGGGTCCGGGCAACAGGGGGCGGGGCCGGTCCGCCGACTGCCGGCGCCGGACGGCGGCCCCGTACCCGCGGCGGACAGAACCGGCACCCAAGGGGGTGTCCGGTATACGAACACGCGTGACCGAATACCACTCTTGACGGTGAGTCAGTCCCACCTTCACCATCCAGTCACCCCACTCACCGTGGAATCCCCGGACACCTCACGCCCCCTCGTGAGAACTCCGCCGGGATTTCCTGGAATTCGGAGCCCCCCACATGAAGCTCTCCATTCCTGGGCGCGCCTCGGCGACCGCTGTCGTCTCGGCCGCCGTGCTGCTCACCGGCGGTTCCATAGCCGGGGCGGCCCCCGCCCCCGTGGCAGCGGCCGCCGCGCCCGACCTCCCCGTGGCCAACGTCAAGGCCCACCTCACCCAGCTCCAGTCCATCGCCACCGCCAACGGCGGCAACCGCGCGCACGGCCGCGCCGGCTACAAGGCCTCCCTCGACTACGTCAAGGCCAAGCTGGACGCGGCCGGGTTCACCACGACCGTCCAGCAGTTCACCTCCAGCGGCAGCACCGGCTACAACCTGATCGCCGACTGGCCCGGCGGCGACACCGGCAAGGTCGTCATGGCCGGCTCCCACCTGGACAGCGTGACCGCGGGCCCCGGCATCAACGACAACGGCTCCGGTTCGGCGGCCGTGCTGGAGACGGCACTCGCCGTGGCCCGGGCCGGCTACCAGCCCACCAAGCACCTCCGGTTCGCCTGGTGGGGCGCGGAGGAACTGGGCATGGTGGGCTCGCGCTACTACGTCAACAGCCTCACCACCGCGAACCGTTCGAAGATCAGCGGCTACCTGAACTTCGACATGATCGGCTCGCCGAACCCGGGGTACTTCGTCTACGACGACGACCCGACCATCGAGAAGACCTTCAAGACGTACTTCACCGGGATCGGCGTCGCCACCGAGATCGAGACCGAGGGCGACGGACGCTCGGACCACGCACCCTTCAAGAACGCGGGAATCCCCGTCGGCGGCCTGTTCAGCGGCGCCGACTACATCAAGACGTCCGCCCAGGCCGCCAAGTGGGGCGGCACCGCGGGCAAGGCCTTCGACGCCTGCTACCACTCCTCGTGCGACAAGTCGTCGAACATCAACGACACGGCGCTGGACCGGAACGCGGACGCGCTCGCGTACGCGGTGTGGCAGCTGTCGGCCTAGACCCGCCGTGACCGCGGGGCATCCGTGCGGGCGGGCCCACGGCCCGCCGCACGGGCGACCCGTGAGCGTTGCCCCGCGAGCGCGGGCAGGGGCCGCCGGCCCCCGCCCGCGCTCCCCGGCTCTCGCGGCGGCGTCCGTCCACGCCCCCGGGCTTCGGCGGGCACGGGCGACAGTACGATCAACGCTGCGGCTCCCCGCACGGACGCGAGCCGCTCCCCGCACGGCCGTGGACGGCTCCCCGCACGCCCGACAGGCGGCCACCGGACGGAAGGCGACACGTTCGTGAAGGCCCTGCGACTGCTGACCATGAACACCCTCTTCACCGGCGACGTCCCGGCCCGGCTGCGCGCCCTCGGCGCGGCACTCGGCCGCTCCGACTACGACATCGTCTGCCTGCAGGAGGTCATGTTCCGCCGCAACGCCCGGCTGATCCGCCGTGCCGCTCCCGCATACCGGCACGTCGCCTGCTCGGGCACGGTCCTGCTCAAGGGCGGCCTGGTGCTGCTGTCCCGGTGGCCGATCAGCCGATGGCGGTTCGTGCCGTACCCGATGACGGGCCCGGTGCGCGGCGAATTCTTCATGCGCAAGGGAGCCCTGCTGGCCTCCGTCGCCACCCCGGACGGTGAACTGGTGGTCGTGAACACCCACCTGTCGGCCAACCGCGACGACGACTGGTCCCCCGCGAACCGGTACACGCGGATCGCGGCCGCCGAACTGGCCCGGCTCACCGAGCTGATCGCGGCCATCGGCCCGTCCCTGCCCGTCGCCGTGGCCGGCGACCTGAACATCCCGCGCGACGCGGCGGCACTCGCCGACTTCATCGCCGCAGCGGGACTGCGCGACATCCTCGCCGGCGACACACGTCCGACCTACCGGCCCACACCTCGATGGCCGTCGCCGCCGGCCCTGGACCACGTACTGGTCCGGGCCGCGGCCGGGGAGACACTGACCGGCGACGCCGACCTCGTGTTCCAGGACAAGGTCACACTGGCCGACGGCCGCCAGGCCTACCTGTCCGACCACTACGGCGTGCGGGCACAGCTGATCCGCTCGAAGTGACACGGGGCAAAAAACGGCAGGACACCGCACTGAACCGACGATCCCGCGCGCACGTAGAGAAAACACGTAGAGAAACATGCAGAGGAAAAGGGGACGGGATCTCGCACAAGCCCGGCCCCTCATGCCACCCGGGTACGCACCCGACCGATCCAAGGAGTACGCACCCATGAGCACCCCACGCCTGAGCGACCGGCTGTCGAGCCACCAGCCCCTCGTCCTCGGTCTGTTCCGTATCGTCCTCGGCCTGCTCTTCGCCAGCGAGGGCGCTGCCACGCTCTTCGGAATACTGGGGCGGGAAAGCAGCCCCGTGGGCGACTGGCCGTTCTGGTACGCCGGGGTCATCGAACTGCTCTGCGGTGTTCTCGTACTCCTGGGAGCCGCGACGCGCAGCGCCGCGTTCCTCAGCTCGGGGGCCATGGCCTTCGCCTACTTCACCGAGCACCAGAAGAACGGCCTCTTCCCCCTGCAGAACGGCGGCCTGTCGCCCGCGCTGTTCTGCTGGGCGTTCCTGCTCCTGGTCTTCTTCGGACCCGGCGCCCTGTCCCTGTCCGCCCTGACCCAGAGCAAGGCAACCGTCCGGGACACGGCCGGCCTCGACGCGGTCTGAACGGCCGGCCAGGCCCAGGGGAGAAGGCTTCCGCTGACGAGGGCTCTGGTCCTATCGTCTGAGCCCGTGATCAGAAACGGCGTTCCGCTGCCCCCGACGGTCTACCCGCTCGCCAAGAGACGTGTGTGGGCCATGCTGGCCGGCTCTCTGGTCTTCGTCGCTCTGGGCATCGGTTTCCTGGTCGCCCACAGCACCACGAAGATGACTGTGGCGGGGGCGCTGGCCGTGCCCTTCTTCGGGTTCTGCTCGGTGCTTATCGGCCGGCGCCTGCTCCGCGGCCGTCCGGAGCTGGTGCTGGACGACGCGGGAGTGGACCACGTGAGGCTGGGCCGGTTCGGCTGGGACGAGATAGCCGCCGTGCGGATACGCGAGCAGCGGGTCCGCAACACCTCGCAGTGGTTCATCGAGTTGGTGCTGCACGATCCGGACGCCTATCTGGCTCGAGCACCCAAGCTCGTCCGCGGCACCGCGTCCATGAACGCACGACTTGGCTTCGGCCCGGCCACCATGGCCACCAACACCTTGCCGGTGCCGCCCGAGGCGGTCCTGGACGCGATGCGGCGGCACCGGCCCGGACTCGCGGTACAGCACTGAGCGCTCCCTTACCGGCGTGAAGGTCGCCGGGTTTCCGCAGGTCTGGAGCCCGGCGCGCCGCACTGGTACTATTGATCTTGAGCTGAACGGCGGAGGTCGCGCCGGTCGGTGATGCGTTGGTGGTCCAAGGAAAGACGCCCCGCTTCCTGCGGGGAAATGCAGGTGCAAGGCCTGCCCGGCGCTCTGTGAAGACCCTGTCCCGGTTGTCCGGGACAGGGTCTTTTTCGATGCCCGAGCCCGAGCCGGTGCCGGTCGCGGAGAGGGCTTTGCCGGGCAGGGACATGACCGGATTCGTGGGTATCCGGGGGGCGGGAAAGGGACCTGATTTCGGCCGAGTTGGTGCGATGCGCCGTCCCGGGGCGGCGCTTGTTCTTCCCCGGGAATTCTCCGTGACCGCAGCGGAATCATGGTCTCGGCCGGCCGGCTGACGTGTCGCTTTCACGCCACACGGGAGGAGCGATCCGTCGGTTTTCTCTTGCGTCTCCCAGTTATCACCTGCCTACAGTGGCATCGCCCGCCTCGAACGCGTCTGACCAACCGTTCGGAAAGAGGGGGGTATTGGCGCGGGCCATGGGGGAGCCGCCTGCCTCTCGTGTGATTTCCCCTGCCCGAAACGGAGGGGTGCTGATGGCCGACGAGACGGCGTTACCGGCGCAGGAATTCGCCGACGCGACTTATGGCACCGGCATCGGCATGACCGTCGAAGAGGACGAGCGGACCAGCCGGAATGCGATGCATTCCCTTGCTCACGCCCCGCGGCGGGAGCCGGGGACTTCCTCTCTGCCCAACAGCTTCGGACCCGGAACGATGTCCGCCCTGCGGCCGGAGCATCCGATTGCCTGCGCCGACCGGCAGGACCTCTTCATCGTCCCGTGCGTCGACCCGTCGGAAGCGGACACCGGAAAGGTCCTGATCCGCTGCCAGGGGACCACGGCGGACACGAAGACGGAGGGCAGGAAGCGCAGAAGCCCGTCCCGGACCTTCGCGAAGTACCACGCGCCGATGCGCGAACACGCCTGATGAGCAGTCCGCGGCCGACATGGCCGGCACTGCTGGTCAACCTCCTCGTCGGGGTCCCGGCCATGGTGCCCCTGTACAGCCTGTGGTGGCTTTCCGGACACCGGTGGGGCGGATCGGCCGTCGACCGCTCCAGCACGATCATCGAAGTGTGCGGGGCCGACTGCGACCGGGCAGGCGTGGCCACGTGGACCGTGGCCGCATCCGGGCTGCTGGCGCTGGTGCTGGCGCTGGTGGCCCTGGCGGACGGCCTGGTCCCGTGGCGCCGGGAGCGGCCCGCGGGGCCGTGGCTCATGGCCATGCCGGCCGTCCTCGTTCCCTTCCTCGTCTTCCAGGCCGTCTCTTCGGCTCTGTAGCCGCTTCTGTAGCCGCCTCTGTGGGTCACGTCCCGATCCTGCCTGTTCACCGACAAAGGAGTCCCCGATGCGTCACCTGCTCACCGCTGTCGGATCGATGGGCGCTGCCGCGGCCGCCTGCATGCTGCTGGCGGCCCCCGCATCCGCCACCGACCAGTTCTCCCGTTCTCAGTTCGATGTCGTCTTTCCCGGTCAGAAGCCCACGACGACCTACTACGCGCAGAACACCGCCTCGCAGAAGAACGGGCTGATCTCGGGCAAGTCGATGTTGAGCTGGCAGATCGTCGACGACCAGGCCATCGACCTGTCCCAGCGGTTCACCAGCTTCAAGGTCACGGCAAGGCTGGAGGAGCGTCTGACCAAAACGAGTGAGGACCACGTCGTCACGACCAAGACGTGCGATCTGACCCGGCTCGTCAACGACAACTACACCTGGTTCCTCGACGAGCCGGTCAACAACTGCCTGGCCCCGTCCACGACTTACGACGGCGAGGTGTGGTGGTCGGCGGACTCGACGGTCGTCTACGACATCGAGGGCGACGGCAAGGCCGCCATCACCAAGAACCTCCAAGGCTCACCCCTTGTCCATGGCTGACCCGTCGCACGGTGACGCGAGGAACTCCCACCTCCCGAGCCGGCAGGAAAGGGCTGCCGGCTGTCTCTGACCTAACCATGCGCAACGAGAGGAACACCCGAGTCCCATGCACACATTGATACGCGCCGTCGCCCCGGCCGCCGCCCTCGTCTCCGTGCTGGCGGCAGCCCCCCAGTCTCTGGCGGAAGACCGCACCCCCGTAGTGGCCCAGGAGGTCGTTCCCGGGACCGGCGTCGAGTTCTCCGAGGCCGGTGCGCGCAGCACACGGACGCGCGCCGTCGCGGCCGAGGACCCCGCGGCGGTCAGCGCCACGGCAACGCTGTGCGGCAGCGGCTATCGACTCGAATACGCGGAACGTCTGCCTGACGCACGGCGTTTCGGAACCCTGTTCACCTACACCATGCACGGCTCCGGCAAGTACGGAGCGTGTGCCGTCTTCGAGAACAACCTCGGTGCCGCCAAGAAGATGAAGCTCAAGCTGTGCCCCAACAAAGCCGGCGTGTCGTGCAAGGTGGACGACGGCACGTACTCGCAGTACGCCGGCCCGGTGAAGTACGAGGCCACGGGCAGCGGAACGTGGGTGGACTGCACCACGGCCACGGCGGTCATGTGGTCGGACGGCGTCCCCATCATCGACCGGGTCACGACCGTCGCGGCATGCGACTGAGCATGCCCGAACCGCGCGTGCCGGAGCGCCACTTGCGGTAGCCCCTCTTCTGCCGGGTGCTCGCCGGGCGAAGCGGAGCGCGGCCGTTCCCGAGCCTGCGTGGCGGCCGCGAGCGGATTCCCCCCGACCGATCACTCTGAAGCGCCCCGCACGGGCACCTCACCTGCGACGGCCGTGCCGCCGGTCTGTCCGCGGCGCAACCGCCCGGCCGGCCCCCGGACTTCGGCGGGCGGTGACCGTCGGGGCCGGGGGCGGCGGGCCGGAGCAGTCGGGCGCCTGTACCGCCCTTGAGCCGATCGCCGCGGAGCGACAGCCTTGCCGGCCGCGTAGCCCGCGCGGGAAGTACCGGTCACGGGCCGACGGGGAGCAGGAGCCCGCCGGTGAGCCGGAGGAGTTCGGTGACGGTCGTGGGGAACACCGTGCGAGGAGTTCCGGCCGCGGCCCAGAGCTGCGGGTAGTCGGCCAGGGCCGCATCGACCACGGCGGGGAGCGTCCGGGGGTGGCCGACCGGAGCCACTCCGCCGATGGCCTGTCCGGTGGCCTGACGCACCTGTTCCGGGGTGGCGCGCCGGAGTGTGCCCCGTCCCCAACGGGCGGCCAGCGCCGCGGTGTCCACCTTGTGGCGGCCGCTGGTCAGCACCAGGACGGGTTCGCCGTCGGAGACGAAGACGAGGCTGTTGGCGATTGCGCCCACGTCGCAGCCCAGGGCCGCGGCGGCCTCGGCCGCCGTCCGCGTCGAATCCGCCAGTTCGCGCACCCGGCCTCCCGCGCCGGCCTCGGCGAGGACGCGGGCCACATCCATGCTGCGGACCGGCAGGGACGTGTCTTCCTGGGATGCCATGCAACTCCTCCTCGCACCAGGGATGCGTTCCGTATACAGAACGTTCCGTATGTGGAACGATAGATCCCTCAAGCCTCCGGAATCAACCGGACCCGCGAAACGGACAGGGGCATCATGGATCTGGCATCCGCCGTCGGCCTGCGTCTGAAGGAGCTGCGCGAGGCGCGGCGGGTGTCACTCTCCGAACTGGCGCGCAGGTCCAGGATCGGCAAGGCGACGCTCTCCGAACTGGAGAGCGGACGCCGCAACCCCACTCTGGAAACGCTCTACGCCCTCACGAAAGCGCTCGAAGTGCCGCTGAGCGGCGTTCTGCACGATCTCGAACCTCCCGCCAGGGTCTCCGGGGACGCCGTCGACGCGGTTCTGCTCGAGAGGTTCGAGGCGGACACCTCCGTCACGGAGACCTACCGGATCCGCATCCGCTCCGGAGCGACGCAGGAATCCGCGGCCCACTCCCCGGACACCACCGAGCACATCATCGTCCTCACCGGCACCGCCCTCGTCGGTGAAGCCACAAACCCCGTCCTGATCGGCCCCGGCATGCACGGCACTTGGGCCGCCGACACCCCGCACCTGTATCGGGCGCCCGCCGGAGACGTCGAGGCCGTGCTGCTCGTGCGCCATCCCAGGTGACCGCCCTCGGCGCCGCCCCTCGGGCGAGTCGGCGCATCGCGGGCGCCGCCTCCGGGCGCGCCCCTCATCCGTGAGGCCATGCCGTACGCCCGCTCCGGCGGCCGCCCGCGGACGGGGTCAGTGCCAGTTGCTGATCCGCACGTCGTGCGGGTGCGGTGCACCGGTGCCCGTCTCCACCAGGGATTTCAGGCTCATCAGGAACAGCGCCCACTTGGTGGTGCAGTGGTTCATGAACTCCACCTGCTCGCGCCACCCTTCGTGCGCGAACAGGATGATCGTCCACTCGCCTTCCTGCTTGAGGTCGAAGGTCACCGTGGTGCCGACCCACTCCTCGGGACCGTCGACGACCTCCCACCGCACCCGGGTGTCCGGCCGCAGTTCGAGGACCTTCATGTCGAAGCCGCCGACGTCGCCGAAGCGGAACCGCAGCACGTCCTCGCCGCTGCCCTCGGTGTCGGCCGTCCACCACGCGGCCAGACCGCCGACCGTGGTGAGTGCCTGATAGACCGTGTCCCGGGCCGCCGTGGTGCCGACCCGGTGCAGGATGTCCGCCATCTCGATCTCCTCGCTTCTTCGCGTTCTCGGCTCGTTACTTCTTCTCGTCCTTGGCCCGCTGGATCGCCTCGGCGATGTTCTTGACGCGCTGCAGCCGGGCGTCCCACAGCGCGCCCACCGACTGCAACTGGGCCACCGCACGCGCCAGTTGCGCCTCGTCCACGTGGTAGCGCCGCTCCCGGCCGGCCGCCGTGGACCGGACGAGTCCGGCCCGGTCGAGCACGGTCAGGTGCTTGGTCACGGCCTGCCGGGTGACGGGCAGGCGGGCGCTGAGGGTCGTCGCGGTGCCCTGCCCCTCGGCCAGCAGCAGGTCGATCATGCGGCGCCGGGTCGGGTCGCCGATCGCCGACCACAGACCGTCGTCGACGCCGGTGTTCATCGCGCGCCCGCCGCCTGCTTGGCGGTCGCCGCCAGGCGGGGCAGATAGAAGTCCCAGCCCTGCCGGTGGTCGTTGTGGTGCGCCTCGAGCACGGCGGCCTCCCAGCCGCGTTCGCGGTACCCGCTCTCGCGGAAGCGGAGCGTGGTCCCCTCACCCGCCGGGGCGAGTTCGAAGGTCACCAGCAGCGAGTTGCCGGGGGCCGCGGTCTCCCCCTCCTCGTAGGTCCACCGGAACGACAGCGTGCGCGGCGGATCGGACTCGACGACCGTGAACGGCACGGACTTGCGGACGCCGCTGCCCTCGTCCGTCCATGTGAGACGGCTCGGCCTGCCGGGGACCGCCTCGAAGTCGCTCTCCGCGCTCCACCAGTCCCGGATGTGCTCAGGCTCGGTGAGCACGTCGAACACCACCTGGGGCGGGGCGTCGACGTACAGCTCGCGCTCGATGCTCCCGTACTCCATGTCCGCAGCCACCTTTCGCAACCTTAGGTTGCACATAACGATAGGCGGCGCCGGCACCTTTCGCAACCGAAGGTTGCTCATTGCTCCGCCGAGGTCGTGCGCTGCCCGTGTCCGGGGCGAGAGCCGTGCCCGCACGGCACCGTGTCCCGGCTCCGCGGCGGCAACCCCGTTCCGTGGGGGCGTGGTTGCCGCCGTCGGGCTGGGACACTGCGGGAGACCTGATCAGTCGTGGCGAGGGGGACCGAATGGCCGATGACGTGATGACGGCATGGATCGCCGCGGGCGCCGCGGTGGCCGGCGCGCTCTCGGGCGGGGTGGTGACCGGCTGGTTCACCCTGGCATCGGCCCGCAGGCAGGCACAGGGCACCGTCGACGCGGCCGCCCGCCAGGCGGACGCGGCATGGGCGGCCGGCCAGCGCCAGGCGGACGCGGCGTGGGAGGCCGGGCGCCGTCAGGCGGACGCTGCCTGGGAGGCCGGGCGTCTGCAGGCCGACGCGCAGCTCAACGTCGCGAGCCAGACCCTGGCCGCGCAGGCCCTGGCGGCTCAGCGTGAGGTCCGCCGAGCCGCCTATGCCGCCTTCCTCGCCGCCACCGACACCGCCCACCAGCACCGTGAGCAGTGGCAGCAAGCGCTGGGCACCCCCCGGGCCACCGACCGCCGCGACCGATACCAAGCGGCTCTGCCGCCCGTCACCGAGGCACTCAACCTCGTACGCCTCGAAGGCCCCGCCACGGTCACCATGGCTGCCGAAGCCCTGAACCAAGCCCTCGACGCGAGCGCCCCGCCCGGCCGGCACGCCGGTGCGCACACCGCCTTCCTCGACGCGGCCCGCACCGCCCTCACCGCCGCGCCCTGACTCCGGGGGAGGGCCTCCTGCTCGTTGATCTGTGACGGTGCGATCGCGAGCAGGACGGCTGGTGCAACTGCGGTGCGTAGCCTGCTCCTTCGGCCCACGGCGCGGATATCATCCGCTTTGTCGAAAACGAGGGAACAGGGAACTCTGCCGGTGCGTACCCGATGGCGGCAGGCGAATGCGCGTGGCGTCGTGGCACGGCGTGCGGGGGGAGGCACGATGACCGATCTGAAGGTGCTGTACGAGGACGCCCCCGGCGGTGTCACGCTGGTGCGCATCGCGGGCGAAGGGCCGGACAGCGCCCTGGACAGCGAAGCGGCCCCGGCGGTGCGCGGCGCGCTGCGCCAGATCATCGACGGGGGACGGCTGGTCCTGGTGGTCGACCTGAGCACGATCGACATCATCGACGGTTCAGGGATAGACGTGCTGGCAGGCGCCTTGCAGCGGGTGCACTTCAGGGGTGGCGGCGTCGCACTGGTCGTCAGTGAGGCGGTGCGCGAGACGCTGTCCAATGCCGGCCTTCACCGCGTGTTCCGTATCGACACCGAGGCGGAGAGCGCGGTGCGGCGGATGGCCGGCCAGTTCACCGAGGAGAACATGGAGCGACGGCGTACGGACATCGCCGAACGGGCCAGGGTCCGCAAGGAGCGGGAGCGGGAGGGAAAGGGCGCGAGGGAGCGGAAAGGCACCGCGTCCACGGGCTTCGGCCACTCCTACGAACATCTGTCGGAGGACATCACCCTCGTCACGATCACCACGGACCTCATCGACGTCTACACCGCGCCTCGGGTTCGTGAAGCGCTGGTCGATGTCATCAACCAGGGAAGGTACTTCCTGGTGGTCGACTTCACGGCGGTGGACTCCACCGACTCGACGGGGCTGGGCGTGCTCGTCGGGGGGCTGAAGAGAGTGCGCGCGCATCACGGCGCGCTGGTGGTCGTCGTGCCGGGCGACCGGGCGCGCAAGATGTTCCGGATCACTGGGCTGTCCAAGGTATTTCCGATCTTCGACACGGTGGACCACGCGGTGGAGTTCCTCGGCCGTGAGTTCCCACGCGTGCGCCTGAGCGGATGAGCGGGCCCGTCCCGCGCCGGATGCGAAGGAGATCGCGGCGCACGGCACAGGCCCCGGCCGCCGGCGCCGAGACGGGCGCTCGCCGGCCCGAGGCGGGGACAGGGCAGCGGTCCAACCGCACTGCGTACGCGGGAGAGACACGATGACCGATCTGCAGGTGTCGTACGAGGACGCCTACGGGGGCGTGACCTTGGTACGGGTCACGGCCGAGGGATCGGACACGGCGCTGGACGAGTGGGCCGCGCCGGTGCTGCGCGGTCCGCTGCTGCAGGCAGTGGACGAGGGCCGACTGGTCCTGGTCGTCGATCTGAGCGCGATCGACGACATCGGCAGTCGCGGACTCGGCGTCCTGGTCGGCGCGCTGAAGCGGGTCCGCTCCCAGGGCGGTGGCGTCGCCCTGGTCGTCACCGGCGAGCGCGTACGCCGGGTCCTGGCCGTCACCGGGCTTCACAAGGTGTTCCCCGTCCTGGACACGGTGGACAGCGCGGTGGAGCGCATGGCCGGCGAATACACCGCGCAGAGCATCGCAGAACGACGCGCGGCTTTCGCCGCGAAGGCCAAAAACCAGACCGAGAGCGCAACCCCCGCCGCGACGCCGCCCGGGCAGAACGGCGGCGTCGTCCCCGCCGTGTTCGCTCCCGGCGCCCCCGTCGTCGTCCACGGCCATTCCTACGAGCATCTGTCCGAGGCCATCACCCTGGTGACGATCGCAACGCCCGAGTTCGACACCTACGTCGCGCCGCGGATCAGGGAAATACTGGTCGACCTGGTGAACCAGGGACGGTTCCACCTGGTGGTGGACGTCACCGCGGTGGAGTTCTTCGACTCGGGAGGGCAGGGCGTACTCGTCGGCGGGCTGAAGCGGGTCCGCGCCCATGAAGGCGCCCTGGTCCTGGTCATGCGGTCGGAGAGAACACGAAGCCAGTTCAGGGTCACCGGGCTGAACAAAATCTTCCCGATCTTCGACACGGTGGATCGCGCGGTCGAGTTCCTCGGCCGGGAATTCCCCGCAGCGCCTGGGCGCATGAGCCGCGACGGAGCCCTCTGAACGGTGCGCACGGCCAGGGCGGACACACGGCGACGAGCGAAGGAGAGTGCGGACAGCGCATGGCGGACGAAGAGCCAGGGGACACGAGCGACCACATGCCCCGCCCCGCCCCGGCGGTGCCCGGCATCCCGGGGCCCCGCCTGCCTCCGGGCCCCCGACACCGCCTGCAGCAGCGACTGCACGACCTCCACCGGGCAGCGGGAACTCCCGCACCCGCAGCGCTCGCCGCCCGCGTGGCGGCCGCCGACGACCCCGCCCAGGACCAGGGCGCGCCAGACACGGGAGCGACACGGGAACAGGTGGCGCAGGTACTCTCCGGCACCCGGACGACAGCGCTGCGTACGACGCTCTCGGTCACAGCCGCCCTGGCCCGGATGGCCGGTGAGGACCAGCACACCGCGGTGGCCGACGTACAGGCGCTGTGGCGGCAGGTGGACCGTGAACCGGCGAACGGGCTGCGCACGGCCGCCCAGTGGGACCCCGTGCGGCTGGGCGTGCGCCCCGCCCCGGGACCCGACGGAGCGGGGGACCCGCCGCTGACCGAGTACCTCACCCGTCCCCACGACGCCACACTGCGCCGGCATTTGGGCCGAGCCGCGACCGCCAACGACGCGGTGTTCGTGCTGCTGGTGGGCCGCTCCGCGAGCGGCAAGACCCGTGCCGCCTACGAAGCCGTGGCAGATGTCCTGCCGGACTGGCCGGTGCTGTTCCCCGCGGACGCCGGCGAACTGCTCGCGTGGATCGACGCCCGGGACATCGACCCGCGTACCGTGCTGTGGCTCAACGAGACCCAGGACTATCTGAGCGGCGCCGCGGGCGAGCGTGCCGCCCACGCCCTGGGGCGCCTGCTGCAGCAGGTGGCGCCGCTGGCCGTGGTGGGCACCCTGTGGCCCGAACACCTGCGCAGGATGACCGACCGCCACGGCAGCGCGGGGGAGCAGTCCCCGCAGGCGCGCGCGTTGCTGACCGGTCGTCACACGATGATCGAGGTGCCCGACACGCTGGCCGGCCCGGCCGAGGACCTCGCCCAGGCCGCGGCCCGGGACCCGCGCATGGCAGCCGCCGTGCGCGCGGCCGGCACCGGCCGAAGAGTCCTGCAGCACCTCACCGCCGGACCCGAGCTGGTGCGCCACTGGGACATGGGACCCGACCACTGGTTCAGCGCCCCGGAACACGCCGTGCTGACAGCGGCGGTCGAGGCCCGCAGACTCGGACACGCCGCGGCCGTGCCGACCCACCTGCTGATGGACGCCGCCGTCGGCTTCATGGACTCCACCGCCCGCGCTCGCGCGGGCGAGGACTGGTTCGCCGAGGCGATCAGCACACTGACCCGCACGGCGGACGGCTCCAGGGCCCTGATCGCCCACCGGTACGAGCCGGGGGTGGGAGCCCCCGACGGCTACCGGCCGGACGACTACCTCGAGCAGCACGTACGCCGCGTCAGGGCCCACCAGGCGCCCCCGGCCGCGTTCTGGCACGCGGCGCGGTGGGCCCACACCGCCGACGACGTGTGCGCGCTGGCCCGGGCCGCCGAACACCGGCGCCGCTACAGCGCGGCCGCCGCCCTGTACGCCCACGCCGTCGAACGAGGCGACGCGGGCGCCCGGGCTGCCCTGGCTGTCCTGCGGCAGACGACCGGGGACCTCGCCGCGGCCGAGGAGACCGCCGCGACGGACCCCGCCGCCTGGGCCGCCCTCGCGGTGGCGAGGGAGAACAGCGACGACACCGACGGCTCCTGTCATGCCTATCGGCGAGCCGCCGAACTGGGAGACGGCTGGGCGTGGGCGGCCCTGGCACGCCGGCGCGAAACGGCCTGCGACACCGCCGCGGCGGACGCCGTCGCCACCGAAGCGGCACAGGCCGGCCACGCCCTGGCCTGGCGCACACTCGGCCGGATGCGCGCCGCCCCGCAGGCGGTGCACGCGTACGAGCAGGTGGTCGACGCCGGTGACCCCTGGGGGCACATGGGGCTCGCCCACGCCGCCGAACGCGCCGGTGACCTCCCCGCCGCCGTGCGGCACGCGACCCGCGCCACCGAGGCGGGCATCACCGCGGCCTGGGCCGTGCTGGTGCGCCTGCGCTGGGCGCGCGGCGAGCCGGCCGCGGCCCTGGAGGCGGCCGTCGCCGGAGCGCAGAGCGCCGACGCCGAGGGCTTCACCGTGCTGGCCCGCCTGCGCCACCGGGCCGGCGACCGGTCAGGGGCGGCCGCCGCACACCGCGAGGCGGCAGCCCTGGGCGCCGGAGCGGCCTGGCGCGACCTCGCCCGGCTCGCCGAGGAGGACGGCGACCGCACGACCGCGGAGGAGGCGGCCGCCCAGGCGGCGCGCGTCGGTGACGCGGATGCCTGGACGGCCCTGGCCGAGTCCCGCCGGAACGCGGGCGACGACGCCGGCGCCGCACACGCCGCCGCCGAGGCCGCGCGGGCCGGGGACAGCGACGCGTGGATCATGCTCGCCCGCGGCCGCGAACAGGCCGGCCGCCTTGACGCGGCCGAAGCCGCCGCCGACCGGGCCGCCGACCACGGCTCCCCGCAGGCGTGGTCGGCCCTGTCCCGCATCCGCGAACGAGCGGGCGACCGCGACGGCTCCCGGCGGGCGGCCGAGCGGGCCTTCGCCCTGGGCGCCTTGGAGACCTGGACCGCTCTGGGACGCGAACGCGAACAGCGGGCCGACCCGGCGGGAGCCGAACGCGCCTACCGGCGCGGCGCGGAAGCCGGCGACACGGACGCCCACGCCGCCCTCGGCGCCCTGTACACGGAAGCGGGCCGCACGGCCGAGGCCCGCGCCGCGTACCGCACCGCCGTCGACGCCGGCCACCTCGACGCCTGGGAAGGCCTGCTGTCCGTCCTTGCCGCGCAGGCCCCGCGCGCCGCGTCCGCGCAGCTGGTGACCCGGTTGCGCGAAACCGGACTGCCGACCGAGGACTGACCCCCTGACGGGCCGTACCGCGCGCCCGGGCGCCGCACCGCTGCGCCCGGGAGACGGGATGGTGTGCTGCGGTCCGGGGGCCGCCCGGCAAGGGGGCGGCACCGGCCGCCGGTTGTCCGGCTCAGCCCGTGGCCGCCGCTTGCTAGTGCCGCGACAGGCAACGTTTGCCCCGTCGCGCCGCCCGGCACGCTCCCCCAAGCTCTCCGAGCAGGGGGCACCCCCACTCGCCGCACCGGCCGAAAGCCCAAGTACATCCAGTACGAGGACTTCCGGCCGGCACACCGAGAGCACGCTCCCCCAAGCGCTCGGCTTCGCTCGAGCAGGGGGACCCCCATGGCGCCGCTCCTTGACGGGCAAACGTTGCCAGCCGCGGCACTAGGGCGTGTTCGTGAAGGAGCGGCGGTAGGAGCGGGGCGGCACTCCCCGGCGGCGCACGAACTGTTCGCGCAGGACGGCCGCGCTTCCGTACCCGACACGGCGGGCGATCTCCTCGACCGGCAGATCGGTCGTCTCCAGGAGCTCCTCGGCGCTGCTCAGCCGCAGGCCGCGCAGCCAGGCATGAGGGGTGGTGCCGGTCGCGGCGGTGAACCGGCGGGCGAAGGAGCGTCTGCTCATCACGGCGCGCCGGGCCAACTCCGCCACGGGAAGCGGTTGGTGGAGATTCTCGCGGGCCCACGCCAGTACCTCGGCCAGACGCTCGTCACGGCAGTCCTCGGGAGCCGGGGCCGCCAGGTACTGCGCCTGCCCGCCGTCGCGGTGCGAGGGCAGCACCACGTCCCGGGCGATCGCGTTGGCCATCGCGGCCCCGTGCTCCCGCCGCAGCAGGTGCAGGCACAGATCGAAGCCCGCGGCGGCTCCCGCACCCGTGACGACGCGTCCTTCGTCGATGTAGAGGGCGTCGGGTTCGACGGTGACGCCCGGATGACGACGGGCGAGCAGTTCGGCGAACCGCCAGTGGGTGGTGGCCCGCCGGCCGTCGAGCAGTCCGGCGGCGGCGAGCGCGAACACGCCGACGCAGTGGGCCGAGACCAAGGAGCCACGCTCGTGCGCGTCGGACAGCGCGGCGAGCACGGCCCGCTCGGGCGGTGTGCGGAAGTCCGCCCAGGGCAGGGCGATCACGAGATCGGCGGAGGCGAGCCGGTCCAGACCGTGCGTGACGGTGAGCGGCACCCCCATGTCGGTGGGGACCGACCCCGGCCGGTCGGTGCACAGGGCGAAGTCGAAGCCGGGCACCCCCTCACCGTGCGGACCGAAGACCTCGGCGACGATGCCGACGGCGAGCAGGCCGACTCCCGGCGGGGCATACGCGGCCACGGTCACGAAAGGGGACACATCCGCAGTGTGGCACGAATCCTGCGATCAGCGGCAACTGTGCCACTCGTGAACGCACCGCCCGCCCGGAAGGATTGAGGCCATGACAGACGCACCGCTCGGCCGCAGCGCCGTGTACACGATCCTGACCACCGGCTACACGGGCTCCACCGGTCCCGGAGTCGCCGCCACCGTCTCCTACCTGGCCGACGCGGGCCGGCACGTGATCTTCGACCCGGGCATGGTGGCGAGCCGCGACCGGATCCTGGCCCCGCTCGCGGAACTGGGACTCGGCCCCGACGACATCACCGACGTCGTACTCAGCCACCACCACCCCGACAACACCATGAACGTGGGCCTGTTCGGGCGGGCCCGCGTGCACGACCACAAGGTGGAGTACGCGGGCGACCAGTGGACCAACCGGGACGCGGAGGGCTACGAGCTCACCCCGTCGCTGCGCCTGATCCGCACGCCGGGCCACAGCCCCGAGGACATCACCCTGCTGGCCGGCACGGATGCGGGTGTGGTCGCTTTCGCCGGTGACCTGTGGTGGGACGAGAACGGCCCGGCGGACGACCCCGTAGCCCCCGACCGCAAGGTGCTGCGTGCCTCCCGCCTCCGGGTGCTGGCCGCCGCGGACCTGATCGTGCCCGGCCACGGCGGCCCGTTCAAGGCCGACGACACCACACCGCGCTAGCGCCGCGGCAGGCGACGTTCGCCCGTCGAGGAGCGGGGCGGGACATCTCCGGGTTACCGGACCGAGGCGGTCGTCGGCGGTGCGCGGTGCGGGCCGCCGGACGGGGTGAGGGTCAAAGTCGCGTGCACGGTCTTGCCGCCGAGCGCGGGAACTGTCGTGATCCTTCCCCCGAGGCCCTCGATGAGGGGGAGCCCGAAGCCACCGTGCTCGCCCGGTGTGCCGGACGGCTCCGGCAGCGTCTCGCCGTGGTCGGCGACGGCGACGTCCAGACGGCTTCCGTGCAACGTGAGCTGGAGGGTGCAGGGCTCGTGCGTGTGCCGGATGGCGTTGGTGACCAGTTCGGAGACGATGAGCACCACATTGCACATGCGTGAAGCCGGAGCCCCGCGCGCGGCCAGCCAGCGGGCGGTGATCTGCCGCGCCACCTGCGGGGTGTGCAGTCCGTAGGGCAGGGCGACGGCTAGCTGATGGTCGGCAACGGGGCTGTGGGCTGGATCGGTTGAGGGTGCCGGAGCCGCTGTGGTGACGGTCATGGCCGGCGCCTCCTCTCCGCAGGGGCGTGTTGTGGCTCTGTCAGTGATCCGGAGCCGTAGCCACCCTGGATGGCGAAGAAAACGCATGAAAAGTGAACATTCTTAACTGAATTCTTCTTCCTGTCGGGGACCGGCCCGGAGAACCGCTCTGCCCCGGGGACGCCGGTGGGCCAGAGCGGCGGGAAACAGCCCGGCCGCCACGTTGCAGGGCACACAGGTTTCCGCGAGGACTGCCGTGCACGTCGACGATCACGTCGAAGAGGAACCGCCGCACCCTCCGGTGTCCGTCAGCGCGAGGCGGCCGCGCGCAACGCCCACTCGTGTGCCGCCGCGGTGCGCAGGGCGGCCTCCAGGTGGAAGACCTCGTCCGGCAGAGGATCGTCACGGCCGAAGACGCGGTCGGCGAGCCCGGTGAGCGTGTCACCGTCGTCGGGCGTCGGGGTGAACAGCACGCCGTACAGCGCGTCGCAGCTCTCCGGCTGGGCCTCGTCCGCCCCGACGCCGGTCCAGACACGCGCGCACCGAAGCTGCAGCAGCGTGATGAACGACCGCAGGGCGTCCTCCCGGACGTCCGGGTCCGCGCAGGCGTGCAGCCGTGCCCGCAGGTCGGCGTACAGCTGCGGCAGGCCCAGGCCCAGCACGCGTGTACCCGCGTACGTCCACAGCGCCGATCCGGTGCCGGTACCGCAGGCCTCCCAGCGGGCGTCCCACAACAGCCGCGTGAAAGCCGCGCGCGCAGGGCCGCCGTGCAGGGAGATCCCCAGGATCAGGCCGCCGTTGCAGTCGACCGAGGCGTGGTTCTCACCCCATGCGACGAGCCGCTCCAGCCATGCCGGGTCTTCGGACTTCGGGGCGAGGACGGGCAGGAACTCGGGGAACAGCGCGGCCCCTTCGTGCTTCTCCAGCGCCTCGGTGATCGCGCCCCGCAGTTCCTCGCACGGCAGGTGCAGCAGGCCGAGGCACGCGTCCTTCGACACGTCGTACAAGCCGTCGACGTGCTCCCACAGCAGGGACGTGGCCGGGGCGTACCCCAGGCGGCCCACGGCGTGAAGCACGCCGGACGGCACGCCCTCGCGCAGCCGGCCCCCCTCGACCGTCGCCTCCAGCAGGCGCGCGGCCAGCCGCCGGTCGCCGTGACGGGCAAAGACCGGTACCAGCGCCCCGTGCGCGGCGGGCGCCGACAGGAACAGCGGCAGGAGCGCCTCCGCATCGGCCGGACCGCCGTGCCGGAGCACGGTCTCGGCGGCCATGGACTCCCACTGCCACGCCGTCTCCGAGGCGTCATCGCCGGCGCATCGCTCGAGTATGGCCCGCGTGGCCGGGAACAGCGTCAACGTGGCAACCGCCTCTGTATGGACAACACCGCCGCACATCATGACCGAGACCGTTCACGCGATGCCACGCGGTTTCCGCACCTTGCCGACTCGGCTCGCCCACCTCGCTGCTTTTGACGCCGAAGCCGGACGAACCCAGGGCGCCGGGCACCGCGCCGACCGGCATCTACGGAAAGGTGGCAGGCAAGGACGGACAGCCGAACGCCGGCGGCCCTGTACGTCGCGAGTGTCCGTCACCTCTGGGGCGTGACGCGCGCCACAGGAACTTCGGGCGGGGCGCGGAGAGTACCGAGTGTGAGTCAAAAAGAACCAGCGGAATCCATGCGCGCGCGCATACGGGCGGGGGACCGGGCGGCGTTCGCCGAGCTCTACGACCGGTATGCGCGGGCGGTCTACAACCATGCCCTGCGGCTGACCGGCAACTGGTCCCAGGCCGAGGAGGTCATGTCCGAGACGTTCCTCGCCGCCTGGCGCGGCCGGGAGCGGGTCGAGCCGGAGGGCGGACCGCTGGGGCCCTGGCTGCTCGGTATCGCCACGCACAAGGCGCGCAACGCCAACCGGAGCCTGCGCCGGCGGCTCGCTTTCCTCGCGCGCAGTCCGCAGCCGCGTCCCGTGGAGGACTTCGCGGAGGAGGCGGCCGGGCGGATCGACGACGCCCGCCGGCTCGCGCTGGTCCACCAGGCGCTGGGCCGGCTGCGCCGGCAGGAGCGTGAGGTGTTCGCGCTGTGCGTGTCGGCCGGGCTCGACTACCGGCAGGCCGCGCAGACGCTCGGCGTCCCCGTCGGCACCGTACGGTCGAGGCTCTCGCGCGCCCGGGCCCGGCTCGCCCGGCTCAGCTCCGGGCAGGACGGCGCGAGGACGGAACCCCCCGCCCCCCGTGGAGAGATGGAGAGTGAGGCCGCGTTCGCGGCCCTGTTCCTGAAGGAGGAGACCCGATGAACGCCGACGGTCGACGGACCGAGGACGCGCTGGAGCTGCTGTCCGCACCGGCCGAATGGGACCTCCCGCCGGGACGACACCTCCACTACAAGGACGTCCTGATGCAGCAGATCGACCAAGACCTCGGCCACACTCCCGTCCCGGCCCCGGCCCCGGTACCGCGCCGCCGGCTGACGCGTCCGGCCGTCCTGGTTCCCCTCGCCTCCACGGCACTGGCCGCGGCGCTGGCCGTCACCCTCACCGTCACCGGCCACGACCCCGCGCCGGCGGACCGGGCCGCCACCGGCAGCGCACACGCCCGCAGCGCCTCGCTCACCCTGAACCGGATCGCCGTCGCCGCCATGGCCGACGACGTCACACCGGTCAGGGACGACCAGTTCGTGTACGTCAGGAGCCTGACCGTGTCGAACAAGGGAACGTTCGAAGGGCCCGTGGAACTCGGTGCCCCGCACACGGTGGAGACGTGGACCTCGCAGGACCCCAGGCCCCTCAAGACCCTCGGCTGGATACGCGAGTCCGGCAAGGACGCCGTGATGCCCGGTGAGACGATCCCCGTCGAGTCCACCGACGCGGTCCCGGCGGGGATCGACCACCCCACGTACACGTGGCTGTCCTCGCTGCCGACCGACCCCGACGCCCTGCTCACCCGGCTGCGCCGCGAGGTGCGCGTGTCCGACGGCGAGTCCGGGGAACAGGCCGTCTTCTCCCTGATCGGCGACCTGCTGAGCGAGACACTCATGCCGCCGCGGAACACCGCCGCGCTGTACAAGGCGGCCGCGAGGATACCGGGCGTCAAGGAGATCCCGGACGCCGTCGACGTGGCCGGCCGGCACGGGATCGCCATCACACGCGAGGACGCCTCCTCCGCCACGCGCGACGAATGGATCTTCGACAAGCGCAGTCTCGCGTTCCTCGGCGCGCGCGGCTTCATCACCCACGACCAGCAGAAGGGCATCACGTCCGACACGCTGATGGGCAGCACGGCCGTGCTGCGGCGCGCCGTCGTCGACCGGCACGGCGAGGAGTCCGCGGGGACCGACAGCTGAGCGGCAGGGGCGAACTTGCGAGGGCCCCTCCGCCCTCCGAGTTCGCCCCTGCTTGCCCTGTCAGGAAGGTGGGGGATCGGAGTCGTCCCATTTCCATCCCGTTCCGGGGAACTGCTCAAGCAGGCCGGACAGCGAAGTCGCCTGGTGGACGGCGGACGACCAGTCCTGGGCGGAGACGTCGAGCAGGACCAGAGGCGGGTTTTCCTGCCGAAAGTCGTAGGCGAGCATTTCGCGGCTTCCGTCCCCGCCGATGACGACGCTCCCGGGAAAGCGTTCCTGGAAGTCACCCGCCTCGTTGACTTCGATGAGCTCCCCGATGGCATTGATCATCAGGAAGTCGTCCGCCGGAGGAACGAACCGGGCCATGCTCCCTTCCGTGGCCAGGAAATGCCGGTAGTCCTCGGGAAACCGGACTTTGAAGCGGCGCTCGGCCCGCGCGATCTGGTCGTCGTTCGAACTCATGAAACCGTTCTATCAAGGCCCGTCATGCCTGATGGCGGCGGCTTCCGCGAGCCGCGGTGAGCAGGGCTCGCTTTCATGGCCCGGCCTTGCCGCGGAGCGAGCTCGCACCGGTGGCGAACACGCTGCCTCTCAGCAGGCGTGCCCTGTGACGGGGTTCAAAGGGCGGTCTGTTCCCACTCCCAGGGACTGGCGTGGATCGCCTGCAGCAGCTCGGCGAGGAGGTCACCGTCGAAGAGCACGCCGTTGTAATCGTCCGGGATCTGCCTGTCGTTGATCACAGCGGTGGGCGTTCCCGGCCCTTTGGGATCCTTTGCACCCCCGGCCCGCTCGTACGCCTTCTCGGAGGCGGTGACGAAGGAGCGGTATTTCATACTCTTGACGGCCGCGTCGAACTTCGGACCGCGCAGCCCCTCCACCTGGCCGGCCAGTTCCATCAGACGGGCATCGGTGTACCCGTCGACGCTCTCCTCGGGCTGGTTGGCGTAGAGCACTTCGTGGTATTCGACGAATTTGCCCTCCTCCAGTGCTGCCCGCAGTGCGTTGACCGCCTTCTTCGAGCCGCTGCCGCCGAGCCTGTCGTCCAGGAAGGAGGCCAGGGTGTATTCGGTGACTGTCTTGCGGTCGAGCGTCGCTTCCCGAAGCTTCGGGGAACCGCCGGTGGTTTCGAACTCCTCACAGACCGGGCAGCGCGGATCCTCGTACAGGTGCACGGTCACCTTCGCGTCCGGATCGCCCACCAGGATGGTGGTGCCGTCCTTTGCGAGCTTCTCCGGCAGCCTCTCCGCGCTCTCGAACGCGGGTTTGTTCTCGGCCCACCGGTGCCCGCACCCTGTCAGCACCAGCACTGTGGCCACGCACAGCACAGCCCACCGCCCCCCACGCACCATGCGCCATCCCCTCCCGAAGAACAGCGCGACCTTAGATCATCTGCACGACATACGCACAGCTCATTCGGCCCAGGAGACCGCAGCGCGGCGACGCCGGTTTCCGGCGCCGCCGCGCTGCGGGCATCGGCCCGCCCCCGTCCGCAGATCTCACGCACCACGATCCACCGACACCGGCACCGCCGCACCCGCATCGGGGTGCTCGGCAAAGATCACCCCGAGGAGCCGGGACCGGTGACACCCGCTCAGGCTCAGAAGTCGTCCGCGCCGTTGCGGAGTTCGGGAGTCCAGTAGCCGGTGAGGGCCTTCGCCGGGTCGACGGCGATGCCCTCGCCGCCGGGCGCGGTGACGGTGATGACCGTGGAGTCGTCCTCCAGCATGACGGCGAACGCCGACACGGGCTCGTTGTTCTCGTCGGTCCCGCCGTTCGACAGCTTCACCAGGGCGTAGGCCGGGGCACCGGCCGTCAGCACGACCGGTGCGGCCGGCTTGCTCTTGGCGACGGCCGCGACGTCCTGCTTGTGGCTCTCCACGAACTGGATGTGCGGGAAGCCTGTCAGCCGGCAGGAGTGCCGGGTGGTGTTCTTCGCGGTCAGGACGATACGGGTGTAGGGCGGACCGTCCTGCCTGGCGGCGGTGACGCGTACATCTGCCGCCGTGCACACCGGCGTGGAGGCGGCCGCCTGCTTGCCGGTCGCGCCGGAAGAACCCGTGGAGGCGCCGGTGGAGCCCGCCGATGCCTCCGAGCCGGTCGCATCCGTCACGTCGGACGTGCCGGTGGCCGCCGGGGACGACGCCGCCGGAGCCGAAGGGGCCGCCGCGGACGACGACTTGGTGCCCGATCCGTCCTGGCAGGCGGTGAGGGACAGGGCCAGAGCCGTGCCCGTGACGGCGAGCAGCATGGAGCGGTGACGCGAGGCGTTCATGAAAGGTTCCCCGTGAGTGGTGAGGGGCCGCGGCTTGGCGCCGTCGGCCGGTGTCGGTCGGTCTGCTGCGTGCGACGCTCTGCCGGGCGGCGGGTGGCCGGCACGGCTCCCGCACCGGCGCCGCCCCCGGCGATCGTCCGCGCGGGTGCGCCGACCGGAGGACGTATGCCTGGAGGGCGTCCCGCGTCTGTCTTCAGTCGATCATCTGGGGTGCTCGCTGCCCAGGCGGTTCTCCCGGCAGAAGCACCGTCGGCCCTACTTCTGCCGGGGGCTCGCGTCCGGAGGAGCCGCGGTGACCGGGGGACATCGGCGGTGCGCGACGGCACGCCTTTCACGGGGTGGTTCGGGCAGCGGTCGCGGGGGGCGCCTTGTGGGATCACGGGTGGGGTATCGGGCCCGACAGCCGGTGCGTGCGGCAGACGGACCTGTGCCGGGGGTGGTCGGCACGCCGTGGTGGCTGGATGCCTCGGCCGGGGCGGGAACGCTGTCGGTGGTTTGTGCCAAGTAGGAGTGAGACCGTCGACCGGCGGTCCGGAGACGGAGGTCCCATGACCACGGGCCTGGACGACGAGGAGCTGCTGGGCCGTACGGCACGCGACCCGGCTTCCTTCGCACCGTTGGTGGAACGCCATTCGGCAGCCCTGCACGGCTACTTCGCGCGCCGCGCGCCCGAAGCCGCCGAAGATCTGCTCGCCGAACTGTGGCTCCAGGCGTACGCGACGCGACGCGGTTTCGACCCGGCCCGCGGGTCCGTACGGGCTTGGCTGTTCGGCGTGGCCAGGAACGTGCTCTCCGCTCACTGGCGGGGCGCGGCGACGACCCGTCCGGACCTTGCGCGCACGATCGGCGACCACGATCCCTGGGAGGCCGTGGACAACCGGCTCGTCGCCGCGGCCGTGGCCCCCGCACTGCGCGAGCTCCTCGCTCAGCTCCCCTCCCACGAAAGGGAGTTGCTGCTCCTGGTCGCCTGGGAGCAGCTGACGCCCACCGAGGCCGCGGTCGTGGTCGGCATACCCGCCGCGACCGCCCGGACCCGCCTGCACCGGGCCCGCAGCCGTATGCGTTCGGACGCCCCCTTCGATCTGACCGGAGACCTGAAATGACCGACGCGACCGAACGTGACGATTTTCTCGACTTCCCCGGCGCCGACGAGCTGATCGCGGCCGGAACCGTGGCGTCGCTCTCGGACGCCGAGGTCATGGCCGTACGCGACATGGTGGTGCTCCGTGCGGAGCGTGAGGCCGAACAGGCGTCCTCCGCCATGGCGCACGACAGCGTGATACCCATCGCCGCGGCCCGGCGAGGCGGCCCGGCGGCCTCCCTCGCACCCCCGGGGGACCTGCGGGGGGACCCACTGGTCGTCCTTGGCCCCGACGAGCCGGGCCCGGCGCCGCGACGGCGCCGCCTCTCGCGTCGTGGACGCGTTCTGGTCGCGGCCGCGGCGGTGGCCGCCATCGCCGCGGGCGCGGCCGTCTACCCGGTGCTGGACGTTTCCGACAAGCCGCCGTCGACGGCTTCGGAGTTCCTGAACGACATGGCGAAGGTCTCGGCACAGGCACCGGCGACCCACGGAAAGTACTGGATGGTCCACTACTGGGCGAAGGACGGCCGCAGGGCGGTGACGGTGACCGTGTACAGCGACCGGACGGGCGCCACCTGGATTCGCGAACCGAACGGCGAGGTGAGCAGGTCCGGTCACAACATCGCCGACTGGAACGTCGGCGACCCCGGCGACCGGCGTCTGCCCTGGACCGAACTCGACCGGCTGCCCACCGAACCGGACAAGCTCAAGGCCCTCTTCGCCAGGAACGCCAAGACACGGGCTGAGCAGATCATGGAGTTGCTGGCGGAGTCACCCGCGAGCCCTGACCTGCGCTCCGCGCTCTTCCAGATCGTCGCGCGGACTCCGGGGGTGACCATGACTCCCGGGGTCAAGGACAGCCGGGGCCGCCCGGGCACCGAGATCGTTCTCCACGGCACCACGCGGGTGCAGAAGCCGGGCACCGAGCCCGTTTCCCTGCCGTACTCGCTCCGCTACATCATCGACCCGGAGACAAGCCGCGTTCTGGAGAAGGGCATGGCCGGCGCCAACCCAGTGGTCCGTACGACCTACCTCGGCCTCGGCTGGACGAACCACATCAGCTGACGTGGCGAGGGATGCGGCTCCGGGGGCCGGGGGAGCCGGCGATGCGGTGAGGTGAGGACATGGCCGACGACTGCGGCCCGGACCTGTGTCGAGCCGGCGTGAGGCAGCTCTGACAGGATGACGCAATGTTCGATTTCGGCATCGTGGGCTACCAGCCGGTGTGGCTGAACCACCGCAGTGACGTCGTGCGGGAGCACGCCCATCGCCTGCGTGGTCTTGCCGGCCGGACCCTGATGAGAGTCTGGATGGTCTGGGACCTTCAGGATGACGAGTGGTTCTGCGACTGCCCGGTCCTGTTCGACTTCGAGGGAGAGCAGGTCGAGATCAATCACTACAAGTTCGACGATCTCTCCCTCACCTGGAACACGATCGACCCCGGCCGTCCGGTTCGGTGGCCCGGCTTTGACCTGCGGTGGCGTGCCGAGCCTCTTCCCGCACTGCGCGCTCTGCGGGGCCGGTCCCTCAAAGGGGTCGAACTGCTCGAGTGGACAGGCGGGGATCTGGCTCAGGGAAACATCGACGTCAGCTTCGTCTTCGGGACGAGCCGGGCGACCGTCTTCAACGCCATGGACGAGAACGGGCTGAACTTCGGCCTGCCTGACGGGAGTCAAAGGTCCCACCCGCTCTCCTGATGCCACCGGGAGCTCGGGTACACCCGCGACACCGCGCTCGGCCGTCCAGCGGCAGGTGTCGGCTCCGGTGCCCCGGCGGGTGACACCCGTCCCGCCGCACCGTCGATCGCGCCGGGAGTGGAGGCGAGGGTGGGATGATCCTGTCCTCTCCGGTACGCCTGGCGACGCCACGTCCGCCGGATCGCCGGTGACCGACGAGGAAGACGAAGGACCGATGACACTGAACGTGGGCCAACGGGTGCGGCTGGCGGCGGAGCTCCGGTTGGCCGGGTCGGTGACCCCGGCCGGGGAGCCCCCGGAGGAGACGGGTGCCTTCGCCGCCTCGCTGGCCCTGGCGGCAGGCATCGAGGGCACTGTCGAGCGTGTCGACGAGCACCACCGGCAGCAGAGCCACGAGGTCCGTGAGTACCTGCGTCTCAAGTCGCTCCTCGACGACTTCGGCCACCAGATGCCGCCGGTGAGCAGGAAGCAGCTGGAGGAGCAGGTGGGGGGCTTGGAAGAGCAGTGGGTCGCCCACCAGCGACGGATGCTCCGCGTCACGGTCCGCGTCCGGCTCGACAACGGATTCGTCCTCGACGACGCCCCCGAGGAAGCGTTCGCCTCCGCCTGACCAGGTGACCGGGTGACCGGGCTGTGGGGTGCCGGCCCGATCACCGTCGGCCCTCCGTACCCCGGTCAGGGGAGAGGGCGGGGTACGGAGCGTGGTGGCCGGGGGAGCGGCGGGTCAGCGGGTGAAGGTGACCCGGTGCTCCTTGAAGGCGGCGCAGTTGGAGCCGGTCACCTGGACGTACACGTTCTTGATCTGGCCGCCCCAGTCGACGCAGTGGCCCTTGCCGTACACGTAGGCCGGCCCCGCGTACGAGGTGTACCGCCCGTAGTCCTGGGCGATCTCGTCGGTGTCGGGGACGTAGATCCATGCGGACATGTCCACGGCGGTGCCCGGGTTCTGGCGGATGGTCGCGACGCAGTTCTTCCCGTTCGACGCGTTGTACGTCAGGTAGACGGTGCCCAGGGAGCCGACGGGAGCGGAGTTCACGGTCTTGTAGGCGCTTCCGCAGACCTTCTGCGGTGTGGTGTTGGGAGCGGCCGAGGCGGGCGCCGCCAGAGCGGTCGTGGCACCCAGCGCCAGGGTGGCGAAAGCGGCCGCCGTCAGAACGGAACGGTTGAATCGCATATTTCCCCCTTGTGATCTTTGGAGACGTTTGCTCCTGCCCCAGGTGACTCGCGGGAGGCCGGAACGGTTGTGCACCGGCCGCGAACTTCCTCTCCGCCGAACGAAGTTCCCCGTCCCTCCGGCCGAACCACCGGCTCCGGGACCGCACTTCCCGCCCCCGCCCCCACGCGCCGGCCGAACGCACCGCTCGGCCCGGCGACGGGTGTCTCCCGCCGCCTCATGGCACCTGAGCTGCCTGTTTTCGGCACGGTCGAATCTCGTGGACGGTGATCGTGTTCACTCGCACGATTGCTTTCATCACGATCACCGCACACCCCGGGAGAGACGTCATGCGCACCCATCGCCTCGCTGCTCTGTGCAGCACCGCCGTGCTCGCCGTCGCAGGCATGCTCGTCGGCGCCCCCTCCGCAAGCGCTTCGGCCGCCGAGAGCAACTGCAACTACATCGCCGACTCCGCGCGGCCCACGGTCCACCCCGGCGACAACAGCAGTGCGGTCAAGCAGGTGCAGTGCCTCATCAACAACTACAGCAACTACCCGGCCTACATCGACGTCGACGGGGACTACGGCCCGGCGACCGCGGACGGCGTGTACTACGTGCAGACGTGCAACGGCACCACCGGCGGCGCCGACGGCATCGTGGGCTCCAGCACGTGGTCCCGCCTCTACACCCCCAAGCCCGCCTGCGCCCTGTAACAGCGACCTCCCGTCGCCCCGGCCCGCCCGCCTCCGCCTTCCCGGAGCGGGCGGGCCGGGCCGCGAACCCCCTCACAGGAGGAATCACGCCATGACGGACCCGGACCCGCAGGCCGCACGCCCCCAGGGGGCGGACCCCATGCCGTCCCCAGTACCCCGACGCGTGATCCTCGGCGCGCTCGGCGCCGCCGCGTTGAGCGTGGTGCCCCGCCCGCCCTCGGCGGCGGCCTCGGCCTCGACCGCGTACACGCTGCTGTCCCGGGCCGCGTGGGGCGCGGACGAGACACTCCGGTACGCGGACGGTACGGAGATCTGGCCGCCCGAGTACTACCCGGTCCAGACCCTCACCGTGCACCACACCGACGACGGGAGCAGCGATCCCGACCCGGCCGCGGTGGTCCGGGCGATCTACCGCAACGACACGGTCGGCAAGGGCTACGGCGACATCGGCTACCACTTCCTGATCGACCGGAACGGCCTGGTGTACGAAGGACGCTGGTCCGGCACCGACGGCACGGCCGCACACGACCCGGCGGGCCGGCTCGTGACCGGCGCGCACGTCCAGGGCTACAACACGGGCAACATCGGAATCGCCCTGCTGGGAACACTGACGGCCACACCCCCGTCGTCCGCCGCACGCACCGCGCTCGTGCGGCTCCTGGCCGACCTGGCCGCACGGCACGCGCTCACCCCCACGGGCAAGGTGCTCTACCTCAACCCGGTCAGCGGGGTCAGCCGCGCCGCGCCGGTCATCGGCGGCCACCGCAACTGGGCGGACACCGACTGCCCCGGCACCGTCTTCACCGACCTGCCCGCCATCCGCCGGGAGGTCGCCGCCATCGTCCCGTGATGACCGCCAGGCCCCCACGGCGCCAACTGGCCTGTGCAAGCCGCGAGTTGACCCGTTTCGATCTTGCTTTCACGGGGGCGGCGCGGCATTGTCGGCCGCGTCGGGAAAAGAAACACGCGTGGGGGGACCGTGCTGCGTATCCACTTCACCACGGAGGATCTCGCACGAACCCGCCTCGCCGTCAGACCCGACCCCCTGTGGGAGATCGCCGCCAGCCTGCACCGCCTGCAGTCGCAGCTCGGCCGCTGCGCCCACGCCGCCTGGTACCGCGACGCCCGCGAAGCCATCGCCACCCGGCAACTGGGCGCCGAGGTACGCAAACTGCTCTTCCCGCTGTTCCCCCGCGCGACCTACTTCCCCGACTTCCTCACCCCGGCCGAGGCGCGTCACGGACTGGACAGCGGACTCGACGCGATCCTCGACACCCCGCCGTCCAGGGTCCGCCACGAGATCGGTCTCCTCGCCCAGGTCAGAACCGTACCCGCGGACATGTACCGGCTGGCCGACAACGATGTCCGCGCGGACCTGGTCGCGGTGCTGCGCAAGTACCACGACGCCGTCATCGCCCCCTACGCCGACCGCATGCAGGCCCGCGTCGACGCCGAGTGCGCCCGCCGGGGACGCGATCTGCTGCACGGCGGAGCCGAGGCGCTGCTCGGCGGACTGAAGCCCGCCATGCGGTGGAAGGCCCCCGTCCTGGAGGTCGAGTACGGGGGAGGCCTGGACCGGGACCTGCACCTGGGCGGCCGCGGACTGCTCCTGATCCCCTCCTACTTCTGCTGGCAGAAGCCGGTCTCCTACGCCGACCCGGACCTGCCGCCCGTCCTGCTCTACCCGCCGGCGCCGTCCGCTCCCGCGCCCCGGCCCCGCCCGGCCGAGGCGTCGCTGTCGGCCCTGCTCGGACGCACCCGCGCCGCGGTACTGCGCACGGTGACGCACGGCGCGACCAACTCCGAGATAGCCCGCGCCGTTTCGGTGTCCACGGCCAACGCCAGCCACCACACCACGGTCCTGCGCGACTCGGGACTCATCGCCAGCCACCGGCACGCGAACACCGTCCTGCACACCCTGACCCCGACCGGCGCGGCACTCCTGCGCCTTTCCGACCAGGACCGCCGGAGCACCCTGCAGAACAGCTGACAGCCCGAACGGCACCGGTACGGGGACGCGGTCCGGCGCCCGGCGTCCCCTCCCGCCGTGACCTCGGCCGGTGACACGGTGCCGGCGACCCACGCCGAAGACCACCTGGGGCAGCGTTCCGCATCCCCGCCCGCCCCGCCTCCCGTTCACGCCGGACACCCTTGAGCGCACAGCGGTCACCGATCCTGCCGAAGCCGGCGCCGGACCCCGGAACGAGCTCCATGCCGGCCGTCCCGCCGAAGGCAGACCGTCGGGCCCGGTGCCCGGGAGGTTCCGGCGGCCTGAGCGGGCCCGGGCGGCATCGGCCCGGCGCCGCCCGGTGGCCGCGGCCGGCACCGGCGCCGGCAGGAACGCCGCCGAGGCGATGACCGCCGCCGCGTGCAGCCCGCCGATCATGCCGCCCGCCGCGCCGAGGAGCGTGCCGAAGAGGGCCACCCCCATGGCGCTGCCCACCGGGCGGGACACGTTGAACACCGCCGACGCCACACCGGCGGCCTTGTCCGCCGGACTCGCCCCATGATGGCCACGGTGGCGGCCACGACGGTGACGGGCGTCGCCTGGCGGACCGACCCCGCCCCGGGGACAGCCTCCGCGTGCGGGTCAGCACCTGCGGCCGCCCCGCAGCTCCAGCCGCTCTCCTGAAAAGCGCTCGCGAAAGCCGCGGTCGTGCGAGACGGCGACCACCGCTCCCGGATACGCCGTGAGCGCCGCCTGAATGTCCTCGACCAGGTCGAGCGCGACGTGATTGGTCGGCTCGTCGAGCACGAGAAGGTCCACGGGGCGCGTCACCAGCCGGGCGATCTGCAGCCGCCGCCGCTGGCCCGCGGACAGCTCCGCCACCGGGACGTCCAGGTCCTCCTCGCGGAACAGCCCCAGCGCCAGCACCCTTTCGGCGTACTCCTGCGCCAGCCCGGGCCGCCCGGCCGCGAAGGCGGCGAGCAGCGGCAGCCGCGTCGAGCGCGCGGGCAGTTCCTGGGCCAGGTACCCGATCCGGCCCGGACGGCACACCGTGCCCGCGTCCGGCTCCAGGTCGCCCGCCAGGACGCGCAGCAGTGTCGTCTTGCCCGCCCCGTTCTCGCCCGTGACCAGCAGCCGCTGCCCGGACGCGATCGTCAGCGTCCCCTCCAGACGGAGCCGCTCGCCGACGCGTATGTCCTCGAGTTCGACCAGCCGGCGGCCGACGCGACGCGTGACGCCCGCCGCCGGCAGGGCCGCCGTGAACCGCAGCGGTTCGGGCGGCGCCGCCACCGGGTTGCGCCGCAGGTGAGCCAGCCGCTCCCGGACAGAACGCACCTGTCCGCCGAGTTTCGCCTCGTGCGAGCGGCGGTGCTTGCCGAAGCCCTGCCCCGGGTCCTTGCCGGTGACGGCCAGCCGCCGGCCCGAGGCTTCGAGCGATTCCTCGATGCGGGCCAGCTCACCGGCCCATTGCGCGTGCTCCTGCTCCGCACGGCGCCGGGCGGCCGCCTTCGCGGCGCGGTATCCGCACAGGCCGTCGCCGTACCGGCGCACCGTGCGGGCATCCCGGTCGACCTCGAGGATCGTGGTGGCGATGTTCTCCAGGAAGCCGCGGTCGTGGGTGACCGCCACGACGGTGCCGCGGTGCGCGCGCAGATGCTCCTCCAGCCAGCGCACGGCCGCCGCGTCGAGGTGGTTGGTCGGCTCGTCCAGGAGCAGCAGCTCGGGGGAGGCCGCCAGCACGCAGGAGAGCGCGAGCCGCGACTGCTCGCCGCCCGAGAGCGAGCCGAGCACCCGCTCCCGGGTGATGCCGGCGAGCCCGAGCCCGTGCATGGCGGCATCCACGCGGGCGTCCGCCTCGTATCCGCCGCGCTCCTCGTACGCGATCAGCAGCTCGCCGTACGCGGCGAGTTCGTCCTTCGACGCCTGGCCGAGCCGCCCCTCCGCCTCGCGCAGCCGGCTCTCCATGGCGCGCAGTTCGGCCAGCGCGAGATCGACCGCGTCCTGCACGGTGCGGTCCGGGTCGAGGTCGAGGGTCTGGGCGAGGTGACCGGTGCCGCCGGTGAAACTGACGGTGATCTCCCCGGCGTCCGGCACCTCGGCCGCGGCCAGCAGCCGCAGCAGGGTGGACTTGCCGGAGCCGTTCTCACCGACGACAGCGGCCTTCTCGCCCGGGCGGACGGTGAAGCACACCTGATCGAGGACGGTCCGGGTGCCGTAGGACTTGCTGACGTCCTTGACGGACAGCTGCGCCACGGAGGCGGGCACAGCGGTATGGGCGCGTTCGCGCATGAGACTTTCCCTGGGAATACGAAGGGTCCACGGGCAGCAGAAACGGCGGTGTCAGCCGTGCCCGGACTCAGAGAAAGTAGAAAAAGCGCATATGGGTACGGTACAGGACGATCCGCGTCCCCCTCAAGGAGACCGCCGGCCAGTGAACTCACCGGCCCACGGCGGCCAAGTCTCCTGCCGGGCACGCGCTCACCGGTCCAGACGGCGTGTCATGCGGCGCAGGCCCTGCGCCCCGCCTCCTGGGCCACCGGGCGGGACCGCACGGCGAGAAGTCTGCCTTTGACAAAGCCCACCGCCCGTTCCGGGGGAGCGGGTCACTTCGCGCACGCTCGGACGCCTGCCCCGCACCACTGCCCTGCTCGCCCTCCAGCGGAAGGGCGGCCCGCCCCGGCCCGCACCGGACGGCGACCGCGCCACCCACCCCGACGCCGTCCCGGGCGCCGACGACGTCGTAAAAGCCACCCGCACGGGATGCGAGCAGTACGTCGAGAACAAGCAGCGCCCGTCCACGAAGGACCACGCCCGCACCCTTTCGCTGCGTGCGCAAGCACTGCGTGCCGAGCAACAGCCGGACTCCAGCGTGCTGTTCACGGACCGCGAGACCGGCCAGGAACATGGCCCGCAGCTGCATCTCCGTGAGCTGGGTGAAGTGCGCGGTGGGGGAGCGCCCGGCCGCGAGGAGCCGGGGCCCTTCTGCACAACTGCGTGCCCGGCAGTACGAGGTACGGCCGAGTCCGGTGGAACTCGGTGGCCCTTCGGGGCCGGCTCTGCGTACGTTCGGCCGCATGGCTGACGACTGCTTCGGGCATCCACGACTCGCCGCGATCTACGATCCGCTCGACCCCGACCGCGGCGATCTCGACGCCTATCTCCGGATGGCGGAAGAGTTCGGGGCCCGTCAAGTCCTGGACATCGGCTGCGGCACAGGGGTGTTCGCACTCCTCCTGGCCGACCGCGGGATCGAGGTCGTGGGCGTCGATCCCGCCCGGGCGTCCATCGACGTCGCCCGGGCCAAACCGGGCAGTGAGCGAGTGCGCTGGATCCGCGGTGACGCGACGGCCCTCCCGCCGCTTCAGGTCGACTTCGCGACGATGACAGCGAACGTCGCCCAGGCCGTCGTCGGTCCGGACGCCTGGCAGGAGACACTGCGGGGATCCTACGAAGCGCTACGGCCCGGCGGACACCTGGTCTTCGAGACCCGCGATCCGGCCGGACGCGCCTGGGAGGAGTGGACGCGCGAGAACTCCTACCGCGTGACAAAGATCCCGGGCGCCGGCTCCGTCGAGAGCTGGGTCGACCTGATCGAGGTGAGCCGACCTCTGGTGACCTTCCGCTGGACCTACGTCTTCGCGGCGGACGGACAGGTGCTGACCTCGGATTCGACGCTGCGCTTCCGGGAGCGCGAAGAGGTCGAGACAGACCTGGTCGCACACGGCTACGTGGTCCAAGACGTGCGCGATGCGCCTGACCGGCCGGGCAGGGAGTTCGTCTTCCTCGCCCGACGCCCCTGATCCTCGGCGATCCACGCCGCTCGGACTTCGATGGCACACGCCCGGAGTTCGATGACACAGGACAACGACCGGGCGCCCGGCTCGTTGTGACCGAGCGCCGCAGTCGACCCCTACGGCCGACTGCGGCGCTCGGCGAGAGAGCCACAGTGGCCGGGAACCGGGTGGGACGCGAGCGGCGACAGCCGTTCGAGCCGGACCGGACGGCGTGCTCCCGCGCGACCTCGGCGCCTATGCCACGGGACCGAGGTCGCCTTCGACGACGGTCCGGATGATGGGGGGCCGGTCCCACAGGGCGAGGAGTTCGTTGGCGAGGTCCGCGACAGCCAGGGGGTCCTCGTCGTGCCGCACCTCGATCGCGGCCGCCGACAGGCCGCGCGGAACGGCTTCGGCGTCGAGGAGGACGCGCCATTCCTGCGGACCGAGTTCCAGGTACTCCAGTCCGGACAGCTCGGCGACCTGCAGTACGTCGGCGAGCGTGCCGGCGTAGGCGGTGAGGGTCCGCAGCCGCGGCAGCCCCATCAGCGGCGCGAGGCTGAGCGGCGGACCGTCCCACACGCCGATGGACAGGACTTCCAGGCCGGGGTGGGCGGCCTCCTCGATGCTCCGCAGGCTCGAGGTGTTGACCCAGGCCACGGCCGGCGGCTGCTGAACCGGCAGGCTGCCGGGTTCCGCGCCGGGCCGGTCCAGCACCATGTCGGTGAGGGAGTCGGCGACGAGCGCGGCGCCGACGTTCTCCTCGTGGGAGAGGATGATCACCTGTCCGGTGTGTCCGCGGGGGCCCGGCGTCAGATCGACGGCCAGCCGGTCGCCGCCTCCGTTGTCGCCGAAGACGATCCAGCCCGGTGATCCGACCAGCCCCTGCACGACGGCGTCGGGCCGCATGTCGACCGCGTCCATCGCCGCGAACTGCCAGGGGCAGTGGCGCGTCGCCGCCTTGGCGACATACAGGTCCTTCAGGCCGAAGAGTTCGCAGCGGACCGCCTCGGAATGGCGTTGCGCCGCCTCGTAGTCGCCGTGCCAGTCCTCCCAATCTGCCCGTGTCACCCGGTAGAGCGCCTTGAGCTCGTCGGGCAGGACCGTGCCGAGGCGCGACTCCGCCGCGGCGATCTCGGCCTCCGTGGCCCCGACGGCGTCGGGCAGCCGTTCGCGCAGCGTCCGCTCCAGCACGGCCGGGTCCGCCGACGGCGCCGGCACCGCCCCGGGCACCGGATCAGGAAGACGATGCCAGGGCTCGGGAAGCGCGTCCTCGACCAGGACAAGGGCCCCCGGATGCGGGCCGATGCCGGACTCCACGGCCGGACTGGGCTTGAGCAGGTGCAGCAGAGTCCTTCCCGCCGGCTCGATCTCCACCGCGAACGACACGTCCTCGACGCCGTCCTTCGCCAGAGCACCGCGCACCCGCTCCACGGCGTCGTACTCGTCCCGCATGTCGTCCAGTTGGGCGGCTCGGCCCGGCGGCGGCAACCGTCGCTCCAGGGGCACGCTCCACCCGCCCTGGCCGATACTGCCCACCACACGGCCACCGGGGCCGGCGAGGCGCTCCGTGTGTTCCGCTCGCAGGAGCCGCAGGAGGGGCTCCCACGTCACGAAGTCGTGAATCGAGAGAGCGGGGTTCCGCTGATCATCCATGCGCAGACCGTACTCGGGGCCACTGACACCCGGCCCTGTCGCTCCCGCCGTCGGAAAGCCGAGCGCACGATCGGCCGGTGCATGAACGCCCGTTGAGTGAAAGGCCGTTGAGTGAACGGCCTGCCAGTCATCAAACGAGATCTTGTCCAAGGCCACCGAGTGCCGACTCATGCGTTGATCTTGCCAACTGGGGTCAGCCGCGCTACGAGTTCAAAACTCACTCGGATCCTCAGGACCCGGTGTCTTGTGTGTCCGAGACCAGGGGGCAGGGCCCCTCAGGTCGATCCGCACGGCCGGGCCGGACGGCGTCCCGGTCTACGTCGTCCCGGGCGACCTCTCCGCACACAAGGGCGGGCAGATCCGGCGCCGGGCCAGGAAGAACCGCGTCGAACGGTGCTTCACGGGTGCTTCCGGAAGTCATTCGGTCAGCGCTGCCTGGAGGGCGTTGAAGGTCTCTCGCAGTTCGGGGGTGGTGATCGGATCGATCTCCATCTGAAAATGGCACACGTCGTCGTCTCCGTTGGGCGTGAGCCGCACGAAGAAGGCGTAGCCGTCCTCGACGGGCTCCGCCGTCAGGGCCAGAGGGTTGTTGCGGCCGGGGCTCACCGCCTCGGAGAAGCGTCCGCCCGACGGGGCCCGCAGGCGAGAGAGCATCCTTGCCGCGAAGCCGGCGACCTCTGCGGTGCTGAGGCATGCCGTGAAGTCGGCTGTCAGGCAGGAGCACCAGTCGGCTGTGACCTGCCAGCTGTCCTTATCGGTCCGAGCCAGGTCCAGCCACGCGCTGTCGCTACCGAGGCGTATCCGCGGCTGTTCCATCGGCTCGTCCTCCGATCCGTACCTGAGTCCAAGATCTTATGGTGCGGGCCTTCCCGCCCGCAGCCCCCCGCGACTCACCACCTCGCACGTCACCGGCCCGGCAGACCTTCCCGGTCGGAGCACCAGCGGCATTGCCGTCGGTCGACGACGTCCCCCAGCCTTCGGCCGGGAGGTGCCCCCACCGCGCAGCCTCCCTCCTCCGCCTCGCAGTCGCACGCACCACACCCCGCTCACCGGCACTCACCAGGGGTCGTCGGGATCCTCCACCGTGATCGACCGGGCAGGTCCTGGGGGCGGTTCCCGGGCTGGCCTCGGTGATCTCCCGGGGCCGCGGAGGGGCCGGGGGCGCGGGTGCCGCCTCGTGGCCGCTTTGGGGCGGACCCCGTCATGGTCCGTGGCTGTCTCGGGGCCGAGGTGGGAAAGGCTCCTTGTGGGGCTTGTGTGGCCGCTGCGGTGACGGGGCCGGGTGCGCGGGCCGGCGACCCGGAAGCGGCCGGGCGGCCCGGCTGGCCGGAAGTCGTTCTCCCGGTGGTCCGTTCCTGCATGCCGATGGAATATTTCACTCCATTTATTTATATTCGCACGCATGTTTCAGCTCCATTAATCCGCTGATGCATGCCTTTTGATCTTTTCTGGATCCCCCTCACAGGCAACCCCCACACAAGCTCCCGAATGCATCAATCCGGACATGTTGTCGCCATTGCGCATGATCGGGAATTCGGCGCTGTGCGCCACAAGGGGGAAGGTGGCTTTCGGTCATCCGTCAAGCGGCTCCTTGACGCCCCCATTTGGCGCAGGGCAGGATTTGCCGAAGAAACCAGCCATAGGAGTTGATAGTGGTTACTGGATTGGTGGTCAATCCGGCTCGCTACAGTCAGTTCGGGCCGGCGGAGGGAAGTGTTTTCTGCCTGGTCACTAATCCGGAGATCGTCGACCTCATCACCGTGGTGCGCGACGCTCCCTACGCGGATTACCGGACGGTACTGATTTCTGCCGGTGATGATTTCGATCAGCTTCTGACCGATGGCACGATCCCGGAGGAGTCCCACACGCTGGTGATTTCTCCCTATCGTTTCTTCGAGTCGCCGGCGCCGGAGGTCCTCGGCGGCAGGCGAAAGCTTCTGGGCATGGCCAGCAACTCCACACCGACCACACCCGAGGTCATCGAGCACTTCCTCAAGGTCATGGAGAAGAGCTCCGCCCGGGAACAGACCGAGTTCAGCGAACGGTTCTTCGAGCTGGCCGAGTCGACCGAGAACCTGGTCTACGTGGACGAGAGGCACGGGACCCGCGCGGTGCTCGACCACTTCGCGGAAGGCTTGGTGTGGAATCAGCAAGCCGGTTTCCTGGAGTGGGGAGAGCAGCAGATCGTCCCCTCGGGTGAGATCAGCGTGCTCCCGATCGAGATCATCGAATTCGACGAGAACCTCTATCTTCCGCTGGAGGGGCAGGTCGCCTTCCGCGGATTCCCGATCCTGCACAGCGGAACGCCGTCCTTCAGCCGCCGCGACCAGGCACGCCTCCAGGAGGGGCTGGCCGGCCTGCAGGAGCACGCGATCGTCGCGGACGTGACCAAGGGGAAGATCACCTCTCTCCGGCCCTTCGAACCCGAGGGAAAACCGGTGGCGGAGGTGTTCGACGCGCTGATTTCCGTGGATTCCCGCTACGCGCTCGTGTGGGAGATCGGCCACGCGCTCAATACCAGCCTGGACATCCTGCCGGGCAACCACGCCATGAACGAGGTGTACGGAGGCGAACACGGCTGCCTCCACTGGGGACTCGGGCTCACCCCATTCACCCAGTACCACCTCGACATCATCTCGCCGGACACCACCGTGTACACCGAAAACGGTGAAGTGGTCCTGGGCGACAAAGGCGGCGCTCCTTCCGTGCGCATTGCCGGTGGTTTCTGACCCGGCTCGGCGGTAACGGCAGGAACGTTAATCCATAACAGACAGGAGGTGTATTCCCATGAAGAAGACCATCAAGGTTCGCAAGAACAGCAACTACCTGGGCACCCTTCTGGGCTGAACCCGATCCGGCTGACAAACGAATCAGCCGCCGGCGAGGTGGGACGGATCATTCTCCGTCCCACCTCGCTGCACCACCACGGAGCCGGGAGCCGGTCCAAAGACCCATGAGAATTCTGGGGGAGCTGTGCAGCGTATCGTCGTCCGGCCCGAAGCCTATCGGCAGTTCCCGGCCGGACAGAATTCATTCCTCATCATCGACAAAGAATTCCTCGACCTTCTGGCGCCGGCGGAAGCCGCTGACGAAACCTCCGGGATCCGGCGTCATTCCCCCACCGTGGTGCCCGTGACCGGACAGCCGCTCGCGGAACTGCTCCGTACCGCCGTACCGGAAGACGCCGCCGTGCTCGCGCTGGTCCGGCCCGACACACCGCCCGGCCCGGAACCGGTCGCGCTGCCCGGCCAGACGGTCGCGGTGGTTCCCGTACAGCCCGGGCCAGGAGCCGCCGAGCACGCCGCCGGACTTCTGCGCCTGCTGGAGCTGGCCGACCCGGAGACGGAGCGGGCAGCGGCGGACCGTCTGCGGAGCCGGCTGGCCAGCGGCGGCCCGCTACGGCTGAACGACGCGCTGACCGGGTCGCAGGCCCTGCTCACCCTGGAAGGCGGATCCTGGCGGGAGCGTGCCGGGATGTTCTCCGCCGGATCGGTGCACACGGCACCGAACGGCTCGCTGCGCTGGGACCCCGCGGCCCCGCCGTCCGCCGACCGGCTCACCGGCCAGGTCGCGGTCAAAGGCTGGCCGGTGGTCACCGGCGCTCCCGGAACCGATCCGGCACAGCTGCGCCAGTACTACGAGCGCCTCGCCGCCCTCACCCACTTTCCGCTGGTCGTCACCTTCGAACACGGAGCCGTCACGGACATGAAGCCGGCCTCCGGCGGTTCCGGACAGGCCGCGGCCGCCCTGGGAGAGCTGGTCGGCACGGCCGCGGGAGGCGGTGCGGTCACCGCCGTCGAATTCGGTGTGGCGCTCGGCCGGCAGCCGCTGCCGTTCAACACGCAGGCGAACCTCGCCAGCGCCAGGACCGCAGGGCCATCGGTCCGGCTGTGGCTGGGACAGCTCTCCCGCCCCGGCTGGCAGGTGTCCCTGGAATGCGCGACCAGTGTGCTGTCGGACGAGGCCGGGACCCCGCTGGCCGGGGCACTCGCGGCGCCCCGCCGCCGCCTCAACCGCGTCTCGTCGGCCGGCTGCGGCTGCCACTGATGGGCACTTTCGAGCAGCTGCCCCGATGGGAACAGCGTTTCAGGGCAGCCCGGTTCACCCTCCCGGCATGGGCCAAACAAGCCCCCGAACGCTGCGTCTTCGTCAGCGACCGCACCGGGACGGCACAGGTGTACTTCTGGGACCGCTCCCTGGGCGAGGTCCGTCAGGTGACCGACCGGCCGAGCGGCGCCCGGCACTGCGCGGTGGAGTCCTCGGGCCGGGCGCTGTGGTGGTTCGCCGACACCGACGGCGACGAGTTCGGCCAGTGGATGCGCCAGCCCCTCGACGGCGGCCCCGCGGCGCCGGCCGCGCCCGGCACCGGAAAGAGCTGGCCGTCCGGCCTGGCGATGGGCCTGGCCGGCCACACCCTGCTGGGGTGCTCCACCGAGGAGGGAACCTCGATCCACCTCGTGCGGCCCGGCGGAAAAACCCGCGACCTGTACCGGCACAAGGAGGCAGCGTATGCGGTCGATCTCTCCCGGTCCCTGGACCTCGCCGTCATCGCCCACAGTGAACGCGGCGACCTGTGGGACCTGGGAGTCCGTGTGCTGGACCTGCGCGGTGCTCCCGTCGCCGACATCGCCACCGGCGGAGAAGGACTGCAAGCCATCGGCTTCGCCCCGGTTCTCGGGGACAGCCGGCTGCTCCTGCTGCACCACCTGGACGACCGGTGGGAACCCGTGATCGTCGATCCGCACAGCGGAGAGCAGAGCGACATCAGACTGCGCCTTCCCGGCGACCTGCAGGTGGAATGGTGCGCGGGCGGATCCGCGCTCCTGATCCAGCAGGACCACCAGGCCCGCTCGCGGCTGTACCGGTACGACCTGACGGCGCGACAGCTGACGGAACTGCCCGTCCCCAGCGGGACGATCGAGCACGCACGGGCCCGCCCGGACGGCGACGTGTGGCTCCTGCGCTCCAGCTCGGCCCAGCCCCCGCAGCTCACCTCACTCGCCTCGGCACCGGGGTTCCCGGCCGGCCTCCTGCCACCGGAGTCGGTGGCCGCACAGGATCTGTGGGCGGACGGGCCGGGCGGCCCCGTCCACGCCCTGGTCAGCCTTCCCCCCGGCGTTGCCGGACCCTGCCCGGCGGTGTTCCTGCTGCACGGCGGCCCGGACGAGCACGACCAGGACGCCTTCGACCCGGTCGTCGCGGCCTGGGTCGACCACGGCTTCGCCGTGGTACGGGTGAACTACCGCGGCTCCACCGGGTACGGCCCGGCCTGGACCGAGGCCCTGCGCCAGGCCGTCGGCCTGACCGAACTGGAAGACGTCGCGGCAATCCGGTCGCTGGCCGTCCAGCAAGGACTCGTCGACCCCGGCCGGCTGGTGCTGGCCGGCTGGTCGTGGGGCGGCTACCTCACCCTGCTCGGGCTCGGCACCCAGCCGCTGGACTGGGCGGTCGGGCTGGCCGGAGCGCCGGTGGCCGACCCGGCGGCCGCCTACCGGGACTCCATGGAAGAGATCAGGGCGCTGGACCGCAGCCTGTTCGGCGGGACTCCCGACGAGGTCCCCGACCGGTACCGGGCAGCCTCCCCGAGCACCTACCTCGGCTCGGTGCGCTCCCCGGTGCTCGTGATCGCCGCCGCCAACGACGCCCGCTGCCCGCCGGGGCAGATCGAGGCGTACGCCGAGGCGCTGTCCGAACGCGGTGTCCCCTGCGCCTACCACCTGACCGACGACGGACACAGCACCACCTCGGCCGACAACCGGGTGGCGCTCTTCCGCCTCCAGCTGGAATTCGCCATGACCCATCTACGGCCGGCCGGGCCACCGGCCGGCCAGACCATGTGAGTGAGGTCCGCCCGTGCTGCGTGAGACACCGTCCGGCCGCCCCGCCCGACGACGGGACCAGCTGCTGCGCCCCGCCACCGCCCCCGCCGCCTGACCGGTTACTCCAGGGCTCCCTCGACCGCGGCCAGGTGCTCGCGGAAGGTGTAGTGCGGATCTCGGCGGTGGCGTTCCACGTATGCGTCCCAGTCCAGCTGACGGCGGACGCTGACCCCGTCGAGGACCAGTTCCGCCTGGCGGCGCTCGGCGCGCACGATCCCTTCGGCGGTGGCGAGCACCCGTTCGCGCGCCCCGGCCGGCACCACGACCGTGCCGTCGGCGTCCGCCACCACCCAGTCACCGTCCTGGCCGGGCATCTTCGCCGCGGTGAGGTTCTCCCGGCCGGCACGCGGCCGCGGCGAAGCCGGACACGGCCCCTGGCTGAAGACGGGCAGGCCGATCCGGGCCAGCTGGGCGGTGTCCCGGTGACAGCCCCAGACCACCAGCCCGGCGATCCCCGCCGCCTGCGCCTCCAGCGCGACCAGGTCGCCCACGCACGCTTCGTCGGCCAGCCCCGCGTTGCAGATCAGCAGCACCTCCCCGGGGACGGCCCCGCAGATGCCCTCCAGGATCGACGCCACCCCCTCGTCGTGCTCGATGCGGCGCACCGGCCCGGCCAGACGCATCCCCTCCCGCACCGGCAGCAGAGCACAGGGCGGGAGCTCCAGATGAACACCCAGCCGGACCCCGGCGTCCCAGACGGCCGCCGTCGGCCACGGCGGGCCGGCCGCTGTCCTCGATCGTCCGGGCCGCGACAGCTCGTATGCGGTCATGATCCTGCCTTCCGTGCGAAGTTCCGTTCCATGGACAGGCCGCGTCACCGCAGCGCGAGCCGGGTCAGCGCCGTGGCGGCCGCGCCCAGAACCACCACGAGCAGAACCGGCCAGTCCCGCCACACCCCGACGGCTCCCACCGCGAGCCCCGCCGCCCGCGCGTCGAACGACAACTGCCGCCCGTCGGCGAAGATCTGGGTGGCGATCAGCGCCGCCAGCAGAGTCGGCGCCATCAACGCCACCATCCGCTGCAGCCAGTTGGGCAGTGCCCGGCCGCCCAGAAGCACGGGGCCGGCCGCCTTGAGGAGCACCGAGACCACTCCGACCGCCAGGACGATCGTCCACGCGCTGCTCATCGCTTCCTCAGCCCCAGCAGGCAGGCGGACGTCGCCGCGATCAGCGGCACGCCCGGCGACGACACCGGGACCATCAGCAGAGTGACAGCCACTCCCAGCACCGCGGCCAGCAGCGCCAGACGCCCGGAGATCTGGCCCTTGAGCAGCGCCAGGAAGAGCACCGGGGACACCACGTCGAGCCCGAACCGTTCCGGATCGCCGAGGAAACCGGCCCCCAGCACCCCTACGGCGGTGCCGCCCACCCAGGCCGCGTAGATCAGCACGCCCGCGCCCAGCAGCCGCCCCCGTGAATACCGGCCGCCGCCGATGTGGCCGACGGCCCAGGACTCGTCGACCACCAGCTGCGCCGAGAGCAGCCGTTTGAGGATCCCGCCGGTCATCGCCGGGGCGATGCTGATGCCGATGGGCAGATAACGGGAGTTGAGCAGTGAGGCGGCCACCACCGCCGCGGCCACGCCGCCGCCGGTCCCGAGCACCGACGCGCCCGCGAACTGGGCCGATCCCGCGAAGGTCGTCGCCGACATCACCAACGGGGCCAGCCAGCCCATGCCGGCCGACCGCGCCACGATCCCGAAGGACACCGCGAATCCGAACACCGCGACCCCGAGCGGCAACGCCGTGCGCAACCCGTACCGCACCTCCTCGCGGAATGCTGCGGGCTTCTCCGGCGTCGTAGTTGCTGTGTGCGTCCCGGGACCGGGTAACACTGGGGGGAGCGAGTCCATTTGCCCTCCGTTTTCACACGGGGTTCGACGGGTTGGACGAACGACGGCGGAACACGGTGTCGCACGAACCTGTGCAAGGGCCTGACCTTGCGGCACCCTTTCTCAAGAATAGTACGGAGCCATGATGCGTTTTACTAGTTACTTTGATGAGGCGGCCACGTGGGCCGAGGATCTGGTCAACACCCGCAACATCATTCGTGACGTGGAGAAGATGGCGGACGTCGCCGACCTGGGACGGTTCCTCATCGACCACGGCCTGCGCATCGACGGCGTCCCCAGCACCGCCGACCTCGACAGGGCACGCCGCCTGCGCCCGATACTCCGCCGTGTCTTCGAGACCGACGACGAGGACGCGGCGGTCGAGCTCCTCAACGGTGTCATCGCCGACCACCACGGGGTGCCCCACTACGTCAGGCACGACGGGCTTCCCTGGCACCTGCACGTCAGCACCGACGACCACGCGGCCGTCGACCAGTACGCGGCCAACGCCGCCATGGGCCTGCTGGCGGTGATCACCAGCACCGGCCTGAACCGGCTGCACACCTGCGGCGGAAACCGCTGCGCCGAAGTGTTCGTCGACATCTCCCGCAATCAGTCGCGGCGCTACTGCAGTCCGCTCATCTGCGGGAACCGCGCGCACGCCGCCGCGCACCGGGCCCGTCAGAAATCGGTTCAGCCCTCGAAGTGACCGCGGTCGCTGCCGCCGCCAGCCGTGCCGTCACCGGTACGCGCAATCGCAGCACCGCGGCGGCGATGCCCGCGGACAGCAGTGCCAGCCCGAGCCACAGCCCGCCGGGGGACAGGGCGAGGCCGACGGTGAACAGCAGCGGCGCCGCGGTGGTGCCCAGGCCGACGAAGAACTGCCCGACGCCGATGTAGCTTCCTCTGCGGTCGTCGGGCGCCAGGCCGTTGACGATCACCATGCTGGTGACCGACGTGATCAGCTCGCCGACGGTGAACAGGCAGACGGCCAGGACCAGGGACACCACCAGCACGGTGCCCTCCACCCGATGGGTCGTCAGGAACACCAGGAACGTCAGCGCGTAGCCCGCTGTCCCGCAGGCGAGCATGCGCATGGCCGGGCGGCGTCTCGTCCGCTCCGTCACCGGGAGCTGGAAGAGCACGATCAGGCCGGTGTTCACGGCGAAGACCAGGCTGACGGTCCAGGCCGGCTCGTGGAGGTACTGGATGAGATAGACGGGCAGTCCGACCTCCACCGCCAGACCGACGAGGTAGAGCAGGCCGCTGAGCACGGCGATCCTCAGGAACAGCCCGTCCCGCCAGGCCCCCGTGGTCCGTTCCGCGGCCTGGACCGCCGCCGCTCTGACCGGGCGCAGCGGCAGGTACAGCGCCGCGGCGACCACGAAACTCACGGCGTTGGCCCAGGCCAGCCAGTGGTACCCGCCGCCGGGGGACGACGCCAGGAGCAAGCCCCCGATCAGCGCGCCGCCGCCCATTCCCGCGTTGAGCGTCATCCGTGACAGCGCGAACCAGCCGGGCCGCTCGTCGTCCGGCACCAGTCCCGCCACCAGCGCCTGGCTCGCGACCTGGTCGGTCCTCTCGGCGAGCGAGACCACGGTGGCCAGGGCCACGAAGGCCGCCAGATGGTGCACGAACGGGTAGGCGGCGAAGACCGCGGCCCGTATCAGGGTGTCGGTCACCAGTACGTTGCGGGCGCCGAACCGGTCGACCAGGCGGCCGGTCCGGGTGACTCCCGCCACCCCCAGGCCCATGGCGACGGTGTAGCAGGCTCCGATCTGCACCATGGGCGCCGCGACCTGATGGTGGAAGAACAGCAGGGCGAAGGGGTAGAAGAGCCCGGTGCCGGTGGCGTTGACCAGACCGGCCACGCCGTAGCGCGCGGCGTGCCGGCCGCGGGGGAATCCCATGCGGGAGGCGATGGTCACAGCTGTCCTTTCAGCGCGGTGACGAGGAAGGACCCGACATCGGACCAGGCCCGGATCTCGTTCTCGCGCCGGGTGAACCCGTGTCCCTCGTCCTCGTAGACGTCGTAGCGGACCTCGACCCCCCGGGCCCGCAGGCCGGCCACCAGCCGATCGCTCTCGGCGCGGTTGACCCGGGGGTCGCGTGCTCCCTGTATGACGAACAGCGGCGCCACGATCCGGTCCGCGTACGTCAGCGGGGAACGCGCGGTCAGCATCTCGGCGTCGGCGTCGGGGTCCCCCACCCAGCGGGCCATCAGAGGCCGCCAGGTGGGCGGAACGGAGCGCGCGAACGTGACCAGGTCGGACTGTCCTGCCACCGAGACCCCCGCGGCCCAGTACCGGGGCAGCCTGGACAGGCAGGACAGGGCCGCGAACCCGCCGTAGGAACCCCCGAAGACCGCGATCCGGCCGGAGTCGGCCCACGGCTGTTGCCGCAGGTAGTGCGCGGCCTGTTCCAGGTCGCGCAGCTCGTCGCCGCCCCAGTCCCGGTGGATCAGCCTCTGGTACGCCGCACCGTAGCCGGTCGACCCGCGCACGTTGGGGGCCAGCACGGCGACGCCTGCCGCCAGCAGGTACTGGTACAGGCCCGCATACCGGTACGTGGGCCGCTCCTGGTCCTCGGGCCCGCCGTGGACGGACAGGACCACGGGGAACGGGCCGGTCCCGGCGGGACGGTACTGGAACGCGGGAATGTCACGGCCGTCGTGCGCCCGGTAGCGGACCGGTTCCGGCGGACCGGAGCCGGACCTGCCCCCGGCCAGGGCGGGCGGACGGTTGTCGGTGAGATATCCGAAAGCGCCCTCGTCCAGATCGACGGCGCAGACTTCGGCCGGCCGGGCCGCCGAGTCCAGAAGGAACGCCAGCCGTCGCCCGTCCCGGGAGACCGCCAGCGCGCTGATCTGCCCGGCAGGCACGTGGGGCAGGGCGACGTCCCTGCCGCCGCGGCGGACTTCCAGGACCGAGGTGCCGTCCTGGTTCACCGTCCACGCCAGGGTGCTGCCGTCGGCGGACAGAGCCGACTGCTCGGCATCCCACCGGGGTGTCGAGACGGGGCGGCCCGGACCGTCGGCCAGGTCGTGGAGGACCAGGACCTTGTGGTCCCGGCCGGCGTCGGTGATCTCGTAGAAACCCGAACCGTCCGGCGCCCACGGTCCCGGCAGATGCTGTTCGTCCCCCTGGTGGGCGGTCACGCACTCCAGCTGCCCGCCCCACTGTCCGCGGTCGTCGAGGTCCAGCAGGAACAGGTCGGTATCGGTACTCGCGTGAAGTCCCCAGACCAGCAGCCGTCTGCCGTCCGGCGCGAATCCGGCCGGCTCCACCACCAGATCGGCCGGGCCCTTAAAACGGCTCGGCTCCCCACCCGGCGTCCGGTCCCTCACCACGATGTCCTGGACGCCGGGATCACGGTCGTTGACCGCCGCGACGATCTTCGTCCCGTCGGGCGAGAACGGTGCCGCGGCAAGGAAATGGCATGCTTTCGCCGTCGTCAGCGCCTTGGGCCGCCCGCCCGCGACGGGCACGGTGTAGATCTGGCGCAGTTCGTCGCCGTCGTGATCCGCCGAGAACACCAGAGTTTCCCCGTCGGAGGAGAACGCCACCTGCCGCACGGCCCGGTCGGTGAACTTCGTCAACTGCCGTGCCGGCGCCCCGGAGAGGAAGTGCAACCACACGTTGTACTGCCCCGACGCGTTGTTCGACGAGGCCACGGCAGTGCCGTCCGGCGATAACGCGAGCGTCTTCTCATAACGGCATTCAGGGACGAACAAGCGAAAATCAGACACGCCGGCCCTTTCTGATCTGCCCGCACGGTGCGGTGTGCACGATGCGGTGCGCCCGGCCCGGACGCGCAGAACGGAATGCTCCACTCCCTCTAAGGGATAATCAGCCATAGTTTCTATAGCTGATTACTTTCAGGATGATGAGGGCGCCTCCGGAACCTGTCAAGGAAAAACGACCCCGTATCCGCAAATGACCCACGCCTGTTTCCGGCCACCCGGACCGCGTTCGAGATCCGCCGCGCCGCGCAGCGGAAGCGGCCGTCGAACGCGGTGCTGTTCTTCCGGGCTGCCGAGACCGTCCCGTGTCTGCGACACGTGCGGGCGGACCAGGGGTGCTGCGGTACCGACTTCCTCGCCCGGCCCGGGAAGCCGCCGGCATCACCGTGGAGGCCGTACAGCGCCACGACGGAGGATTCCGCTCCACCTGGGCGAAGGCAGAGACACCGCCTCCGGCAGTGCCCCTCTTCGCGGTGGTCCCGCGGCGTTGGGGGGGCGGAGCGGACGTTCACCTGGCCGGGACGATGCCGCCGCCCGCCGAAGGACTACGAATACCTGCGGGTGTGCTCGGAGAACGCCACCTACCTCACCACGACCACGCTCCTCGTGCGGTTCGCGGCCCATCGGGAGTCCTGCGACCGGGACGCGTCCGGTACCGGCTCGCCCTCCGCCGGGGACTGTGTCGCCCCTACGGTTCGCCTGACTGCAGGTGAACCGGATCGGTCGTGATCCACCTGAGAGCCCGCCGGGGCTTGGACCGTGCTGCCGGAAGCGTGATCACGCGGCGCCCCTAGCCGGGGCCGGTGCCCCCGGGGCACGTCACAGCGCGAACACCGGGACCCCGGGAGTACGGGTCACACCGCGCACCCCCCGCGCCCGCGAGGGCGCCGCGGACGGCGGCGCGAGGGCCGGCCCGATCAGCGGCATGACGGCCGCCAGCATCTCCGCCTCGCTCGCGGTCCCGTCCACGACCAGATCGGCCGCTGCCCGGGAGGGCGCGACATGGGCAGCGTGGCGGTCCCTGCCGGTCTGCAGATAGTTGCGCAGGGACAGCCGGGGGTCCTGCCGCTGCACCTCGATCTTCCGCAGGATCTTGCGGGCCAGGCGTATGTCGTCGGGGGTGTCGACATACACCCGCCACGCCGCCCGCCGGACCACGGACGGCAGTGACAGCGCGAACAGGCCCTCGACCACCACCAGCAGCACGCCGGGGCGCAGCAGCGCCGCGTCGATGGCGTGTGCCACCGCTGCCTCGTCGATCGACCCCGGATGGTTCCAGTCGAGGACGGCGTGCCCGTCGGCACTGACCGTCCACACACCCCTCAGGGGGTCGTGCGCGGGCACGTAGTGGTCGTCCAGATGGACCAGCGCAACGCTCTCGGGACACTGCAGCGACAGGGCTTCGGCAAGGGTGGACTTGCCGGATGCGGTGCCGCCTGCGACCGCCATTACACCCGTCATACCGGGCGCTCCTCATGTGCTCAAAGGGGATAGACGAAGCGGCCGGACAAGCCGGGTGCAGGGAATGTACGGCGGTGTGATCGCCCATGGCAAGCAGGGAAACGCGGCCCGGTGCAGCGAAGGCCCGGGGCCGCGGCCTTCGGCCGACCTGCGCACCGGTCTCGGCGATGCCGCAGACCTTCAGCGTGCCGCTGACGTCCTGCTGGATCAGCCCGATCAGCCCGATCAACACGTTCACCGCCGTGGCCGCCCTCGTCGTCACCGCCCACGCCGCACCCGACCTCGCCCGCCGCCTAACCCTGCGCCGCGCCCTCCACCAACTCCTGCGCACCCTGCCCGGCGCCTGAGCACCGCACCTGCTCCCCAGCCCGAACATGTCACGGCCACCCCGGGCATCCGGTGCGGCCGTGACATGCGCTCACGCCGCACCAGCGCATGCCGAGCGTCCCCTCACATCATCAAGGCACCCGGGCTAAAGGCTTGGATGACCCTCAAAGGCATGAGCCGTGTTCGGTGGCACGAGCCGACGCACGCCTACGCATCCGCGCTTCGCGATCGCAGGCCGGCAGCCGCGCTTGAGCCGGTTACCGACCTGGTCGGCCCGCTCGGGAACGGGCTGAGCGATTCCGCGGCACCGCAGGCAGGTGCGGATCGCCTTCGAGCTGCGGCCCTTGTCGCCCAGGACGTGGGCGGGCCGGATCTGGCCCTCGCTCGGGCCCCTCGATCCGAGCGGCACGGATGATCATGCGTCCTCTACCCTGACGGAGTTTCAACCTTTTCGAGCCAGGGGTGGGGATCCGTATGGCAACGCGCACGACCGACGGGACGGGACCGGGAGGTGGCCGGACGCTGCTCGCCGCGTTGGTCCTGATAGGTGTTCCGCTCGCCCTCGTCGGAGGCCTCGCCTCCTGCGTCGCCTCCGAACTGGGTTATATGCCGGGTGACTCGATCGAACGTGCCTGGGACACCCCGTACGACCGGACCGCTGCCAAGTACGGCAACGCGGCCTGGGCCGTCGGCGACACCGTCGTCCGCAGCCGCTTCGACGCCGTCACCGCCTTCGACGCCGGGACGGGAAAGCGCCGCTGGGAGTACGCCGTACCCGGCCGGGCCGAGATCTGCGCCACCAGTACCACCGCCGCCGACTCCGTCGCGCTGATCGCCCTCAGCGAGAGCGGCAAGGGCTGCGCCACCGTCGCCGCGATCGACCTGAAGGACGGCCGCGAGCTGTGGCGTACCGGCCGAGGCCCGGGCTCCGGTGATCCGGCTGACGACGCCGACGTCGTCGCTACCGGCGCCGGTCTCGCAGTGCTCCGTGACGAAGGGGACACGGCACCGGACGCGGGCGCGCGGCCCGCCCTCCGCGGCGATGGGGCACTGCGCGCCTTCGACCTCCGAACCGGCGCCCCGCGCTGGAAGGCGGCCGTGCCGAAGGACTGTTTCCCCCGCCGGGCCGCAGTCGCGTCGAATCAGGTCCTGGCGTTCCTCGCCTGCGACACCGAAGCAAAGGTCGCCGCCTTCGACCCGACCGACGGCAAGGAGCGGTGGACCGTTCCACTGGGCGGCCGGCGACCCATCGCCGCGGACGCGTTCGTATCCTTCCTGTCCGCCGAACCGACAGTACTGAAGGTCCAGGAGCCGAAGGAGCACGGCGTACACGCCTACCTCGCCTTCGAGCCGGACGGCCGCCGTCAGGGACAGATCGACATCATCGGTGACGACGCCGCCGTCACCGACGGGAAACTCTTCGCCGCGTCAGGCGGCGTCGTCGCCTTCGACCTGGCGACCGGGAACGAGGTGTGGAGCTCGGACTCCCTCGGCACCGGGCGGAGCATCACGGCGCTGCACGTGGGAGGAGGCCGCGTGACCGTCCTGACCCGCTCCAGGAAGAACCACGACGAGCTGTACGTCTACGACTCCGCGATGGGCGACACCGTGGACGAACGCACCTTCTCCCGCGACACGGACGACGGCAACGCCGAGCTCACGGGCCTGTTCCGGTACAAGGACCTGTTCATCGCCGCCCGCTGGGGCGACGGCGCCCGGCGGCCCTTCTCGGCCTACCGGACCTGGTGACGACGGCAGGGAAGAACGGTCCCCTCTTCCCTGCCTCCCTGGACCAGCAAGATCCACCTGGCCTGCGACGTTCCGGTCCTTCGCCGTTGCGACCCACCTCTTCATCCAAGGGCTGCCGGGCAGCACCGAGATGTTCGGTACGGCCGCCACCGCCTGGGCGGCAGCCATCGCGTTTCCTCCCGTCCCGTAGAAACCCCGCGAAAACACAGAACGCATCGGCCCGGACCTACGAGTCCGGGCCGATGCGTTCCTGCGCCGAACCACGATCCGCGACAGTCACATGGAGGCCGAGACGGTGTTGTGCCGGGTTTCCGCGAGGTGGATGTCGATGTACCGCGTGAGGGTGAGCGCGTCCTGCGGCTCATCGGCTTGGAAAGTGACGCGACGCAGCAGACTGACGCCGTCGAGCGCGACACCCTCGCGGGCGAGGACGAAGACGAGGACGAGGAAAGCGGACCGGGCGTTGCCGTCATCGAAGGGATGAAAGAAGCACACGTCCAGATAGGCGCGTGCGGCCCGGGCGGTGAGGGGCAGGGGCCGCTCAGCGATCCGCGCGCTCTCGGCCAGACAAGCGTCGAGTCGGGCCCGGGTGTCCGGACCGATGCCGTACCGTTCCCGGCCTCCCTTGGCGAAGGCCGGCAGACTGCGGAACGCCGGCGACTGCTGTGTGCCCAGGACCTGCTGCTGCCAGCGCTGCAGCACCTCGAAGTCGAGGCCGGAGCCGCGCGCCGCGTCGGCCCGCAACATTTCCAGGGCGGTCAGCAGGCCTTGCGCGCGGGCGGGATCCAAGGCGCCGTCGAAGGCGCGTATGTCCTCCGCTGCGCCATCGCGCGACGGGACCACCGGTTCGTCCCGGCCGCCTTCCGGAACCCCCTGCCAGGCAATGCTCTCGCGCACCACGAGCCAGCGCTCAAGGTGATCCAGCGTCGGCCTGGCGGATCGTGCGCCGTCGTCCGGCCGCACCGACAGCGCGAGGCACTCCGCGACATCCTCGACCAGCTCCGGGTCAGGGCCGGTCCAGCTCGAGAACCGCCCGCCGATCGCCTCGTCGACCAGATCCTGTGCGAGGTCGGGAGCCACGCCCCACCGACTGAGGAACCAGGTGAGCACTTGACGGCAGTGTCCGTGCCAGCCGCTGCCGCAGCCGGTCCGGTCGGTCACCTGCAGGATCAGGTTGCGGGCGGCACGCTCCCACAAGATCCGCTGATCCTCGACCTCGGCCAGGTTCAACGGGTACGCGTCGAACCACCCGGCGAGACTCTCCAGCCACTCGCGCCACTCACACAGCGCTGCGACGACACGGGCGATCGTCTCCTGCGGCGTGGTGATCGAGTCGCGCGGACAGCACCAGCTCCCAACGGGTCCTCCGTCGAAATCGCCTTCGTCGTGCGCCCAGCGCCAGCCCACCGTCCAGGAGCCGTAGCGCTCGGCGAGGGCGTGCGACATGGCGTCGGCCCAGGGCCGTCCCTCGCCCGAGCTCCAGGCATTCATCGCCGGGTCACCGAAGGGGATGTCGGGACGGCTGGGCACCCTCCGTGCAGGCCCGAGCGACCGCACCACGTGCGGAGCCGATGCGCTGTCGAAGAGATGACGGACGGGATCCACATCGCCCCAGGTCAGAAGACGGGGGGCCAGCTCGACAATCACCGCGCAAGCCTGCCACGTCCACCCGACTGCGGGGCAAGCGGATTACCGACCGAAGTGCTCAAGCGTCAGCCAGAGCGGTCTGCCGTTTTCCCATCGCATCAGAGCTGTCTCTGGATCTTGTCCTGAGCTGCTGGTTCGCCAAGTGGAGCGAGAACACACCTCGCCGGATTCTCAACAAGCGTGGCTTCGGCGGAATCCCTGATGACCGTCTGTCGCCCTCGGCTGGGCGTGCGTCATGGTGGGGTGATGAGCACCGAAGCAGAACCGGTCGAACACGATAACCGGTGGATCTTGAATCTCCGAGGGCAGGGCGTTGCTCGGATCACTGTCGACTACCGCCTCACGCTGGCCCTCGACGAAGGTTGGGAAGTCGTACTCGAAACGCCTGCTCGGCTCTCGTCCGGGCCGGCCCACACCAATCCCGACGTGCTTCTGGTGCCGGAGACTCAGGACGTGGCCGCAGCCCTCCCGCTGTTCGGGACGAAGGTCGTCTCTGCGGTCGCCTTCAAGTCCGGCACGCTTCGGATGGTGTTCGAGGATGGCACGCATCTGACGTGTCCAACCGATGCGGCGTTCGAGGCGTGGCAGATCACAGGACCTGGAGGATGGCGGTTCGTGTCCCTGCCAGGAGGCGACCTTGGCGTCTGGTCCGCCTCCGCGGCGAATGAGAATCCGCAAGGTCGGTCTGCCGAGCATTGAGAATCTGCCAGCTCGAGTGCGACGGGACAGCCGTCAGCCGCCCGCGCAGCGATCCTGGTGACAACAAGCCTGCGCGTGACAACCAACATGCTTCGGCTCAATCCACATGCCACGTCCCTCCGGGAATCAGCTACTCACCAGCGCATGCCGAGCTCATCGAGTTCCGCCCGCCGTTCAGGGCTCAACTTGTCGGCTCTGCGTCGGGTGTTGTCGAGCCACGCCCCGAGTTTGTGTTCGATGCCGTCCACGATCTCTACCGTCTTGCGGGGCACGGTCAGATGGCCTTCGCGGGCACGGTATTGGCGGGCCGCAGCAAGGTGGATAGCCCACCGGTCGGCCTGCGTCCGTCGTGCCGGCTGCGCTGCCGTTTCCTGCGGCGTGAGCGGTTCGAGGCCGAGGACGCTGTCGAGGAGCCACCGCTGCACCGGCGTGAGCTTCTCCCACCCGGTCCGCTGCGCGCGGGTCCAGGTGCCGAGGTCTTCGCCCTGCACGATCACCTCGCCCGCCACCGCGGGCAGGGTTCCGCCGGCCCGGGTGTGGGCGAGCGTCAGGGCGAAGCAGCGTTGCCAGTCGATGCTCCAAGCGGGGCACCACGCCGGGTCGATCGCATCGAGAGCGTCCATACGGCTCTCTGACAGCTCGCCGACGTACGAGATACCCGTTTCCCCGGCGGCGCGTCGTTCGGCGTTCTCACGGGTTTTGCGGGCGGCTGCGCGTTGGTTCTTGGCCCAGGTCCCGATGGCCAGAGCGCCGTTACTGCTGCCGCCGCCCCAGACGGCATGGGTGGGTGGGAGGAAGTGTCCGTGGACGGCCGCGTAGTCCTTGGCGACGGCGAGGCCATCGGCCCAGGCGGTGTCCCACGCCGACCACACCATCCCGAGCGCCTCGAGCTCCAGAACACGCTTGGCCTCCAGCGTGCCGGCCGCGTAGGAGCGCCGTACGTCTGCCAGCCACCGCCCCAACGGATACCCGCCCAGAGCACCCCAGTCCTCCGGCGCCTCGAAAACGTAGGGCACCCGCAGCTCCGTGCGGCCGGTCTCGCGCAGCCACCGCGTCGCGGCCTCGATGCCACGACGCCAGTAAGCGCCCTCGGGGTCGATGATCCGCAGCCGGATGAACCGGGTCAGCGCGAACGGATCGCGCTCCTCACTGAACCGCAGCACACCGGCCGCGGCCGAACTGACCCGTGCAAGGCCCCGCTCCTGCTCGCCGCCCTCACCCTCGAACCCGCCCTCCACACCGTCCTGTTCGAGCCCGGGACGACTGTTGCGGATCCGCGGGTCCGCGAGCGCCTCGATCGTCTCCGTGTCGTGCGCCCGCAGCGCTCCGAGGACCTTCGTGAGGGTGCTGAGCGAGGTTGAGGTGAGCATGTCGTTCGGATCCTCGTCCGGCCCGAGGAATACCGGAACGATCAGCGTGGCCAGTTTCCCCGTCCCGGGATGCATACGCAGTGCCCGGCCGACCATCTGCACGATATCGATCATCGACCCGCGCGCGTCCGCGAAAAGCACAGCATCACACTCAGCCGTATCGACGCCTTCCCCAAGAACCCGAACCGACGACAGAACACGCAATGCAGCCTGAATATCCCGCCCCTCGAATTCCGGTCCTCCGAGAAAATCGGAGGCGAATTCATCCAGTACCCGGCGGCGGTGGAGGGGAGCGTGTTCGCCGTACAGCCAGTCCGCCCACACCCGCTCCGCAGCAGGGAAGGTGCCCGGGTCGTCGCCGGCGAGACGGGCCGCGACAGCCGCCACCCCGACCGCCATCGCCTCCGCCTCACCCACCCGACTGTGAAACGCCAGCACACGCCGGAACCGCTCCTCCACCGCTGCGCGCATCAACCCGGCCTGGACGGCCGCCAGTCGGGCCCCGCGCACGGCTGCGGACCCGGTGTCCTCGCTCGTCAAGGCGGCGTAGAGGTCGGGGTCGCGGATGTCGAGACACAGCACCTGGTACGGCGCCACCAGCCCCAGCCGGATCGCCTCCGACAACCGCAGCTTGTACGCCACAGGCCCGAACACGGGGGAGTCCTCCTCCATGCTCGCCACCAACCGCGGCCTGTCACCCTCCGCCTCCCAGACACGCGCCGTCGCCGTCATGTAGAGCCGCCGCACCGCCGGGATCAGCCGCTGGTCATGCACCGCCGCCCACGGCCGACCCGCGTCACCGCTCACCCGGTGGGCCTCGTCCAGGACCATCAGGTCCCAGACCGGCAGGCCGGCCTCATGCGCACGCTGGAGGATCCCGAGCCCGACCGACGCGTAGGTGGCGAACACCGTCACGCTCTCCAACTCCGACACCCAGACGGTCAGTTCCGCAGGGTCGGTCGTACAGGGCATGCCCTCGCTCTCCTCGGCCCGCAGCGAGCACACCCCGACCATGGCACCCCTATGGCCGCCCCGCCGCCACGCGGAAGCCTGCTGCAGCAGCAGATCCAGGGTCGGCACCAGTACCAGCGTCCTGCGGGCGGAAAGGCGAATTGCGGTCTCCACACTCATCAAAGTCTTGCCAGACCCCGTACAAGCAATGACCTGCGCCCTCAACCCCTCCGCGGGCATACGGCCACCAGGCGGATCCGACAGAGCCTGGAGAATCGAATCAACGGCCTCCACCTGATGCGGACGCAACGTTACGATCGCCATGAGAATCTCTTCTCCCGCCCTCGGAAGGAGTGAATTTGAGGGTCATGCAAGAAAGGAAGACAAGAAACCAGGAGACCGTTCTACTCTCCATGGTTCGGCCCGCTCTCCTCTGGAGAGGTACCTATCCAGGATCCCAGAACTTATCTGCAGAGCCAAAGTGACGCACACGCGATGTCCGAAAATGGTGACATGTGATCGACCACTCAGGAGTCGACTACAGGAACGCGAGAGCCCCGCTCCCGTAGCTGCGGCTTTTCTGACGCGCCCGGAGGGTGCGTCAGCTCCCTTGCCTGGACTGCGGAGCAGGCCGGGCAAGGGGTGTGATCCGGCGTCAGCCGGATCCCGTCTGATCGCGGAGCGATCAGACGGCGGAACGGAGTTCAGCCATACCGCGCGGAGCGCGGGGGAGCGTA
>NZ_JBIAQM010000027.1:0-108632 GCF_042888945.1 Streptomyces sp. NPDC002698
CCCGCCCCCCCCCGCCCCCCCGCCCCCCCCCCCCCCCCCCCCCCCCCCGCCCCCCCCCCCCCCCCCCCCCCCCCCCCCCCCCCCCCCCCCCCGCCGGTCTCGTGCGTGTGACGGCTATCCGGCGTCCGTCTCCTCCAGCGCGGCCAGCACGGCCGGCACCGGGATGCGCCCGGAGGCGACCATCTGGGCGCCGCCGCGTCGCAGCGCGGTGGCCAAAGGCGCCGCCCACACGTTCTCGTAGACCAGGATTCCGGCGGAGTTGCCGGGTTCCAGCGCCTTCCCCGCCTCCTCGATGTCGTCCTCGCCCAGCAGGCCGGAGGACGCGCCCTCGAACACGGCGAGGTCGAGGGTTCCGTCGGCGTCGAAGTCGGCGATCTCCATGCCGACCACGGATCCGTCGGCGTCCTTCCTCACGAACAAAAGGTCGAGAATCCGAATGAGGCCGCGATCCACCAGATCGACCAGGATCGGAAGTCCCTCACCCGTCATTCGGTTACCGGGAAACTCCACGACGATATAGTCGATCGGTCCCATCTCGACGAATTCATCTTCGCTCACGGCTTCACCCCTGCACGGTCATGGATTTCCCCTGCCCCTGGTCAGTGCCATTGCAGCACCGGACGGAAGCCGCCGCATTTCGGTACGACGCCTTCTCCTGCCGCCGGGAACGGTGCGCTCGGGCCGTTCGGGTGGTTCACGCGGTCAGCTGGTAGATGCTCTTGCCGACCAGCCACAGACCCAGGAACAGGAACAGTGACACCAGCGCCTGGTCCTGGTGCCCCTCCATCCACGCGCGCAGCTTCCCGAGCCGGACGTGGGCCGTCCGCGGGGCGAACGTCGCGTAGAGCTCCATCGCCAGAATGCTGGAACTGGCCAGCAGGACGTAGCCCATCAGAGCCGCGTACGACGCGGCGTGGTTGAGGTTCGCGTCCACGACGGTGGAGGCTCCGGCCGCGATCATCCCCCACGGCTGGAGCAGCAGCGCCAGGCCGGCCGCCGTCCAGGGGGAGATCCGTTCGATCCGGGACATGAAGCCCGAGGACTTCGGCTGCTTGCCGATGTTGCGTCGTCTGCGTTCCGCGTAGAGGACGAGTCCGACGCCGATGGCCAGCTTGCCGGCCAGCGCGGCCGTGGAGGGCGTGGATTTCGGAGGCGGCGGCTCACCGCCCGTCATGAGCAGCACGGCGGCGATGATGGCGACGAAGGAGGCCAGCCAGGTCAGGATGAAGGCGAGGCCCTTCCAGATTCCCCTGTCCGAGGAGAGCACCAGCACGAATCCGGTGACCGGCAGCGGGTCCAGGGCGATCACCAGACCGATGAGCAGCAGGTCAAGGACCATGGCCGACCCCTCGTGGTCTCGCGTGGCCCGGAGCCGCGGTAGCGCGCATGCCCTCATGGTCACCTCCCCCGCGCACGTCCACAAATCCGGTGTCCCGCCCGCCACGACGAAGTCCGGCACCCTCCCGTACGGCCCGACGGCGCCCTCCCGTACGGCCCGACGGCGCCCTCCCCGTGCAGCGGGGCGGCGCGGTGGCTCTGTGCCCGGCCCGCACGCGCCCCATCGCGGTCCTCCGGTCCGCGCTCGCCCGATCGGCCCAACTCGCCGGACACATGGCCCGGAGCTACCTTGGTGACCGGACCGGGCCACTCCCACCACGACCCGTATGCCGACGACCGCCCGTACGCCGCCGAAGCCGGTGGTCGGCGAGCCGCGCGTCTCCGGCCCTCCGCACTTCCTCGACCAGAGCCTTCCTCCCGGGCATCGGCGCGGTGCATCCCCCGCCGAACCGCCACCGCCCGCACCCGCGCCGCGCGCGTCGGTGTACCACCTCGCGGAGCGTCTGCGATGACCCCCAAGCACCCGGCCGGCAGCCATCCCCCGCACCACACCCCGGCGGAGCGCGCCGCGCTCGGCAAGGCCGCCCGGTCCGCCGTGCCGCGCTCCAGCCACGCCGACTTCACCCCGGCGCCGAAGCGGCCCGACCCGGTGGACATCATCGAGGCGCAGTCCGCGACCCGGGTGCCCGAGCTCGTACCGATCCGCTACGGCAGGATGACCGAGTCGCCGTTCCGCTTCTACCGCGGGGCCGCCGCCATCATGGCCGCGGACCTCGCCGGCACGCCCCGGTCCGGGATCAGGGCGCAACTGTGCGGGGACGCGCACATGCTGAACTTCCGGCTGCTGGCCTCGCCGGAGCGCCGCATGATGTTCGACATCAACGACTTCGACGAGACGCTGCCCGGCCCCTGGGAGTGGGACGTCAAGCGGCTGTCCTCCAGCCTCGTCATCGCGGCCCGGGCGAACGGCTTCAGCCGCAAGGAGCGTGCCGACATCGTCCGTACGACCGTGCGGTCGTACCGCGAGTGGATGAGGCGCTTCGCCGGGCTCGGCAATCTCCCCGTCTGGTACACGCACTTCGACGAGGACTGGGTACGGACCCACATCGCCGGGGAGCTGGGCTCGCGGGGCCGCGACCGGTGGAAGAGGACGACCGACAAGGCGCGCAGCCGCGACAGCCTCCAGGCGTTCAACAAGCTCACGCACGTGGTCGACGGCCAGGCGCTGATCACCGCGGATCCTCCGCTCGTCGTCCCCCTGCAGGACCTGCTTCCCGACATGGAACGCGGCGCCCTGGAGAAGCAGCTCCGCCGGCTGATCGGGAGCTACGGCCGGAGTCTGAACTCGGACCGGCGGTTCCTGCTGGACCAGTACCGGTTCGCCGACGTGGCCCGCAAGGTGGTCGGGGTCGGCAGCGTGGGCACCCGGTGCTGGATCATCCTCCTGCTCGGCCGGGACGGCTCGGATCCGCTGCTGCTCCAGGCCAAGGAGGCGGACGAGTCGGTGCTGGCGCCCTACGCCGGCGCGAGCGAGTACCGGACCCAGGGCGAGCGGGTGGTCGCGGGACAGCGGCTCATGCAGGCCACCAGTGACATCTTCCTGGGCTGGGAGCGGGCCGACGGCATCGACGGCCGCCGACGGGACTTCTACGTAAGGCAGCTGAGGGACTGGAAGGGGATCGCCGAACCCGAGCTCATGGTGCCGTCCGGTATGCGCGCCTTCGGCGAGCTGTGCGGTGCCACGCTGGCCCGCGCGCACGCGAGGTCGGGCGACCGGATCGCCATCGCCTCCTATCTGGGCGGGGGCGACGTCTTCGACCGGGCGCTCGTCCCGTTCGCCGAGGCGTACGCGGACCAGAACGAGAAGGACCACCGGACACTCGTCGACGCCGTCCGCTCGGGACGCGTCAAGGCCGAAGCCGCCTGACACGGAGGCCAGCATGGACCGCTATCCGCCCATCGCCGACCACGGCCTCGTCGGGGACCTCCAGACCGCGGCCCTGGTGTCGTCCCGGGGCGTCGTCGACTGGTTCGCGGCACCGCGCTTCGACTCCCCCAGCGTCTTCGCCGCGCTGCTGGACCACGACGGCGGCGGCTACCTCCGCCTCGCGCCCGATCACCCCGAGGGGACCTGGCGGCAGCTGTACTACCCGGACACGGCCGTCGTCGTGACCCGGTTCATGTCCCCGGACGGCGTGGGCGAGGTCATCGATCACATGCCGGTCCTCACCGGTCCGACGCCGACCGACCGGCACAGTCTGGTGCGCATCGTCCGTTCGGTGCGCGGCACCGTGCACTTCACCCTGGAGTGCCGTCCGCGGTTCGACTACGCGCGGGCCGGCCACGAGCTCGAACTCACGCCCCGTACGGCGACGTTCAGGTCCCCGGTGGCGACCGCCCATCTCCAGGGCAGCATCCCGCTCGAACGCGACGGCCAGGACGTCCGGGGCGGCATCACCCTGGAGAACGGCGAGTCGGCCGCCGTCGTGTTCACGGTCTGCGGTCCGGACGGCGAAGCCCCGCCGCCCCCCACGGTCGACGGGCTCACCGAGGACCTGTGGAGCAACGTCGACTTCTGGCAGAAGTGGGTCCGCACCTCGAACTACCGGGGCCGCTGGACGGAGATGGTGCACCGCTCCGCGATCACCCTCAAGCTCCTGACCTACGCCCCGACCGGAGCGCCGGTCGCCGCCGCCACCATGGGGCTGCCCGAGCAGATCGGCGGTGAGCGCAACTGGGACTACCGGTACACGTGGGTGCGGGACGGCTCGCTGTCGGTGCGGGCGCTGGTCGACCTCGGTTTCGTGGAGGAGGCGACCCACTTCACCCGCTGGCTGGGCGACCGGCTGCAGGAGCGCGAAGGGCCGAAGGACGAGCCCCTCCAGATCATGTACCGGGTCGACGGCGACCCGCATCTGACGGAGGAGATCCTGGAGCACTTCGAGGGCTACCGGGGCTCGTACCCGGTACGCGCCGGCAACGGAGCCGCCGGCCAGTTGCAGCTCGACATCTACGGCGAGGCCCTCTACGCGCTGACCGAGGGCCGCGCGGTGGGCGAACAGGGCGGCTACCACGGCTGGAAGGCGCTGAGCGGCATCCTCGACTGGCTCGCGGACTCCTGGGACCGCCCGGACGAGGGCATCTGGGAGACCCGGGGCGGGCGCAAGGACTTCACCTACAGCCGCGTCATGTGCTGGGCCGCCTTCGACCGGGGCCTGAAGCTGGCCGCGGAGTTCAGCAGACCGGCCGACACCGTCCGCTGGACGAGGGCGCGGGACGAGATCCTCGAACAGGTCATGGCGCGTGGCTGGAGCGAGAAGCAGCAGGCGATCGTCCAGCACTACGACGGCGACGTCCTGGACGCCTCCCTGCTGCTGGCCCCCCGCGTCGGCTTCGTCTCCCCGCGCAGCCCCGGCTGGCTGAGCACGCTGGACGCCATGGAGCGCGTACTCGTCTCCGACAGTCTCGTCTACCGCTACGACCCGCAGGCCTCCCCGGACGGACTGCGCGGCTCCGAAGGGACGTTCAGCCTCTGCACGTTCCTGTACGTCGACGCGCTCGCCCGGGCGGGGCGGCTCCCCCAGGCCCGCTACACCTTCGAGAAGATGCAGACGTACGCCAACCATGTCGGTCTGTTCGCCGAGGAGATCGGCCCCAGCGGGGAGCAGCTGGGCAACTTCCCGCAGGCCTTCACCCATCTGTCCCTCATCATGGCCGCGACGACGCTGGACGAGGCGCTCGACCGGCTGCGGCCCTGAACGGCGGGATGTCCGGGCCCTGCGGAAGCAGTTCCACGGTCACGAAGGACACCACGGCGGCGAGCACGACCACCGGGACCGTTCCCGAGTTGCCCACGAGGAGCACGACCAGAACCACGGAGCTGACCGGCAGCCTGAGCGCGGCGGCGGAGGCGGCGGCCATGCCGGCCGCCATGGCCGGCACGACGCCGAACCCCGGGAGCGGTGCCAGCAGGGCGCCCGTCGCACCGCCGAGGAACAGCGAGGGGAACACCGGGCCGCCCCTCAGGCTGCCCAGGCACAGTGCGTACGCGACGGACTTGAGCAGCACCACGGCCACCAGGCTGCCGACCGACCACGCGTGCGGGTGGGCGGCGAGCTGGGCGAGGGCGGTCTGGCCGGACAGGGCCACCTCGGCCGGCGATCGCCCGGTGACGGCCGCGTAGAGCGCCGCGCAGCCGCCCGCGCCGAGCGCGCACAGCACCGTGCTCCGCAGCGTGTGCGCGGACACCGAGCGGGCCGCGTAACGGCCGGTCACGATGATCCAGTGGACGCCGACCCCGATGACCAGCGCCATGAGCACCGACCAGACCACGTCCCCGGTGTCGAGGGTCGAGGGCGCGGGCAGTCCGATCTCGAGGCTGCCGGTCTGCAGGCCGGTCCAGTCGCCGAAACCGGTGAAGACGATGGCGCCGACTCCGCTGGAGAGCAGCGCGGGCAGCATCACCGCGAACAGGTGCGGCCCGCCCACGCCGGCGACCTCCATCAGCAGCACGGCGGCGACCAAGGGGCTGCCGAAGATCGCCGAGATGGCCGCGGCGGCGCCCGCGGCACCGAGCAGCGCCGTGCTCGCCGGGGTCGCGGGGACCCGTACGAGATCCCGGAAGAGCAGGGCCAGACCTCCGCCGAGGGCGATCAGCGGCGACTCCGGGCCGAGCACGGCTCCCAGCGGAAGGCCGGCCAGAGCGGCGAGCGCGACGCCCGGCAGAGCGGAGGTCGCCACCCCGCCGGCGTGCAGGCCCGAGGCCGGGATGTGTCCGCCCCGGCCCGGAAGCCACGCCACGATCAGGCCCACCAGCACCCCTGCCAGGAGCATCGGGGGAAGCGGCCACCACCACGGCGGGTCCGACCACCCGAGATCGTGCGGCCACTGCTCCCACATCAGATGCTCCAGCTCGTGGAGGAGCACCAGGAACCAGAACGCGGCCAGCGAGACCGGGACGCCGATCAGGGCGCAGAACACCAGCCCCCGCCGGTAGGCGGGCTGGGCCAGCATGCTTCTCAGCTGCTCGGCCTCCGTGGGCTGCTTGCCCGGCGGAGCCTCGGCCCCTGCGGACCGCTCACCCGGGGCGGGCCCGCTCTCCTCGGACTTCGGCTCGGTGATGGGTCTTCTCCTACGTCCGCTCGGAGGACACCGCCGTGGGACGGCCGTGGGACGGCCGTGGGACGGCCGTGGGACGGCCGTGGGACGGCCGTGGGACGCTGCCGCCGGGGCGCGAGCGTACCCACGGGATCCGCCGTTCCCGCGCGGCCCGCGCGCCCGGGCCCGAAAACCCTCCGGGTGGACGCGCGATCCGCACCTCCGTGGCCCGACGCGGGCCACGGACGTCACCTCTGCCGCTTCGCGTCGATCTCGGCGATCAGTGCCTCGATACGGGTCCTGATCTCGTCGCGGATGGGGCGGACGGACTCGACGCCCTTGCCGGCCGGGTCCTCGAGGGCCCAGTCGAGGTACTTCTTGCCGGGGAAGACCGGGCAGGCGTCGCCGCAGCCCATGGTGATGACGTAGTCGGACGCCTGGACGGCCTCGGTGGTCAGGATCTTCGGCTCGGCGTCGGCGATGTCGACGCCGACTTCCTTCATGGCCTCGACCGCGGCCGGGTTGACCCGGTCGCCCGGGACCGATCCGGCGGAGCGGACCTCGACCCGGTCGCCGGCCAGGTGGTTCAGGAATCCGGCGGCCATCTGCGAGCGCCCGGCGTTGTGGACACAGACGAAGAGCACGGAGGCGAGCGGGCTGGAGGACATCGGTTCTTCCCTCACAAGAAGGCGCGGGTCCCCGCCTGTGCGGGGATACAGGACTCAGGAATCACTCCACACTGGTATCAGGCTGGAGTGATGTGAAACTATCAGCCCATGATGACGTCGGTCGACACTGATCTGATGCGGGTTCTCGCCGACCCCCTCCGGCTCCGGATCGTCACCCTGCTCGCCGGGGAGACGCTGTGCAGCACGCACCTGATCGAGGAGACGGGCGCCAGGCAGACCAACCTCTCCAACCATCTGAAGGTGCTGCGCGAGGCCGGTGTCGTCGACACGGAGCCGTGCGGCCGGTTCACCTACTACCGGCTCAGGCCCGATGTCATCGCCTCCCTCGCGGGCCAGTTCGCCGACCTGGCGGAGACCGCGCGCGCCACGGCCGAGAACAACGTCAAGCGGCCCTGCCCCTGATCCCCGCCCGCGCGGGACCCGCATACGCAACGAGGAGTCCTGTTGACCGCCACCGAGGCCACCGAGCGCGACGGCGCCGCGACATCCGCCACGGCCCCCTCCGCCGTCACCCCGGAGCCCGCCCCGGGCACCACGCCACCCCAGGCGCCCCCACTGATCGCCAAAGCGGCGGCCGAGCTGGTCGGCACCGCGGCCCTGGTCGCGATCGTGGTCGGCTCCGGCATCCAGGCCACCGGACTGACCAAGGACGTCGGCCTGCAACTGCTCGCCAACTCCACCGCCACCGTCTTCGGCCTCGGGGTCCTGATCCTTCTGTTCGGCCCGGTGTCCGGCGCGCACTTCAACCCGGTCGTCACCCTGGCCGAGTGGTGGACCGCCCGCCGCGGCGGTGCCGGAGTCCCCCTGCGTGACGCTGCCGCCTACATCCCCGCTCAGATCGTCGGCGCCATCGCCGGCTCCTTCCTGGCCGACGCCATGTTCGGCGCACCGCTGGTCAAGTGGTCCACGCACAACCGCTCGGCGGGGCATCTGCTGCTGGGCGAGGTCGTCGCGACGGCCGGACTGATCCTGCTGATCTTCGGGCTGGCCCGCACCGACCGGCTGCGCTTCGCCCCCGTCGCGGTCGCCTCGTACATCGGCGCCGCCTACTGGTTCACCTCGTCCACGTCCTTCGCCAACCCGGCGGTGACGATCGGCCGCGCCTTCACCGACACCTTCGCGGGCATCGCGCCCGGCTCGGTCCCCGGGTTCATCGGCATGCAGCTGATCGGCGCCGTGGTGGGGCTGGCGCTGGTGGCGCTCATCTTCACGCCCGGCCGGAACAAGACCGGACAGCCCGCCGGATGACGGTCACGCCCGACTCGGCGATCAGGCCGGGCAGGGCGGCGTTCCCCGCCCCCCGGGCCGCGGTCAGGCCGCGGCCGGGGCGATGACCAGCAGCCGGCCCATCGAGGCGAGCACGGACGGCTCGACCCGGTAGTAGACCCAGGTGCCGCGCCGCTCCGAGGTGAGCAGTCCGGCCTCCTTGAGCTTCTTCAGGTGGTGGGAGACGGTCGGCTGGGAGACACCGACGTCGGAGATATCGCACACGCAGGCCTCGCCGCCCTCGTGCGAGGCCACGGCGGAGAAGAGCCGCAGCCGCACCGGGTCACCGAGAGCCTTGAACATCCGCGCGGCCGTCTCCGCCTCCTCGGCGGTGAACGGGCGCTCGGCGAGCGGCGGGCAGCACGCTTCCACGGCTCGGTCGGCGGGCTCCAGCAACGGCAACACCTTCATGTTCGACATGCATCTATGTTGACATACGTCGAACCAGCCTGGCGAGAGCCGGACCGGCCACCCGAACACTCCTCGCCGGGCGGCTGAATTAGATGGCTGTCTATGTTGACGCTTGTCGAATCAGGTGCCACGCTGGCCGAGTAAGCCATCGACGGATGTCGAAATACCGAGGAGTCGACCGTGAACGCGCCTGCCACCACCGACCTGCCCGTCGTCGTGATCGGAGCCGGCCCCGCCGGGCTCGCCGCCGCCGCCCACCTGGTCGACCGCGGTCTCACCCCGCTGGTACTGGAAGCCGGGCCGGTCGCCGGTGCGGCGGTGCGCGAGTGGGCGCACGTGCGGTTGTTCTCCACCTGGGGCGAGGTCACCGACCCGGCCGCCGAGAAGCTGCTCGCCCCGACGGGATGGGTGAGGCCGGACGCCTCCACGTACCCCTCGGGCGGGGACTGGGCCGAGCGGTACCTCCAGCCGCTCGCCGACGTTCTCGGCGAACGGGTGCGCTTCGGTGCCACGGTCACCGGCGTCTCCCGTTCGGGCCGGGACCGGATCGTGGACGCCGACCGCGAGGACCAGCCGTTCGTCGTCCACGTCACCCACGCCGACGGCCGCGAGGAGCGGCTGTTCGCCCGCGCGGTGATCGACGCGTCGGGCACCTGGACCACCCCGGGCCCGGCCGGCGGCAGCGGCCTCCCCGCCCTCGGCGAAAGGGCCGCGTCCGACCGGATCACCTACCGCGTGCCCGACCTCAAGGACCCGTCCGTCCGCGCCCGGTACGCGGGCAGGCGCACCGCGGTCATCGGCTCCGGCGCCTCCGCCTTCACCGCGCTCGCCCACCTCGCCGACCTGGCCAGGTCCGACGACGGCACCGGCACCAAGGGCGTGTGGATCCTGCGCCGGGGCATCTCCGGCTCCACCTTCGGCGGCGGCAGTGCCGACCAGCTCCCCGCCCGCGGCGCCCTGGGCCTCGCCGCCAAGGCCGCCGTCGACGACGGTCACGCCGACGCGGTCACCGGCTTCCGCACCGACGCCGTCGAGCGCGCCGACGACGGCCGCCTGGTCCTCGTCGGCGAGGACGGCCGCCGCCTCGACCCGGTCGACGAGGTCATCGTCCTCACCGGCTTCCGCCCGGACCTGTCCTTCCTGTCCGAGCTCCGCCTCGGCCTCGACGAGCGCCTCCAGGCCCCCGTCGAGCTGGCCCCGCTGATCGACCCCAACCAGCACTCCTGCGGCACCGTCTACCCCCACGGAGTCAAGGAGCTCTCCCATCCGGAGAAGGACGTCTATCTCGTCGGCATGAAGTCCTACGGCCGCGCCCCCACCTTCCTCGCGATGACCGGCTACGAGCAGGTCCGCTCCATCGCCGCCGCCCTCGCGGGCGACCAGGAGGCCGCCGAGCGGGTCGAGCTGACCCTGCCCGAGACCGGGGTCTGCGGCGGGGCGGGCCTTTTCGACGCCTCCGCCACCGCACAGGACAGCGACGGCGGGGGCTGCTGCGCGGCCCCGACCACCCTCCAGATCGGCATCGGCGCCCCGGCCCCCTCCGGCGGCTGCTGACCCACGACTCCAGATCCGCCACCGCACCCATCACCCAGCAGGAGGCTCGCCATGTCCCGCGTACAGCTCGCCCTCCGCGTCCCCGACCTCACCGCGTCCATCGCCTTCTACACCAAGCTGTTCGGCACCGAGCCCGCCAAACTCCACGACGGCTACGCCAACTTCGCCATCACCGAGCCCCCGCTCAAACTCGTCCTGATCGAAGGACCCGCGGGGGAGGCAACGCGCATGGATCACCTCGGCGTCGAGGTGGAGACGACCGAAGCGGTGCACGGCGCCACCGCCCGCCTGGCCGAGGCCAGCCTGGCCACCGACGTGGAGAACGACACCACCTGCTGCTACGCCCTCCAGGACAAGGTCTGGGTCCACGGCCCGGGACAGGAACCCTGGGAGGTCTACGTCGTGAAGGCCGACGCCGACTCCCCGGCAGAGCAGCAGGGCCGTCTCACCCGGAAGCCACTACCTCCCCGGCCATGACCTGGGGAGGGTTGGGGAGCAGTGACGCAAGGTTGTCCCGTACGAAGTCCGCGGCCCTCGCGATCGATTCCTCGGCGCCCGCCTGGTCCTGGAAGACGCTGGTCGAGACCATCACTCCGTCACCGGCATCGATCCAGTAGTAGGCGACGAAGCCGGAGACCTGGCGCATGAGCGCCACGAACCCCTCGTTCACGAGACGTGCCGCCTCGACCGAATCGGTGACCCCTTCGTACCGCCGGACTGCTGCGTACATCGCCAAGCTCCTCACGGCGTTCGGGTTCGCCCTCTGCCGAGACGTCTTACCCCCACGCCGGCTCGCCCGGCTCATGAGGCGTCCGGCAATCACCTGAAGGGCCGCCTCGGATGATCCGAACGGTGGCTTCCCCCAGCACGGAAGAGGCCGTGAACGCGGCTCGATGCCCCAGGTCAAAACAGCCACTCCATCGCGGCGAGGCTCTTGTCGACGTACTTGCCCTGTCCGGTCTCGATGCCGTGCGCGAGGTCCTCGAAGACACTGCACCTGGCATAGAACACGGCGCGCTCGCCGAGGGCCGCGAGGTCGTGGGCGTCGGTTCGATAGCCGCGGATGGCGGCGCGGGTGGCGGCGGGGCCGAGATCGCGGTGGAGCAGCCCGAAGTCGTGGGCCGGGTCGACGACGGCCGCATCGCTCCAGTCGATGATGCCGGTCACCGTCCATGTGCCCGGGTCGACGAGAACGTGTTCGATCCCCAGATCGTTGTGGGAGAACACCGGGGCGCATCCGTCGTGCGGTGGTGCGGCGTCCAAGAACGCCTCGACGGACCGGCGGTGCGCCGCCGGTACCTGCCCGGCCACCGTCGCGTAGTCCTCCGCGGCCTCATGCCGCCACTCGGCCGGCGGCCGGTGGTCCGTTTCCACCAGATCGGCCAGCCGGTCGACCGGAGCAGCGTGCAGCGCGGTGAGCAGCTCGCCGAGCGTGGCGGCGATCGACGTGCCGTGGGCCGATCGCCGGTGCCGCGGCATGTCCAGCAGTGGCACGCCGGGGAGCTTGCGGTAAGCCAGACATCCCTGCTCCGCGACCGTGAACACCGGTTCGGGGACGGGCAGCGGCGAGATGCCGGCGACGGCGGCGAGCACGCGGGCCTCGTGGTCCACCAGGGCGGTCCGCCGTGCCGGGTCGGGCTCTTTGCTGAAGCGTACGACCAGCTCACCGTTGACCTCGTACGCCAGGTTGTCCAGGCCCCCGCCAAGCCGCACGACGGACTCGACCTGGTACTCGGGCATGTGCGTGACCACGACACCGCGGACGTCCGCGACGCGGTCGCGGCTGCGACTGGTCATTCACCGACCCTATCAACCGACCGTATGAGAAAGGTGGTTCACCGGAGGGCCGCGCGGTCGCCGACCAGACCCGTGGACGCGTAGGGGCCGTACCCGCGTGTCCGCGTCGAGGGCGGCGGCCGCGGGAGCCTCCCGGGCCGGGCCGGTGCGGCCGCCACCGCCCGCCGGCCCGGTGGCCACGGACGGATCTATTCGCATGCGCTACGGCTTTCGGGTACTCCTGCGGCGCGATCATGAAACCCGGCGCGCCGGTGCCCGTTTCGCCACATTCCGAACTAATCTCCCGGGATTGTAGAAGTCGATCTTCCCTAGATCGCACCCACTCACTCCATCGGAGATGACATGCGCAAGCTTCGCAACGTTGCCGTCCTGATCGCCGCGATCGGCAGCATCGGACTCGTGGGCGGCACGGCCCACGCCGGTGGCAACGGCGACGGGTTCAACGTCAAGCAGCACTCCTCCTGCACGTCGCACGACCTGAACCTGGACGTCCTCGGCCAGGTCGGCCTGCTCAACGGCCTGGGCGGCAACCTGCTGGGCGGCGAGGGCAACCCCGGTGCCCAGGTCACCACCATCGGCTCCGAGCAGGGCTGCGACAACAGCGCCTTCTGAAGTCCTGGCCGACGCGGAGTCACCGGCCGATAAACGGTCCCGGCCCCGGGCTTCAAGCCCGGGGCCGGGACCATGTGCGTGCGCCGGCAGGACTCCGAGGTGAGCCTGTTCCGCTTCGCAAGCGGCGGGCGGTGGATGTGGACGCGGATGCGGATCCGAGCGAAGCAGCGGAACCGGCCGCGCCCGATATCCGGTCGCTCCGAGCGGTCGAGCCCCGTACCTTCATGTCCGTGAACAGGCCACTCGTCGCCGTCCTCAGCGGGGCAGGCGTCTCCACCGACTCCGGGATCCCGGACTACCGCGGTCCCAACGGGCTCTGGCGGAAGGATCCCGAAGCCGAGAAGCTCGTCACGTACGAGTACTACATGGGCGATCCCGAGATCAGGCGCCGGGCGTGGCTGATGCGACGGGAGGCCGGTGCGCTCCAGGCCCGGCCCAACGCCGCGCACCGGGCCGTCGCCGACCTGGAGCGGGCCGGAGTCCCGGTGCGGGTCCTCACCCAGAACGTGGACGGGCTGCACCAGCTCGCCGGCATGCCCGAGCGCAAGGTGCTCGAACTGCACGGCACCGCGAGGACAGTGGTGTGCACGCGGTGCCACGCGAAGGCGCCCATGGAGGACGCCCTGGCCCGGGTCGACGCCGGGGAGGACGACCCGGACTGTCCGGCGTGCGGCGGGATCCTCAAGCCGGCGACCGTCATGTTCGGTGAACGGCTCGACCCCGTCGTCCTCGGCCAGGCCGCCGCCATCGCCAAGGCCTGCCAGGTGTTCATCGCCGTCGGCAGCAGCCTCCAGGTCCAGCCGGCGGCGGGCCTCGCGGGCGTGGCCGCCGACCACGGGGCCCGGCTCGTCGTCGTCAACGCCGAGCCGACCCCGTACGACGAACTCGCCGACGAGGTGATCCGCGAACCGATCGGCACCGCCCTGCCGGAGCTGCTGCGCCGGCTGCACGCGGCGAACCGATAGCCACGAATGCCTTGTCCAACCGCGATGCGGCAAGGCCGACTGCTCCTACTCATCCCTGGCCGGCCGCGCGCAGGCGCTTGCCGCGCTTCCCCGTCGCGGCCTTGAGGGGGATCAGCACCACCCACCACAGCTTCGCGCTCGTCGGGGACACGAAGGCAAGCGGCACCGCGATGGCGAAGACCACCACCGTCGACGCCAGATCGGCCACATCGTTGCGGGCGACGGAGTCGGGCAGCGCCTCGCTGCTGAGCCACGGGCGTTTCCACAACACGACCGCCAGCGCGAGTTGTGCGGCTCCCACGGCCGCGACGGCGCCGGAGTAGGCGGCCACCGACTGCGGCCGGTCCCCGTACTCGGCCAGCAGGGTGGTGGGGAACGGCATCAGGGCGACCAGCCCCAGGCTCAGCAGCCCGAACCGGATGACCGTCCCGTCGACTTCCCGTGTGAACCGGAACATCTGGTGGTGGCCCCGCCAGAACGCCGCGATGACCAGAAAGCTGATGGCGTACGCGAACAGGTTGGGCATCACGTCCCCCAGCGCACGCTCGAACCCGGCGGGGTCCAGCCCGGCAGGCAGCGTGATGTCCAGCGCCAGCAGCGTCATCGCGATCGCGAAAACGCCGTCCGACAGCGCCAGGAGTCGCGCCGCGCTCCCCTCGTCGTCCCTCGCTCGCTGATGACGGTCCACAACCCCCCACTCTAGGATCAAGCATCCGAAAATACCCGGATCGCCCCTTCTTCTCCATCGCCGCACGGGAAGCCGTTCCGGCGCTCCCAGAGGTCCGTTCGAAGTACCGTCGGGAGCGGCGGGCCGGTCGGCGGCAAGGCCTGCTCCTACGTTCGATCTCATGACGAACGCGTACACAGACCATGCGCAGACGCTCACCCGACGGGGCGCGCTCGCCGGGCTCGCGGCAGGGGCGGGGGCGGTCGCGCTGTCCGCGGCGTCAGCAGCCCTGGCGAGTTCGGCACCGGCCTTCGCGGCGGAGCGTGACGCCCACCGTCCGGCCCCGGCTCCCGCACCCGACGCGTCGCCGACGCCCGGCGCCATGCGGCTGTTCACGGACCCGGGGCTCAATTTCAACGCGCTGCTCGCGCTCGGGGGCGCCGGGTTCGGCGCGGCCGAGGTCGGGGAGGTGCTGACCGCCGTCAACGCCATCAACGCCGCCGGGGCGAGCGAGCAGACCTATACCGCGGAGTTCCGCCGCTGGGGCGACCGGCTGACGACCACCGCCTCGCCCCACGAGCAGACACACCGCGCTCACTCGCTGCGCGCCGCCCAGTACTACGGGCAGGCGCTGTTCTTCGTCCTCGGCTCGAAGACCCCGGGTGACGAGAAGAAGCTCTATCTGGCGGGGCGCCGGTCCTGGGACACCTTCGCACGGTTGTGCACGCCGGCGGCGGTCACCGGCCAGGTCCCGTACCGGGGCGGGACCTCGATCCCTGTCTGGTTCTTCCGCCCCGACGACTCGGGAAGACCCCGGCCGACCGTCATCCTCACGAACGGGAGCGACGGCCCGAACGTCGACATGTGGACCTACGGGGTCTCCGCCGCGCTCGCCCGCGGCTGGAACGCGCTCGTCTACGACGGCCCGGGCCAGGGCCAGTTGCTCTTCGTCGACCGACTCGTCTTCAGCCCACGCTGGGAGCAGGTGGTCTCGCCGCTCGTGGACTGGCTGGAGCGCCGCGGGGACGTCGACGCCCGTCGGATCGCGCTGACCGGCCTCTCCATGGGCGGTGACCTCGCACCACGCGCCGCGGCCTTCGAGCACCGGATCGCCGCTCTGGCCGCGCTGCCGGGCTGCCTCTCCCCGTGGCTGGGCTTCCCGGCGGAGCTTCGGGACATCGTGACGCCGGACAAGGCGGAGACCAACCGTATCTGGAACGAGGAGGTCGCCCCCGGACTGACGCCGTCCGAGCAGTTCGTCCTCAAGAAGCGGATCGAGCCCTTCTCGATCCCGGCGATGCTCGCCGCCCGGCAGGGCCGGCTCTTCACCGACTTCTGGACACCGGCCCAGCGGATCATGGCACTCGACATCACCCGGATCGTGGGCCGCATCAAGTGCCCCACACTGGTCCTCGACTACGACGACGAGCTCTTCTACCCGGGTCAGCCACGCGAGTTCTTCGAACTGCTGCGCACCCGCAAGGAGTTCCGGCTGATGCGGGCCGCCACCGGTGCCCAACTGCACTGCTCGCCGATGGCGCCGCAACAGCACTGCGAGGTGGTCTTCGACTGGCTGGAGGACACCCTGGGCCGGGGCGACCGCGGTTAGCCGGCATCGGGTCAGGCCTGCCAGGTGTTCATCGCCGTCGGCAGCGGCCTCCAGGTCCAGCCGGCGGCGGGCCTCGCGGGCGTGGCCTCCGACCACGAGGCCCGGCTCGTCGTCGTCAACGCCGAGCCGACCCCGTACGACGAACGCGCCGACGACGTCGTACGCGATCCCATCGGCACCGCGTTGCCGGAACCGCCGCGCCAGCTCCGTGTGGAGGACAGCGGGCAAGTGCGCTGACCTGAGCGCTTGTCCGCGCGACCGGCCGGGGGACGGCTCCCCCGCTAGGGGCGGATTCCGTCGCACGTGAGGTGCAGGCGCCGCGGGCCGCGCAGCACGGCGTTCTGCCGGTACGGGGGCGGGTCCTCCAGCAGACGTGGGTTCTCCAGCCTCCTGGCCAGCTCCGCCAGGGCGAACTGCGTCTCCAGCCGGGCGAGCGGTGCGCCGAAGCAGCTGTGGACGCCGCTGCCCAGGCCGAGGTGCTGGATGTCGGGGCGGTCCGGGTCGAAGCGGTCCGGGTCCTCGAAACGCCGGGAGTCGCGGTTGCCCGACGCCAGGACCAGCCACACGGAGGCGCCCTTGGGGATGGTGACCCCGCGGACCTCGATGTCGGCGAGGGTGGTGCGCTGCGGCACCAGTTGCACCGGCGGCTCGAACCGCAGCAGTTCCTCGACGATGGGCACGGCCAGCCGCGGATCGGCACGCAGCCGCTGGAGGACGCCGGGATTGCGCAGCAGGGTGAGCATGCCGTTGGTGATCAGGTTGACCGTGGTCTCGTGCCCGGCGATCAGCAACAGCGCGGCCGTGCTGAGCAGTTCCATCGTGGTCATCGGACCGTCGTCGCCCTTGGCGGTCGCCAGCTGGGAGAGCATGTCCTCGCCGGGGTTCTTGCGGCGCTCCTCGATCAGGCCGGCCAGGTACATGCCCAGCTGCATCCGGGCGTCCTGTGCGCCCTTGTCCCGTTCGGCGGGATCGGCGTCCGGGTCGGGGTCCAGGTTCGCGGCGAGGGTGTCCGCCCAGGTGTGGAAGCGTGCCTCGTCCTCGCGCGGCACCCCGAGCAGCCGGCAGATCACCGTCACCGGGAAGGGGTACGAGAACTGTTCCACCAGGTCGATCCGGTCCGGGTCCCCGATGCCGTCGATGAGGCCGGTGACGATGTCGTGGAGCTCTCCGCGCATCCCGTCGACCCGGTGCGGGGAGTGCGGCGGCCCGAAAGGGCGGTTCGTCATGCGCCGCAGCCGGTCGTGCTCCGGCGGGTCGAGCCGCAGGAAGCCCGGCGGCAGGGTGCTCTCCTCCGGGGGTGCCCCGGCCGGCGGTCCGGCCGCGTTCGAGGCCAGGTTGCGGGCGTCGGAGCTGATCCGGGGATCGTGCAGAAGGCTGCGGATCTCGTAGTACGTGCTGATCACGTACGGCCCGTCGGCCTCGTGGTGGACCGGCGACTTCCGCAGCTCCTCGTAGATCGGGTACGGGTCGGCCCGGTTGGCGTAGTCCAGGATCTGGTGCAGCAGGGATTGCGTCATGGCGAGTCCTAGCGTCCTCGTGGCCGTGCGGGCCGTGCGGTCAGTGCGCCGGGGTGAACGTCATCCGGCGGTCGGCCGGCGAGTATCCGCTGAGGGTCACGGTGGGGCCGTGGGTGGGGACCGAGGGGTCGGGGAAGTCCGCGTCGAGCGGCCGCTGTCCCTCCGGGCGCCGGTCGACCGTCGCGAACGGCGGCGGGAACGGCGCGGTGGTCTCGATCAGCTCCTGGTAGAACGGCAGCCACCGGCCGTGGTCGAAGGCGACGGCGCCGATGACGCGCCCCTGGTACCCGTACACGCCGAGGAACCGGTGATCCGCCAGTGAGCCCTGGGAGACGAGGATCTCCGTCCCCATCGAGGGAATCCCGACGGACTTGATGTTGACCCCGAACTGCGAGGACCAGAACGCCGGAACCTCCATGTGGGGCAGGCGGTCGGTGCTCTCGCTGAGCATGTTGTGCGCCGCGATCCGGGCTTGCGAGACGGCGTTGCCCCAGTGCTCCAGGGACAGGAACTGGTAGCCGAACAGGGCGTGCGGGCTGCGGGCGACGTCGCCGGCCGCGTAGATGTCGTCGGTGACGATGCCGCGGATGTCGAAGGCGCGGCATCCCGCGTCACAGGCGATGCCCCGGGGACCCGCGCCGAGTCCGGACCCGGCGAGCCATTCGGTGTTGCGGAGGGCGCCGAGCGAGACGATCACGACGTCGGTCTCCACGGTGGAGCCGTCGGACAGTTGCGCGGCGCGCACCCTTCCCGAGGTGTCGCCCTCCAGCGCGGTCACCATGACCCCGCACCGCAGGTCGACACCGTGCTCGCGCTGCATCTCGGCGGCGACCGCGCCGACGACCCCGCCGAGCGCGCCGACCAGGGGCGCGGCGCCGCGTTCGGCGACGGTGACGGGCAGGCCGCGTTCGCGGCAGGCGGAGGCGATCTCCGAGCCGGTGAATCCGGCGCCGATGACCAGGACCCGCTCGGGGCCCGCGTCGAGCCGCCGCGCGAGGGCGGCGCTGTCGTCCCGGGTCCGCAGCACGAAGACACCGTCGAGGTCCGCCTCGGCCTCGTTCGGCCACGGTCGCGCCCGGACGCCGGTGGCGATGAGCAGCCGGTCGTACGGCACCTCGTCGCCGTCGGCCAGCCGCACCCGCCGGGCGGCCATGTCCAGGCCGGTGGCCGCTTTGCCGAGGCGCCAGGTCGCGTCGAGGGCCCTGAGCCTGGGCAGGGCGGTACGTTCGGCGCTCGCCCTGCCCAGCAGCACCTGCTTGGACAGCGGGGGCCGGTCGTACGGTTCGCAGGACTCGTCGCCGATCAGGGTCAGTGACCCGGCGAAGCCCTTGTCCCGCAGGGTTTCGGCTGCCCGCAGGCCGGCCAGCGAGGCACCGACGACGACGATGCGGCCGTCACGCTTGAGCCGTTCCAGGGATCCGTCACCGACCACCGGACACCGCCTCGGCCGATACGTCCACGGCATCGGAGTCCACACGATCGGGTTCCACGGCATCGGGTTCCACGGCGTCGACGAGGATCGCCTGGACCGGGCAGGCCGCGGCGGCCCGGGCCAGCTTGTCGCGCTGTGCCGCGTCGGCCTCCGGGTCGTACAGCAGTGCCTCCTCGCCGTGCATGGCGAAGATCTCGGGCGCGAGGAACGCGCACTGCGCGTACCCCTGACAGCGGTTCAGATCGACGGCAATCCTTACCACGGGATCGGTCCTCTCCACTGGCCCCGTTCGACCCTCCTGCGCACCACTCTCGGCGGCCGGACGGGAGCCTGCGACGAGGGGCGGACCGTTCGGGTGATCGGGGCGGCCCGGTCAGACCGGTGCGGCGGGCCGTGCCGCGGCGGGAGGGCGGCCCCGCAGGATGTTCAGGCTGAGGAGCAGCGCCCAGGCCGGGAAGACCAGCTCGGACCAGGGCACACCGGTTCCCGCCACGAGCAGCGTCAGGCCCGCGAGATAGCCGACGACGACGAGCGGGCGCGGGAGGGCGCCGAGCCGGCGGCCGATGGTCGAGGTCGCGATGATGAACACCGCGGCCATCCGCATGGCGTACGTGGTCAGCAGGGCGTAGGCGAAGTGGCTGCCGAAGGAAGGATCCTGCCCGCTTTCGCCGAGCACGGTCCCGGCAGCCGCGGCGGCGGCGAACAGGGTGGCGACGAAGACCACGCCGCTGCCCAGGAACACGGTGGCGACGAACCGGTCCTCGGCCCGGCCGGCCTGCTCGCGCAGAGCGCCCATGAACCACAGGAACGCGATCCCGGCGAACGGCACCAGCTCCAGCGCCGTCCGGACGCCACCGCGCTGTCCGGCGTCGAGGGTCGTCTCGTCCCCGCCGTCGGGCAGCGCGACGCGCACCAGCACGATCGCCGCGGCCATCAGGATCGCGAACACCACCCCGGCCACCCCGGCGGCCCGGGCCGTCGCGAAGCTCTTGTACTTCCGCTCCATGGTCTCCCGCTCTCTGGCTGCCCTCCCTTCGTACAGACACCAGTGATCGGGCGGCTCACGCCACCGGGGTCACCCGGGAGGAAGACCGCGGTGCGCCATACAGGTCAGGGCTTCCCCGTCACCTCCACGGAGAGGTCGTTGTCGACGGTGTAGTAGGGGCGCAGGCCGGTACCACCGACGTCGGCCGTCGGGTAGACGACGATCTTCTTGCGGTCCGCCAGGTCGTCGAGAAGACGGCCGACACGCATCGAGGGCGCCTGAGCCGCGGGACGGACGAAGACGTCCCAGACGCCTCCCCCCGGCGGTGCCCCGGCAGCCAGCTCCGCGTGGTCGACGGTGAAGGAGAGGCTCCGTCCGTCGTCCCCGGCACGCGGCTCCACGGTGAGGGCGGTGGCGCCGGCACCCCGCAGGCTCAGGCTCACGACGGCTCCCTCCTGGAGCGAGGCGCCGTGCAGGCGTGCCCTGACCGTCATCGAGCGGGCGCCGACGTCGACGCCCTCGGCCTCCGCGTGGGCCTCGCGCAGCCAGGCGCGCACCGCGAGGTGGCCGTCCTTGGTGACGTAGGGGATCCGGACGGCGACCGGGGACGGCCGAGGGCGGCGGTGTCCGTCGACGAGTGCGCGGAGATCCCGCAGACCGGCGCGCGGACGCTGCCGCTCGGATCCGGGTTCCTGGAGCAGGTAGACGTCCCAGCGGCCCTCCGTGAGAACGGGTCGCGCGTTCAGGACGGCGCACTGGCGTTCTCCGGCGGACTCGAAGTCGAGGACGTGGACCGTCTTTTCGGGCTGTCCCTTCTTCGGGCGCAGTCGCAGCAGCAGTTGCTGCCCTTCGGGCGACCCGGGCGGCAGGTCGAAGGTGATCCGGCCGTCGGCACCGATCACGCAGCCGACGTGCGGCTGCGTCTTCGTGTCCGTGCTCATCGCTGCCTCCTCAGGGTGCGCAGCACGCCGTCGGCCGTGCCGTGGACGGTGTCGCGCAGGGCGAAACCCTGGCTGACCAGGACGCGCTGCGCGCCGGAGCGCTCCCGCAGGACCGGCCGGCCCGCTCTTCTCGCCGACACGGCCTCGGCGAACAGGCGTTCCGCCTGTGTGACGACCGGGCCCGGGGCGAATCTCCGCGCGTTCTTCCGGGCCGCACGGCCCGCGCGCAGGCGCCACTCGTCGTCGCGGACCAGTCCCCGCAGCGCCTCGCCCAGCGCGTCGCGGTCTCCGACCGGCACGAGTCGGCCGTCGACGCCGTCCTCGATGATTTCGCCCGGTCCGTGGGGGCAGTCGGTGCTCACCACCGGCAGACCGCAGCTCATCGCCTCGATGATGGTCATGCCGAACGCCTCGTAGTCGGAGGCCGCCACCGCGATCGAGCCCTTGACCCACTCCGCCTCCATGGGGGCCGCCGCACCCATCAGGAGGACGCTGTCGTACAGGCCGAGGTCCGCGATGAGCCGCCGCAGCCTCTCGTGCTCCTCGCCCTTGCCGTAGATGCGCAACCGCCAGTCGGGGTGTTCGGCGGCGACCAGCGCGAAGGCCTCGATGAGCAGGTCGTACCGTTTGACGGGGACCAGCCGGCCGGCCGCGATGATCACCTTGGCGGCGCCGTCGGCGGGCGGCAGCGCGGCTTCCGGCACGCTGTTCGGCAGTGCCGCCACCCGGACTCCGGGCATCCGCATCTTGCGCCGGTAGGCGGTGGCGTCCGCCTCGGTCACCGTGGTGAGCGTGTCGAGCCGGCGATAGGCCCGGCGCAGGGCGGAACGCAGCCGGGGCGGGTGGCCGTCCAGGGTGAGGTGCTCCTGTCCGACGCGCGCGACGTGCCGCGGAGCCTGGAGCGCCAGATGCACGTTGAGCCCGGGCCTGGTCCCTATCACCACATCGGCGTCGGTCTCCGCGAGGCACTCGCCGATCCGTCGGTCGGTCAACTCGCTGTACTGCCGGTACCGGTACTCGGCGCGAGGAAACACCCGCGCCGGTCTCAGATGCGACGGGTGGTCCTTCTCCTGCCGCAGATCCACCAGCGACCGTAACGAGACGCTGGGATCCAGGGACAGAGTCGGCCGCTCTCGGTGCCGCAGCACGGAGACGATCTCCACCTCGTTCCGCGCGGCAAGCGCGCGGGCCAGATTGAAGGTGGTGGCGATCGTGCCCCCGATCCCGTAGGCGTTGTGGAGCAGAAAAGAGATCTTCATGGGGGTTCAGACAGCGCCGACTCCGCAAGGGTTGCCGCCTGTTATCAACCCGTACTGATCACCGGTCGTCGAGCACCGCCGCCCGGACCGCTCCGCCGGCCGGGCGACCGGGGCGTCCGGCGGCCCGGCGGGGACGCGGGAGCGGTCAGAAGAGCGCCGATCCGCTCTCGAAGTCCAGGAGTTGCCGCTTACGGTCCAGGCCGCCGCCGTAGCCGGTGAGGCCGCCGCTCGCGCCGATCACGCGATGGCAGGGCACGATGATCCCGATCGGGTTCTTGCCGTTGGCGAGGCCGACCGCGCGGGAGGCACCCATGTTGCCCAGTGCTTCGGCGAGTTCGCCGTACGACCGGGTCTCGCCGTAGGGGATCCGCCGGAGCTGATCCCACACACTGCGCTGGAACGGCGTCCCGTTCATGCGCAGTTCGACGGTGAACTCCTTCAACTCGCCCTCGAAGTAGGCGTTCAGTTGCTCCGTCACCTCGTTGAAGAGGGTGTCGTCGCGGTCGCCGAAGCTCTCCTCCGGCGGACGGTGGCGCTGACCGACCATGTGGAGACCGCACAGGACGCCGTCGTCGTCGGCGACGAGCGTGAGGGGGTCGTAGGGACTGTCGATGACCGTGTGCCGTTTCACTGGGCGTCCTTGGTGCGTGAGGTGCGTGCAGTGCGTGAGGCGCCTGGAGCGCCTGGAGCGCTCGGGACGACCGGACTGCCTGGGCTGCCCGGACCGCCCGGAGTAAGCGGAATACGTGTGCGGGGCGTCGTCGTACGGGAGGCGGGCCTCGTGGCCTCCGACGGGTGCGGTGCGCCGGCCCGCTCCGGCAGGAAGTTGATCGGGTGGCTGTCCGTCGCCCACAGGTACTGGACCGCGTAGGCCCTCCAGGGGCGCCAGGCCGCGGCACGGGCCGTCAGGGCGGCAGGGGTGGAGGGGAGCCCCAACTCCTGTGCGGCGCGCCGGATTCCGAGGTCGGTGGGGAGGAAGGCGTCCGGGTCGCCGAGGGCGCGCATCGCGATCACGTCGGCGGTCCAGGGGCCGAAGCCGGGAAGCGCCAGAAGCCTGGCCCGTGCCTGCCCCCAGTCGCTCTCCACTCCCAAGTGCAGCGTTCCTTGCGCGAGTTGACCCACCAGCGTGGCGAACGTGGTCCGCCGGGTGCGGGGCATCGCGAGCGACTCGGGGTCCAGTGCGGCGAGCGCCTCCGGCGAAGGGAAGAGGTGGGTGAGACCGCCTCCGGGGTCGTCGACCGGATCTCCGTACGCGGTGACCAGGCGGGCGGCGTGGGTCCGCGCGGCGGCCGTGGAGACCTGCTGCCCCAGCACCGCCCGTACGGCGAACTCGGCCTCGTCCACCGTACGCGGCACCCGGCGGCCGGGGGCCTTGTCGACCAGCGGCGCCAGCAGCGGATCCGTGCGCAGCTGCTCGTCGACCGCCACCGGATCGGCGTCCAGGTCCAGCAGGCGGCGGCAGCGGCTGATCGCGACGGACAGGTCCCGCAGGTCGCTCAGGGCCAGCCGGCACGCGATGTGGTCCGGCGTCGGTGCCAGACCGACCACGCCGTGCCCGTACGGCAGTCGCAGCGTCCGCCGGTACGCGCCGTCGCGCCACTCCTCCACCCCGGGCACGGCGGTCGCCGCGAGGTGTCCGAAGAGGTTGTCGGGGTTGAGCGGGGCACGGAAAGGGAGCCGGAGATTCAGCACGCCCGGCACGCTCGGGGGCCCGGCCACGGCTCCGGCCCTGTTCCTGGGCAGGCGGGCGCGCAGCTCGCTCGGGGACAGCGCGAAGACCTCACGGACCGTGTCGTTGAAGGTGCGGATGGAGGAGAAGCCGGCGGCGAAGGCGATCTCGGCCATGGGGAGCGGTGTCGTCTCGATGAGCAGCCGGGCCGTCTGGGCGCGCTGGGCGCGGGCGAGCGCGAGGGGTCCCGCGCCCAGCTCGGCCAGGAGCTGCCGTTCGATCTGCCGGGTGCTGTAGCCGAGTCGGGCGGCCAGGCCCGGTACCCCGTCGCGGTCGACGACCCCGTCGCCGATCAGCCGCATCGCCCGGGCGACCAGGTCGGCACGGTGGTTCCATTCGGGGGAGCCGGGGCTGGTGCCCGGGCGGCAGCGCTTGCAGGCCCGGAATCCGGCCTGCTGGCAGGCGGCGGCGCTCGGGTAGAAGGTCATGTTCCGGGGCTTCGGCGGCACGACCGGGCAACTCGGCCGGCAGTAGATCCTCGTCGTCGTCACCGCGGTGAAGAACCATCCGTCGAAACGCGCGTCCTTCGACTGGACGGCACGCACGCAGCGCTCCGTGTCCGTGTGCATCCCGTTCTGCATGCCTCAAGCATCGGGCACCCCGGAGGGCGGGGCTGGCGAGAATCCGACATCGACCTCGCCCGGCCGGTGAGCCGCGACCGGCCCCTCGGCCGCTCCCGGCCGGAATCGCGTCAGCGAGCCTCCTCGCCCTGCGCGACCTCCACCTCGTGGTGGAAGGCGACGACACCCGCCCCCGACGCGCCGGCCGAGACGGCGGCGCAGGCGGCGAGGAGGACGGCGATCCAGGCGGCGGCGCGAGGGCGGTGCCGGGGGACGGAGAGCAGGGCGGCGACCCGCTGGGGGACGGGACCCGTGGTGGCCGCGGGGGCGAAGCCGGGACGCCCGGTGCGGGCCTCGCCGACGGCCAGGGCGGCGCGGGCGATGGCCCGTGCGATCAGCCTCCGGTCCCCCACGGTGACGGCCGCGGCCTCGTCCGCGGCGCGCTCCGCCGCGAGCGCGACGGTGGAGCGGACCGTGCGCAGGCCCGGGTGGCAGTGGGCCGCGAGTTCGGCCACGACGAGGAAGCGGTGGTGGCCGCCCGCGTTGTGGGCCCGCTCGTGGGCGAAGAGGGCCTCGCGCTCGTCGGCGCCGAGGCTGCGGAGCATGGCGGTGGTGACGACGATGCGGTGCGGCCGGCCGGGGAGCGCGTAGGCGTCGGGGTGCGGCGACTCGATGACGCACAGGTCGCCGGCGGCGGGACGGCGGTCGGCCTGGCTGCGCGCGGTGCGGAAGGCACGCAGCTGGCGCAGGGCCGAGCGGACGGCGGTCCAGGCGCCAACGGTGAGCGCACCCGTCGCGGCGGCCGCCGCGGGCAGGACGACGAGGTCCGAGGCCGTGCGCAGCGGGTGGACGAGGTCGCCGAGGCCCGCGAACAGGGGCGTCTTGAGCAGACCCGTCAGGACGAGCGCGCCGAGCGAGGCCACGGAGGCCCCGGCCAGCACGACGAGCGCGAGGGTCACCGACCACAGCGCGGCGACCGGGGTGAGCCGGTCCAGGCAGCGGCGGGCCAGCGGTCCCAGCGCGAAGGGGACGAGCAGGGGAACCATCAGGAGAAGGGTCATTCGTCGCCCGGTTCCGGGCGCGTGCCGAGATCCGGCTCCAGGAGATCCCGCAGGAGCCGCTCGTCGTCGGGGCTGAGCTGGGCGACGAAGCGGGCCAGCGCGGTCTCCCTGTCGTCGTCGCGGTCGAGCTCGGTGTGCATGCGGCGCGCGGTGAGGCCGTGCGGGTCCTGGACGGGGAAGTACGCGTAGCCCCGGCCGAGCCGCTCGCGGCCGACGATGCCCTTCTCGTGCAGCCGGGACAGGATCGTCGTCACGGTCGTGCGGGCCAGACCGGAGTCCAGCTCGGTCTGCACGCGTCCGGGCGTGAGCGGCACCCCCGCGGCCCAGAGAGCCGCCATCACGCTGGCCTCCAGCTCGCCCGCCGGTCGGCGTTCGTCCTTGTCACTGCTCATCGGAACGATCCTCACCCCACCATCGTCTACAGTTCAGTAGACCGTCTACAGAATTGTAGTCAGCCGGGCGCGGGTTTCGACCACGCCCGCCCCTTCCAGTATGAGAGGGCCCGTGACGATGGCCGCACCGACGTTCACAGCACCCGGCGGCGGATCAGCACTCCCAGCGCCACCAGCCCCGGGAGCAGGGGAAGCCACACGGTGAGCAGCCGGTAGCCGAGCACCGTGGACGCCGCCGCCTCGCCGGGCGCCCCCGCGAACGTGAGGGCCAGCGCGAGGGCGGCGTCCAGGGAGCCGAGGCCGCCCGGGGTGGGCAGCAGGACGGCGGCGCTGCTCGCGGCGAAGTAGACGAGGGCCACCCGGGCCGGGGACAGCGACAGGCCGATGGCCTGGGCGACGGCGATGACCACGGTGGCGTGCAGCGCCGCGAAGGCGAGCGAGCCGCCCCACAGCGCGGCGGCCCGCGCGGGGACTTCGTGCACGGCGCGGACGTCCAGGAGCACCCGGCGCAGCGCCCGCCGCAGCGGTCCGGCGAAGAGCGCCGCGGCGACGGCGGCCACGACGACCCCGGCCGTCCAGGCGGCCACGGTCCAGGCACTCGCCGTCAGCCGGGGAAGGCGAAGCGCGCCGGGACAGGCCAGGGCCAGTCCGCCGATCAGACAGCCGCGTACGACGGTTCCGGCGCAGGCCTTGACCGCGAGGGCGGTCGCGGACCGGGCGAAGGGCAGTCCGCACCGGGTCAGGAAGCGCAGATTGACGGCCCCCGCGCCGAGGCCCGAGGGCAGTACGTGGTTGGCGGAGGCGGCCGCGAACTGCACCGCCACCAGTCGTCCGGCGGGCAGCGGCTCCGCCACCGCGCCCTGCTGGGCGAGGGCGGAGCACCCCCAGGTCGCCAGGGTGGCGACGGCCGCCACCAGCAGCCAGCCCCGGTCGGCGTGCGCGAGCATGCCCGCTCCCGACTCGATCACCGGCCAGTGGCGGTGGGCGAGGAACCCGGCGGCCACCAGCACGAGCAGCGAGAGCGCGGCGTGCCGGGCCGTCCGCCCGTCCCGCCCGTCCCGCCAGGTCAGGCGCCGCCCGGCCGTCGTCCGCCCGCCGTCGGCCGGTGAGGGGGAGGACGGTCCGCCCGGGCCGCACACCGGCTCGGGCGGAGAGGTCCCCGGTCCGTCGGCCTCCGGCCCGGACCCGGCGAGGGACACGGGTGCGCCTCCGGGCGCCCCGCTCCCGGCCGGACCCGGCGGCGGGGCGCCCGCCGGTTCGCCGCGGGCGGGGCGGCCCGCGCCGGCCGCGCCACCGCCGCCGGCCGCCCGCGTCCTGTCCGCCGGTGAGGGCGTCTTCGGCGGAGGGGTCACGGCGTACGGCTCCCCGCGCCCGGAGAGACGTAGACGTCGACGTCACCCGCGCGGTGGGGTGACCAGGCGCGGGCGTATCCGGGCGGCTCGCCTCCCGGTGCCGTGACGACGGCGACCGGCATGTGCCGGACGGAACGCGCGACGGCCGCCGCGGTGGCGCCGGCGTCGCGTCCGCCGGTCGCCACGGAGGAACAGCCGGCGTAGAAGGCGATGGGCACCGACTGACGGCCGGTCAGCGCGCAGGGCGGCCGCACCCCGAGCCTGTGCAGTTCCGCCGCCGTCACCGCCCAGCCGTGGTGGCTGTCGGCGGTGCGCCGCACCGTGGCCTGAAGCACCGCGAACTGCACGGCCAGATGCCCGGCGAGACCGAGGGCCACCAGTGTCACGGTCACCGGCCGCCACCGGCCCCCGGCGGTGACCAGGTGGACGAGGGCGTCGGCGACGGGGATCGCCGCGAGGGCGTAGAGGGGCAGCAGGAAGCGCGGGGCCGCGTATCCGATCATGAAGAGGTACGGGAACCCCGCTGTCGTGGCACAGGCCAGGAGGAGCAGGGTGGGTGCCGGGCGACGGGCTCTGACGGCGGTCACCAGGCCGAGGGCGGCGATCAGCGGCAGGACGAACCACCACGCCATCACCGCGGGGTCCGGCATCCCGCCGGTGCAGGGCCGGCACAGCACGCGTCCGCCGAGGCTGCGCATCTGGTCGCCGACCGCGATGTTCCAGCCGAGGCCGCCCTGGATGCGCGAACCGTCGGCGAGCCGTTGCCCCGGGCCGCCGTAGCTCACGTACGCCTCGATGATCCACTCGGCCGCTCCGGCCGACAGGCCCGCGACGAGCGCGAGCAGCGGCCGGACCCGCCGCCACCGAGGGGCCACGACGGCGAGGACCAGGAGCGGCAGCGTCACCCAGACCGCGTCGGGGGGCCGCATCCACGCCATCAGCGCCGCGCTCAGCCCGGTCCCCCACAGCACCGCCCGGTCGCGGCCGCCCGCCCCGGCCCGCAGAAAGCAGCCGGCGCAGACCAGGGCGCCGATCGCGACCCAGTAGTTGGGCATGGCCTGCGGGCCGTAGAAGAGGGTCACCCACAGCGTCGCGAACAGGGCGCCCGCCAGGGCGAGGACCCGCACCGGGAACAGTCCGCGCCACACGCGCAGGGCCACGAACAGGCCGAGTCCGGAGAGCAGGGCGAGGTAGATCCGCAGCAGGGTGGTGGAGGACGACCAGGAGGCCACCGGCGCGACGAGCAGGGAGATCCCGCGGGCCCGTGGTGCGCTGAAGAACGCCGCCGGGGCGTGCGGGGAGACCTGGCTGACGTACACGGTCTCGTCCCAGCCGAGTCCCGTCCCGGGGCGCACGAGGATCAGTTGGGCCAGGACGAAGGCGGCCGCGACCAGAGCGAGCGCGCCGGGGTCACCGGGGCGCCGGGACGCCCGGGCCGTCCCGTCCGGGGCTCCGGACCGCCGGGCGCCGATGAGCGGGACGTTCAGGGTCTTGGCCATCGTCCACCCTTCGACCCTACGCGCTGTAGGGTTTCCTCACCCTACAAGACGTAGGGTGAGACCAAGAGCCGGGGAATCATGGACAAACTACCGTTCACCGGAAGAACGCGCCGAACGGGACAGGCATGCGGGGAGGCACCCGGGGCCGCCTGCGCCCCCGGGCGCACACCCCGGACCGGCCCCGTCACCGGCTTGGCTACGCGCTGTAAGGTGACGGGCATGGCTGGCAGCACAGGTCCCCGCGGAAGGGCGGAACGGCGCAGCGCGGGTGAACTGGAGAGCACGGTCCTCGCCGCCCTGTGGGCCACGGACGACGCGATGACGCCCGCCGAGATCCAGGCCGGGATCGGCGGCGGACTCGCCTACAACACGGTGCACACCATCCTCAAACGTCTGTACGACAAGGGTCTTGTGCTCCGGGACGTTGACGGCCGGCGCGGCGCGTACCGCCCCGCCAAGAACGCGGCCCAGCTGACCGCCGAGGCCATGCACGAGGCACTCGACCGCGGGCCCGACCCGATCGCGGCCCTCCGGCAGTTCGTGACCGGGCTCAGCCGCCAGGAGGAGGAAGCCCTGCGCGACCTCCTGGGAGGGAACGGGCCATGAGGATCTGAGGATCGATGTCCACGTTCCGCCCGTACCGGCGCCGGTCCCCGCCCCCTGCCCCGCGTACGGCACCGCCCCGCCGGGACGGACCCGTCGGTCCATGACACCGCCCGTCGATGACCTCACCCCCCTGGCAACACCGCCGCGCCGGTGCCCCCACCGGGCTCCGGCACCTCCCTGCCTCCGGAAGACAGGCCCCCGCTTGTCCGTCGCGCCGGGTACGGTCGCGGCCATGACACCTTCCGAGACGGCTCGTCCCGGCTCCTCGCGCTCCGGGCGGGTGCGGTTCGCGACGTTCAACGTGCTGCACGGCCGGACGCTGGTGGACGGCAGACCCGTTTCCGTCCGGGTCGCGGGCGGCCCCGAGGTGCCGCTCGTGCGGGCCGTCGCGTCACTGGACGCCGATGTGGTGGCGCTGCAGGAGGTGGACCGGCTGCAGGAACGCTCCGGCGGAGTGGACCAGGCGTCCGCCGCGGCCGAGGGGTCCGGCGCGCCGCACTGGCGTTACGCGTCCGCGTTCCACGGCATGGCGAAGGCGGGCGGCGGCTGGGTTCCGGAACCGTCCGAACCGGGTCTGCGGGTGTACGGGCCGCGCGAGGCCGAGGCGGGTGACGGTGTCCCCTCGCACGGCATCGCCCTGCTGTCCAGGCTGCCCGTACGGCACTGGAGGGCCCTTCGGCTGGCCCCGGCGCCGGTCCCCATGCCGCTGCGGACACCCGGACGCCGTGGACTCACGTTGTCCAGGGACCAGCCGCGGGCCGCGCTGGCCGCCGTCCTGGAGGGAAGCCGCGGGCCGTTCACCGTGGTGGCTCTGCACCTGTCCTTCGTCCCCGGCTGGAACGTCCGCCAGTTGCTCGCCGTCCGCGCCTGGACCGCCGACCTGCCCGGGCCCCGCGTGCTTCTCGGCGACTTCAACCTGCCCGGCGCGCTTCCGAGGACGGTCCTCGGTCCGGCCGGGACGATCGGCGGCGTCCGGACCCGGTCCGTCGGCACCCCGCCGCTGCCGCGCGGCTGGCGGGACCTGGCCCGTACGCCCACCTACCCCTCGCACCGCCCCCTCGTCCAGCTCGACCATGTGCTGGCCACCGGCATCGAGGCGGGCGCGGCCACCGGCGCGCACGCGCCGAGCACCCCCGTCTCGGACCACCGGCCGCTGGTGGTCGAACTGCCCCTTTGAATCCTCCCCGGCCGAAGCAGGGGATTCCCGGCTCACGCCGCCTGCGGGTCGGCGGCCCGACAGGTCTTCCGCGATTCTTCCTCCCGCGAGCGGGAGGTACCCCCACCCCGGCCCGAAGGCCGGGGCATCCTCGGAGGAACCCGGTGACCGGGCCGTCGGCCCCGTCGGACCGTGCGGGCATCCGGTCCGCGCGGGCATCCGGTCCGCACGGGCCCGGCACGGCCCCGGGTCTCGACGGCCTCCGGCCGCGCCGGCTTGCTCAGCCGGCGCCGTCCCGTGTCCGGCCCGTCATCCCAGCTGCCCGGCGAACGCGTCGTACGCGCGTTCGTCGAAGAGCACGAAACGGATCTCCTCGACATCGGTCTCGGCGGCCCGGACGGTCTCCACCGCGATGCGCGCCGCGTCGTCCATCGGCCAGCCGTAGATGCCCGCGGAGACGGCGGGGAAGGCGACCGTACGGGCTCCGAGCTCGTCGGCGACCCGCAGCGACTCCCGGTAGCAGGAGGCCAGCAGCTCCGACCGGTCGTCCTCCCGGGCGTAGCGGGGACCCACCGTGTGGATCACCCAGCGGGCGTCGAGGTCGCCCGCGGTCGTGGCGACCGCCCGGCCGGTCGCCAGGCCCTTGCCGTAGTGACCGGCCCGCAGTTCGCGGCACGCGGCGAGAACGGCCGGGCCGCCTCGGCGGTGAATGGCTCCGTCGACGCCCCCGCCGCCGAGCAACGAGGAGTTCGCCGCGTTGACGACGGCGTCGACGCTCTGCCGGGTGATGTCGCCCTGCACCAGCGTGATCGTGGTCATGACTCTCTCAGCCTCCTCCAGACGGCCTTCGCCGCGTTGTGCCCCGACATCCCGTGCACTCCGGGACCGGGCGGGGTGGCCGAGGAGCACAGGAAGACGGCGGGGTGCGGGGTGCTGTACGGGGACAGGGACAGCCTGGGGCGGAGCATGAGCTGGAGTCCGGAGGCCGCGCCGCAGGCGATGTCGCCGCCCACGTAGTTGGCGTTGCGGGCCGCGAGCAGGGGCGGTCCGGCGGTCGCGCGGGCCAGGACCCGGTCGCGGAAGCCCGGCGCGAACCGCTCCAGCTGGCGCTCGATCGCGTCCGTGAGGTCTCCCGTCCAGCCGTTCGGGACATGGCCGTACGCCCAGAAGACCTGTTTGCCCTCGGGGGCGCGCGACGGGTCCACGACGCTCGGCTGCACCGTGATCAGGAACGGCGCGTCGGGCGCCCGGCCCTCGCGCGAGGCCGCCCGCAGCGCGGCGCCGATCTCCGCCCGGCTCGCCCCGACCTGGACGGTCCCGGCGACACGCGCCTGCTCGGCGGTCCAGGGCACGGGCCCGTCCAGCGCGTAGTCGATCTTGAAGGCGCCCGCCCCGTACCGGTAGCCCTCGTAGTACCGCCCGAAACCCGCGATACGGGCCAGCGCCTTGGGCGAGGTGTCGAAGACGTAGGCCCGCGCGGGGGGCAGATCGTCCAGGCGCTTGACCTCGTAGTCGGTGTGGACGGTGCCGCCGAGATCCTCCAGGTACGCGGTCAGCGCGTCCGCGATGGACTGGGAGCCGCCGCGTGCGACGGGCCACCCCCGGGCGTGCGCGGCCAGCGCGAAGACCAGGCCGACGGCGCCCGTGGCGATTCCCTCCAGCGGCGCGATGACGTGCGCCACCAGACCGGCGAACAGGGCTCTGGCCCGCTCGTCGCGGAAGCGGCGCATCAGCCAGGTCGACGGCGGCAGCCCGGCCAGACCGAAGCGGGCGAGGGTGACGGGGTCACGGGGCAGCGCGGTCAGCGGCAGTGACATGAAGTCGTGCGCCAGGGTGTCCCACTTGCTCAGGAACGGCGCGACGAGCCTGCGGTACGCGCCCGCGTCACGGGGCCCGAAGGAGGCCGCCGTCTCGGCCACGGACCGCGCGAGCACCGCCGCCGAGCCGTCCGGGAACGGGTGCGCCATGGGGAGCTCGGCGTGCAGCCACTCCAGGCCGTAACGCTCCAGGGGCATCGCCCGGAAGGCGGGCGAGTTGACGCCGAGCGGATGCGCCGCCGCGCACGGATCGTGCCGGAAACCGGGCAGGGTCAGCTCTTCGGTGCGCGATCCCCCGCCCACCGTGTCGCGGGCCTCGAACACGGCCACGGAGAAGCCCCGGCGGGCCAGCTCCACGGCAGCCGTCAGTCCGTTCGGCCCCGCACCCACCACGACCGCATCGAGCATCGACGGCACCTTCGGACTCCTTTGTCAGCCGACGGCCACTGAGCATCAGGATATGCCGGAGGACTGACAGCCTTGACGGTACGGGGCGTTGGAGGGAATCACCCCGTACCGCACGACGGCCGCCGCACCGGGTCCACGGCCCGCACGGGCCGTGGACCTCCCGCTCAGGCGCCGACGGCCACCTGCTCGGACGGTGCCGCCAGCAGGGCGGTCACGCGGCGGGCGGTGGCCTCGTCCCGGGCCGCCGTGAACGGCAGGGCGTTGCCCCCGGTGACACGGAACGGCTCGCCGCCGAGCGTCAGGTGGGCGCCGCCCGCCTCCTCGACCAGCAGGAGTCCCGCGGCGTGATCCCAGGCCGCCTCCCAGCTGAACGCGGTGGCGTCCAACTCGCCGCGGGCTATGGCCAGATACTCCAGACCGGCCGAACCGCACGGCCGCGGGACGACGCCCTCGACGCGCAGTCCGAGGAGCGCCCGCTTCTGCTCGTCCGTGGTGTAGTCCGGGTGGGAGGTCGCGATGTCGAGGTCACGGCCGGGCTCCGGCGAACCGCAGCGCAGCGGCACGCCGTCGAGCACGGCCCCGCGCCCCCGTACCGCGGTGGCGAACTCGTCGCGCGCGGGTGCGTACGTCCACGAGGCCCGCACCACACCGTCCAGCACGAGCGCGACCAGCGTGCAGAACCCGGGGTCGCCGTGCACGAACTGCCTGGTGCCGTCGACGGGGTCGACGATCCAGACGGGGGCCGTGCCCTGGATCGCCTCGTAGGTCGCCGGGTCGGCGTGCACCGCCTCCTCGCCGACGACGACCGAACCGGGCAGCAGCGCGGTGAGGGCCTCGGTGAGGTACCTCTCGGCCAGGCGGTCGGCGTCCGTCACGAGGTCGTGCGGGCCGGACTTCTGGTCGATCTCGTCCGCGGAGAGCTGCCGGAACCGGGGCATGATCTCGGTGGCGGCGGCCTTGCAGATGGCGTGTTCCACGTCGGACGCGCGGTGGGCGAGAAACTCGTCGATGGTTTCGATGTCTTCGATCATGGCTCCATGACAACACGCGACACTGACAATCCTCACCCCTCCGGGGTACTCCGGGTGGAATCACCATGAATTCCCGGGGCCGGACGATCACCGGCACCGACCCGGGATCCCGGCCTCGGGGGATGCCCGGTACGGGCACGGGGGATGCCGTTACGAGCGCGGGGGATGCCCGTTACGGGCGCGGGTGGTGGGACAGCCGTCGGTGACGAGACAGCCATCGGTGGCGGGACGGGCGCCGGTGCCCCGACGGGCCTCAGCGGCCGACCGCGTACCCCTGCATCCCGCGCGCGTTGGCCCCCGCCGACAGGACGCCGGTCCCGGGATCGCGGGCCACCGCGCACAGCCGCCCCTCGGACCAGGCCTCGGCGACCGTGACGTCGTGGCCCCGGCGGCGCAGTTCCTCGACGACCCCCTCGTCCGTGCGGGACTCGACGGTGACGCTGCCCGGACGCATTCCGCGCGGATAGAAGGAGCCCGGAAAGCTGTCGTTGTGCCAGTTCGGGGCGTCGATCGCGCCCTGGAGGTCGAGTCCGCCGCGCACCTGCGGGCGCAGCGCCACGGACAGGAAGAAGTGCGTCTGCCACTGGTCCTGCTGATCGCCGCCGGGAGTGCCGAACGCCATGACGGGCACGCCGTCGCGCAGCGCCACGGAGGGCGTCAGCGTCGTGCGGGGCCGGCGGCCCGGGGTCAGGGAGTTGGGCAGCCCCTCCTCCAGCCAGGCCATCTGGAGCCGCGTGCCGAGCGGGAAGCCCAGTTCGGGGACGACCGGGTTGGACTGGAGCCAGCCGCCGCTGGGCGTGGCGGCGACCATGTTGCCCCAGCGGTCGACGACATCCAGGTGGCAGGTGTCGCCCCGGGTGCCTCCGTCCGGCGCCACTTCGGGTTCCGCGGCCGCGCGGCCCATGGTGGGCTCACCGGCGCCGGGCACCGCGAGCGCGTCGAAGCCGGACTCCTCGGCGGCCACCACGCGCGCGTGCCCGCTCAGCCGCGGCTCCCGGCCGCCCGGACTGCCGGGGCGCAGTTCGTACGACGCCTTGTCGCCGACGAGTGCCCGCCGGGCGGCGTTGTAGGACTCCGACAGCAGGTCGCCGAGCGGTACCTCGGCCGCGTCGCCGTACCAGGCCTCCCGGTCGGCCATGGCGAGCTTGCAGCCCTCGACGAGCAGATGGACGTACTCGGCGGAACCGTGGCGGGGCAGTTCGGGCGGGAGCAGCGCCAGTTGCTGGAGGAGGACCGGGCCCTGGCTCCAGGGGCCCGCCTTGCACAGGGTCCAGCCCCGCCAGTCGTACGTCGCCGGGGCCTCGTAGGTCGCGGACCAGCCGGCCAGGTCGGCGGCTGTCAGGGTGCCGGTGTGACGCTCGCCGCTGGTGTCCATGGTGGGCCGCCGGGCCTGCCGGACCAGGGCCTCGGCGATGAAGCCGGAGCGCCACACCTCCCGTGCCGCGTCGATCTCGGCCACCCGGTCCCCGGCGCCCGAGACCTCGTCGAGCAGCCGTCGCCAGGTCGCGGCGAGTGCCGGATTGCGGAACAGCTCGCCGGGGCGCGGCGACCTGCCGCCCGGCAGATACACCTCGGCCGACGAGGTCCACTCCGCCTCGAACAGCGCGCGTACCGCCTCCACCGTCTCGCCGACGCGCTCCACCGGCGCGTGCCCGTCCTCGGCGTATCCGATGGCGTACTTCAGGACGTCGGCGAGCGGTTTGGTGCCGTGGTCGCGCAGCAACAGCATCCAGGCGTCGAACGCGCCCGGCACGGCGGCGGCGAGCGGGCCCGTACCGGGTACGAGCTCCAGACCGAGGCTCCTGTAGTGGGCGACGGTCGCTCCGGCGGGCGCGACGCCCTGCCCGCAGAGCACCCGCACGGGGCCGTCCGCGGGAGCCAGGATGATCGGGACCTCGCCCGCGGGCCCGTTGAGATGGGGTTCCACGACGTGCAGGACGAAACCGGCCGCGACGGCGGCGTCGTAGGCGTTGCCTCCGTCCTCCAGGACGGCCATCGCGGACTGCGAGGCGAGCCAGTGTGTGGAGGACACCATGCCGAAGGTGCCCTGGAGGGTCGGACGAGTCGTGAAAAGCATCTGCAACCTCGGTGTCTGTGCGCGCCGGTCAGCCCATCGAACATCAAAGTGGCCGTGGGGCCGTATTTCCATCCTCCGGCCCTGAGTACACGGCCCGGACGCAGGCACCGGACCTTGAGGGGGCGTCAGGGCGTACGGGCTCCAGCGATGCCCCGCGGTCCGCTGCCCGCATCCGCCCGGTCCGGAACCGCCCGTACCGTCACACTTGATGACGGACACCCACTGGAACTGATCCACCACCCGGCCGACTCCAGCCGGACCAGGGCTCATTGCGCTCCGCCCCGGTCGACGGACCGCGGTCATCGCCCTGTTCCAGCGGGCGGTCGTCATCAGCGAGACCTCTCGACTCGTCCATCGCCGGAACAGCCACCCACCGGCATCGCACGCCCGTCGGCACGGCGGCACGTGGTGCCCCGAACACACGACAGAAGATCATCATGAGCCGAGTTCCCACCTGCATACTCAGCAGCTTTCAGACACCCCGGATCTCACACGGCCACGACCCCGACCTGTTCGTGCAGATCGGTTCGCTGACCAAGCCGCTCACCGCGACCGTCCTGACCGCCTTGGCCGACGACGGAGTCCTGAGCCTCGACGACCCGCTGGAACTGTTCCTGCCGGTGCCCAGCGGCACGGGAATCACCCCGCGTCGGCTTGCCGAGCACACCTCGGGCCTTCCTCGACTGCCTCCCGGCATCGGCGGGCGCGATCCTTACGCGGCTTTCGACGCCGACGCCCTGGACTCGGTCGTACGGCACCTCGACACCCTGGCCACGGCTCCCGCGGGGACCGCCGAGGAGTATTCCAACCTCGGATACGCGCTCCTGGGTGCCGCTCTCGTGTCGGCCACCCGAACCCCGTACGAGGAGTTGCTGCACCGTCACCTCCTCGGTCCCCTGGGTATCGCCGACGTCGCCACCGATCCGCCGTCGGGCAGACGGCTGTGCCGCAGGGGGCTGTTCGGCCGGTCTCGGCAGGAATGGACCATGGACGGCGCGATTCTTCCCGCCGGCGGGCTGTGGGCCACTCCCCGGGCCGCCGCCCGCCTCCTCACCGACCTGCTTGTCGACCGCAGACTGGGTGAACCGGCACCGGCCTGGCAGAAGGCGGGGAGCCTGCTGTGGCACAACGGCGCGACAGGCGGCGCGTCCGTTTTCGCGGGAGCCTCACCGCAGGGCTGGATTCTTGTTCACCGTCTGTCCGGTCGAAGTGCCGTGACGGACAAGCTGGCCCTTGACACGCTCAGGCACTTCACCGGGCCCCGAGCTTGACGCTGGGGGCGAGCATGGAACGCTTCCGGCCGCCCGGCGCCGGGGACAGGGCTTCCATGTCGCGGAGGTCCTTGTCCTCACCTCACGGCCGGCAGGCTGCGGGGCGGCGTCCTGTTCTATGTGCTGACGGCGACCAGTTCCGGTTCGTCCGCTGCCAGGGCGGCGAGATACCACTCGGCATCGAGGGCGGCCACGCAACCGCTGGCTGCGGCAGTGACGGCCTGGCGATAGGCGTGGACGGTGACGTCGCCGGCGCCGTAGACCCCGGCGATGTTCGTGCGGGTGGAAGGGGACTGGACCTCGACAGCCGTCGTCGTCCAAGTCGAGCTGTCCCTTGAACAGCTCGGTGCGCGGGTCGTGGCCGATGGCGTGCCCGCCCGGTTCACAGTCGCGCAGGCGGCCCGGTGCGAGTGAATCCGCCGACCCACGCGTTTGACTCCGGGGACTTCCCGTGCGCCAATCCCGGCGATCTTCTCAACCGCTCCGTCCGCGACGGTTGTCCAGCCGCGGGTCGCCGACGGTTCCCCAGGTCCGGGCCGTGCGGCCCGCGGAGTCGAACTGTTCGACTCCGTCATACGGAGCCGCCTCCTTGTGTGGTGCACGGTCAGTCACCCCGGATCGCGGTGGTCACCGTGTTTCGCGCTGTCTGCCCAAGGATCACGCGGGGCACGGACGTACTCGCACGGCATCGTCTCCGGGCGTCGCCCGGGTACGAGGAACGGACGGCTTCCGGCCGTCCGCCGGACCGGGTCGAGGACTATGCTGCTGTACGGACGTCCCAGACCCTGGCGGCTTGTCGTTACCCGACACAGATGGCTGCAGGGAGCGGACTCTTCGTCTGTGACCCGGCGCATCCCTGGAGGGAACTGCGCGGGTCCGGTGCACCGTCGCACGGGCTGTCGGACCGGCCGCTGCTCCGTCTCCGCCGAACGTACGCCCTGCCGGCAGCGCGCCATGGGGGGGCCGGGATCCCCGGCGTCACCGCGTCCGCTGACGGATGGTCCACCGAACCGAGGCATCATGCCGCTCCCGCAGCTCACCGTCTTCCGCCATGACCGAGGAAAGCGGGCACTGATCACCCTGGCCGGTGAGATCGACCTGGAATCGGCCCCGCCGGTACGCACGGCGCTGGCGCGATGTCTGAGCGACGGCATCCGCACCATCGACATCGACCTCACCCCTGTCACCTTCTGCGACTGCACCGGCCTCAACGTCTTCCTCCACGCCGCGCAGCAGACCACCGAGGCCGGCGGGACCCTGCGGCTCCACCACCCGCCACCGACACTGGGTCTGATCCTCGACCTCACCGGCTCCGGGTTCCTGCTCCTCGACGATCCGCTCGGGGATGTCCCGGCCCCGACCGCCCAGACCCCGCGGCGCCGGGCTGTTCCGCTTGCCTCTGTGCTCTCGGGTGATGCGCCGTGACGGCATGGGCGGGGCGGGGGCGGCCACGAAAGCCCCGTGGCTGCGAATCGTCCACCGGGGAGGCGGTCCGGTTACGTCGGGTGAACCGCGGGCTGGCACAGGATCTGAGCGGGAAGCTGACGGATCTGTATGTGGACTCCCACGGGACATCATCGCGTCCTGATGCGTACCGCCGTCCCAGCCGCCGGCAGTTTCTGAACCGTCTCACAGCCGACATCCGGCGGCCGGGCTTCGCGATGGTGATCGCGGAGACGGACGGACTGGTGGGATGTGCTTTCGGATTCCCGATGCTCAGCGACGCCTTCGGGTGGATCGCGTTCGACCGAACCCCACCGCGCGGCGTCGAACAACTCGCAGCGGCCGGCGGCATCTTCGTGATCACCGACATCCTGATCCCCCCGCACCCGCAGGACGCGCACGTGGCTCTCCGGTTGCAGGAGCGGCTGCTGGCCGACCACCGGGCGTCACTCGGCGCCGTCCTGGTGGACCGGGCCGATCACCCCACCCTCAACACGCTCCGTTCCTGGGGATGGCTGAACGTGGGAGCGTTCTGGAAGCCGACCGGCGCCACGCGGCTCCGGGTGCTGATCCTTCCCGTCGGCAAACCGACCTCCCCGAGACCGGGGGGATTTGCGCACGATGCCTGGACGCGGTGGCCTGGGTGAGGTCAGACAGCCGGTCGGCCCGCATCCAGGTGCTGGTCGCCGAGCCGGCGGCCCTGTGCGGTACCCGGTTCGCCGCCCTGCGATGCACGCCGTGGACAAGACGCTTCGGCACGGGACGGGTTGAGCGTACGGTCCGTTCGGCTGGTCCGAGGAGTACGGTGAAATCACCGAGGATTTCTCGCGCACCGGCTTCCACGCTCGTGTCGTTTTCGGCGATTCACTATGCCGGGCCGGTCGACAACCGGCCCGGGGCAGGGTTCGCGTCATGACTGCGGCCGTTTCCCTCTCGCCGACACCCGAAGTCGAAGACCGGTCCTCCTCGTCCTCTCTCCGTCTCTCGCTCGCTCCCATCGGTCCCGCTCCGGCCCTGCTGGACGGCGCATGGTGGCCCCGCGCCCGCGATCTCGGGGCGGAACTCCCCGCCCTGACAGCCGTACTGGATCCGCTGTGGGGGCGGATCACCCGGGTGACGGTGAATCCCACACACTGGCCGGTCGTCCCGCGCAAGGTGACCGTCGCCGGGCACGTGGTGAACGTGGGTTGCTTCCTGGCCGAGCAGGACCCACATGAACTACTGCTGCTCTCCTACCACATGGGCCGCTGGAACCTCCTGGTGATCCCGCCGCGGACGGACCCCGTCTCAGCCGCCTGGCTGATGGCCGCCGCGAGCGACCCCCTGGGCACGTCGACCGCGAGCCGGCTGATGGAGGAGGCGGCGCGCCTGCGGACGGTGTCAGAGAGCGACCGGGCCGTGGAGGCGGTCTGGGACTCCGAAGGAGGACATGAGGTCCGCGGTCCGGTCTCGCCTCCCGTGCGTCCACGGATCCCGCTCGTCACCGCCACGCTGCCGTATCAGCCGATGGGGAGGTGAGGACCACGCACACGTTTGTGACCATGGTCGTGCTCCTGGCGATGGTCGGCCCCGTGGTGCTTCTCGTCCACCTGCTCAATTTCGCAGCACAGCGACCGCGTCGCCGCCTTCCTCCCCACCCCCGCCCAGAGTCATCGCCCGGGACTGGTCCGTCCCGTCCCTGACGGTTGTGAGGCGTCGGTGAGGTCGGCGCCGGTGGCGGCGTCCCGCTGAGAGCGGCTGCCGTCATGCCAGTCCAGGCACATGACGGTCGCGTCGTCTTCCAGGCGACCATGGCCGGCGTCGACGATCGCCCCGATGAGGGCGCGAGCAGCTTCGCGGGGATGCAGTGCGCGGGTGCGGACGATCAGGTCCGACAGGTCCAGGCTGTTGGCGTTGCGCTCCAGCATGCCGTCGGTCAGCATCACCAGCCGGTCGCCCGGCCGCAGGTCCAACGACTGCACCCGGTAGGCGTGCGGGGCGTGGAAGCCGAACGGCCTGTCGACCTTCGGAACGATCTCCCGTACCTGGCCGTCCCGCATCCGCAGCGGCCAGGGGTGCCCGGCGTTGACGAACTCGGTACTGCCGTCGAGCAGACCGATCCGCAGCAGCTGACCGGTGACATAACCCTCGCGGCCGTGTTCCCGCACGGCGCGGTCTGCTTCGTGGGCCTGCTCCCCAAGGCTCGCACCGGCCCGCCGCGCTCGGCGCAGGGCCCCGACCACGAGGGTGGCCAGGAGTGCGGCGTCGACGTCGTGGCCCATGGCGTCGGTGACGGAGAGCTGGACGGTGTCCCGGTCGATCACGTAGTCGAAGGTGTCACCCCCGACGTGGTCGGCCGGCTCCAGCGCCCCGGCGACCGCGAACTGCGCCGCCTCACACGCCAGTGATGCCGGGAGCAGCCGGTGCTGGATCTCGGCGGCCAGGCTCAGCGGGGTGGTGCGGCGGCCCCACTGGTAGACGTCGGTGAAGGACCGGTTCGCGATGACGATGTACGCCAGCGCGTGCGCGGTCTCGCCGATCTCCCGCATCACCTCCGCGTCCGGCGCCGCGGGCAGGAACAGTTCGAGGAGCCCGATGGCGTCCCCGCGGTTGGTCACCGGGGCCACGATCCGCACCAGTGCGCCCTCACCCCTGTCCTCCACGCTCGGCCGCTGGGTGCGGATCACGTCGTCGTACAGGGTGCCCCGCAACGTGATGCGCCGGGCGGGTTCATCGGTGTCGACGCTGCCCGCCGCCCCCAGCCGTACGACGGAGCTGCCGGTGAAGTCGGTGATGAGGAACGACACCGACACGGCCCCGAGATGCTCCTTGAGCATGCGCGCGACCACGTCGAGCGACTCCACGGGCGCCGCGGCCTCCGCCGCCTCCAACGTCCCCGCCAAGGTCATCGCACTGCCCCGACGGCTGTCGCCCCCGGAATGACGAGGGGCTCGCCCGCCGCCCGGCCCTCTTGCGGTCACAGCGGCTCCTCACTGCTCGATGACGCTCAGGACTCCGCCCCGGATGTGCGAAAGACCTGTGCCAAGCCCAGCACCGGACAGGTCACCTTGCACCCCGGGACCCGGGAGCCGCCCCGCCCACCAGCCTCTCCCGGACCATGTGCGGCCGGGCCCGTCCGCCGCGTCCTGCGCTTCGGCATCCCCCGAATGCCGTCACGCGGCTGCCAGGACGATGGCCGTGTAGTGCGCGGTGAAGGCGGTGACGGTCAGGGCGTGGAAGACCTCGTGGAAGCCGAACCAGGCCGGTGAAGGATCGGGACGCTTGAGGGCGTAGACGACCGCGCCCGCGCTGTAGAGCAGCCCGCCGGCCACGATCAGGGCGAGTACGGCCGCTCCCCCGGTGTGCAGGAAGTCGGGCAGGTAGCACACCGGTGCCCATCCCAGGGCCAGGTAGCACGGGGTGTACAGCCGGCGCGGAGCCGCGACCCACAGGACCCGGAACGCGATGCCGGCCAGCGCGCCTGTCCACACGATCCACAGCAGCACGGACCGCTGGTCCGACGGGATGAGGAGCACGGCCAGGGGGGTGCAGGTGCCGGCGATGATCAGGAAGATGTTCGCGTGGTCCGGCCGCCGCAGGACCGCCTCCCCGCGCGGCCCCCACGTTCCGCGGTGGTAGACCGCGCTGGTACCGAACAGCAGGCAGGCCGACACCGCGTACACCGAGCAGGCCGCCACTGCCGCAGCCGAGCGCGAAACGGAGATCAGGACGACGCCGCCGACCAGCGAGAGCGGGAACACCCCGGCGTGCAGCCGGCCGCGCATCCTCGGCTTCAGCGCAGCCGCCGCCCGTTCCGCCCCGCCTTCCAGGCCGCCCGCCGCCCGCCCGGCAGCCGGCCGACCGGTCGCGCCCGCGGGTGCATCGACGGCAGGGGTGCGCTGGGCGTCGGGCGTGGTGCCGCTCCGGGACTCCCGTCCGTGTGCAGGCGGCTGAGCATCTTCGGCGATCATGCACTCATATTCTGAAGCAGTCGGAAGAGTACCGCCCGGCACGCCGCCGCGGACCGCGGTTCAGGTGGCGGTCGTGTGCCGGGACGCGACGCGGCGGTATTCGGCGTTGATGCGCCGGGCTTCTTCGAGCCGGTCTTCGAGGATGACGATGCGGCAGGCGGCCTCGATCGGGGTGCCGTGGTCGACGAGTTCCCGGGCGCGCGCGGCGATCCGCAGCCTGCAGCGGGAGTAGCGGCGATGTCCGCCTTCGGAGCGCAGCGGGGTGCTGAGGCAGGCTTCACCGATGGCACGGAGGAAGCCCTGGGTGGTACCGAGCATGTCGGCGGCCCGGCCCATGGTGCAGTCGGGGTAATCGTCATCGAGACGGCCGAACGAGTCGTCTGCTGTCACTTGCACCTCCATTTACGTAGTGCTGGAGAGCGTGGCTGATGCGACGTTCGGGAAAGTGCGAGCCGCGCCACCCGCAGTACCATGGATCGTGGGTTGGCTCACTCTCACGTGCAGCCGCCCGGAAGGGCGACTCCGGCGTGTTTGCGCCGGAGTCGTTGTTACAGCCGCACTGGCGGTCCCGGCCAGGCCGCGACCTTCCAAGGGGCGCGCCTCGCATCGACGGGTGTCCCGCTCAAGAGGGACAGCACATCATCCGGGCAGCCGAGATCCGTGAGTGGCGTACCCCTGACACGGGCCGCGCCGGCTGCACGACGGGGGCGCCGTGCTTCTGGGGACGAACGAACGCTTCACCTCGGGGGCTTTCCGTCGGCGAGGTCCAGAAGCTGCGTCTGGTCGACCGCGGAACCCTGATCGAGTGGGCGGGAGGCTCACGACCGCTCTGGGAGCTGCTTCCGAAGCTGCCCCCACGGTGGAAGCGGTCAGTGCGGACCTGGGAACCCCGCTGTCGTACTGATCCCGGACGCGGCTTCCGCCTCGGCGGAACGGGTGCGGGGTCGGCGGGAACAGTCGGCCTGGACCGGTCACCGGGCGAGCAGTTGACGGAGCGGGCCCGTGCGCCCGATGGGGCCGAAGGCCACCCGGAAACCTCTTGACGCCAAGCCGGTTCATCGGTCACCTGCGGCGTTCGTGGCCCCGACGGTCCTCGCGCCTCCAGCGCGCCCGGTTCTGACGGCTGTAGCGGCGGTCCCAGCGGTCCTGACGGTCCCGGCGCTGCTGGTAGTCCCGGTAGCCCTTGAGATCGGAACCGTCGCCGCGGATCCAGCCTCCCCCGCGATCGCGGCCGTAGCGGGTGGCGCCGAAGAGCAACGTGGCCGCGGCCACCCACCAGAGGGGATTGAGAAAGCCGAGACCGAACAGGACGACGATCAGGAGGAGAAACAGAACGAACACGGCGGGCCTCCCTGGAGCGGAACAAACCATCACTGCCGGGGGCCAGGGCCTGTTCGCACAGCGTAGCCCTTCCAAGAGGTCGCGGATAGCACCCCATGTCCGCGACGTCCGGCGGAAACGGCCGGAAGCGGATGGCCGCTTGACGTCTGTCCGGGGAGTGCGGTGAGGGCTAACGTGCGGGGTACGGCCCGAGCCCCCGGCAGCGTCGATCACCTCTCGCGCCCCTTCGGGGGCGCACCTCACGCATCAGTGCCGGACTCCGTCCCGTCACCAACGGGCCGCTCCCGCACCCGCCGTCGCCCCTGGACCCTGGCGCAGCATCGATGCGCCCCAGACGGGCACCCTTGTGCTGTCCGCCACGTCGCACGCATACCACCGCAGGCGGTACACATGTACGCGCTGATCGTTCCGGCTTCGACCCCCTTCGTCCTGCTCGCCGTCGTGATGGGCCTGTCCTGGTGGGAGGACCGCATCCTGCCGGCGCCAACGGCCGATCGGGTCAACGCTCCCGCCGAGACTCCGTTCGCCCCAGCGGCCCCTGTCCAGCTCACGGAACTCCCGTTTGTCGACACTGCGTTGACAAGGGAGGTAGCCGGGCGTTGACCGACAGCACGGCGCAGGCCATGTCACTCCGGATCACCCGGACGGTGCATTCCGCCCTCCGCTCCGCCCGAACCCCGCGGAAGTAAGGAATTTCCCGCGATCCGGAGCACCGGCACGGCATGGGAGCCACCTGGGCACCACGGTGTGAACATCGTGGTGCCCCTCTCCGGACCAACCAAGAGACCGGCCTCGGGACTATGCTGCGTACGGACGTCCCAGACCCTGGCGGGCCACCACTGCTTGGCCCACATGCCTGCGGAGAGCGGATCACCCGTCCGCCCGCCCCGCGCATCCCGAGGTAACCGGCTGGGTCCTGTGCTCCGGAACATCGGCTGCTGGATCGGTCATTCACCTGCCTGCACGACCGTACGACCGTACCGCGCACCCGGTACGGTCTCGTGAACCGAGGCACCCTGCCCATGGGTATCCCACCGATCCTGAACGTCTGCCGGCACGACACGGACAACCGGGCGCCGGCCACCCTGGCTGGCGAAATCGACCTGCAATCGGTGCCCTTGGTGCACACGCCTGCGGAGCGGTACCCGCACGACGGCATCCACACCATCGATGTCGATGTCACCGCCGTGACCTCCTGCGACCACAGCGGCATCAACGCCTTCCTCCACGCCCTGCCGCGCAGCGCCACGGCCGGAGGATCCCCTGCAACTGCACCGGTCCAGAACGGCGTTGGAACACCTCGGCCCCCTCACCGGCTCGGACTCCCGCTTCCTCGCCCTTCCGAACGCCTTCGCCGGGAGCCGACCGTCCTCGCGGCCCTCTCCCGTGCACCGGGCCACACACCGGCTCGCGTCGGCGCCGGCCGCTCTCCCGGGCGGTGTGCTGTGACGCCCCTGAGTCAGTACCGGCTCAACCGTCGGCAGGTCATGGAACGACGGGAGGATCTGGCGGACCCGTACATGGAGTCCTGCACCGTGTCGCGCATGACACCGGGCGACCGGGGTCGACGGTGCTGACCGCTGAGGCATCGAATTCGGTGGGGTGCGCGTCCGGATTCCCCTGGGACCGGACGGACGTCGGAGACGGCCGCAGGGCAGCCGACGGCGCCGTGCTCCTGGCGCCGGCTCTCCCCTCGGGGGTACGAACGGCGGCGAGGCTGCCGGGACTTGATCAGCGCTCCTGGACCCGGTGGTCGCCATGATCCCCGGCAGCCGGTCGGCGCGGATCCAGGCTCTCGTGGCCGAGCAGGCGGCTCTGCGCGGCGCCCGGGTGAGCGTCCTCGACGTGTGTACGGCGGCGGTGGCGGCACTGCCGGTCGGCGGGGCCGGGATGTCCGCGATGTCCCGCGACCGGGCGAGTCATCCACTGTGCAGCACCGACTCCGTCAGTCAGCATCTGGAGGAACTCCAGCTCACCCTGGGCGAGGGACCGTGCGTGGACGCCCACGTCCTCGGCTCGACGGTCCTCTGCCCCGACCTGTTGGCCGGTGAACTCCAGCGGCATTGGACGGTGTTCGCCGACGCGGCTCTGGAGGCGGGTGCCAGAGCGGTCTTCGCCTTCCCCCTGCGGATCGGGGCCGTCAGCCCCGGCGTACTCGACCTGTACTCCGGCAGTTCGGTCGAGCTGGACGCGGAGGAGGTGGCCGACGCGATGGCCTTCGCCGACGCTGCCACGTTGATTCTGCTCGATGCCCGGATCAGTGAGACAGGTGTCCCGTTCGACACCCACGTGGCCGGCACCGACCGGCCGGACACCGCGCCCTTCGACGACCTGGGCGGATACCGCGCCGAGATCGACCAGGCCACCGGCATCCTCATGGTCCAGCTCGACGTCGGCTTCGAGGAAGCCTTCATCCGGCTGCGCGCCCACGCCTACGCCCGGGGGACACGGATCTCGGTGGTCGCCGCCGACGTGGTCGCCCACCGGCTCCGCCTCCCCCCGGACACGGCTCCGTCCGACATCCGACCGCCGGAGGCACGACCCCCCGACGAGGAGTCTTGATGCTCACACCCCATCCACAGAGGTGTGCACGATGAAGGAACAACTGATGGCCCGGACGTTCGTCGAGCTCGCCGACAGTCTCGTCGCCGACTTCGACCTCATGGACTTCCTGCGCCTGCTCACCGACCGCTGCGTCGACCTGCTCGACGCGAGCGCGGCGGGCGTCCTGCTCGCCGACCGTGACGGCGTACTGCGCGTCATGGCCGCCTCCGACGAACGGGTGCGCCTCCTGGAACTCTTCCAGCTCCAGAACCACGAAGGCCCCTGCCTCGACTGCTTCCACACCGGAATCGCGGTCTCCGTCCACGACCTGCGCGACGAGGCGGCCCGCTGGCCCCTGTTCACCGCCCAGGCTCAGCGCAGCGGCTTCACCGCCGTCCAGGCGCTGCCCATGCGCCTGCGCGACGAGGTCGTCGGCGCCCTCAACCTCTTCCACGCCACCCCGGCACCCATCAGCCCCTCCGCCACCCCCTTCGCCCAGGCCCTCGCAGACGTCGCCACCATCAGCCTGCTGCAACAACGCACCACCGAGCGCAACACGCTCCTCAACGAGCAGTTGCAGACAGCCCTCAGCAGCCGCGTCCTGATCGAACAGGCCAAGGGAAAACTCGCCGAACGCCGCCACACGGACATGGAACGGGCCTTCACCACCCTGAGGGCCTACGCCCGCTCCCACAACCGCCGCCTCTCGGATGTCGCCCGCGCCTTCATCGACGAGACCGAGTACCTCCCCGGCCTCAGTTCCCGAAGTTCCTGAACAACCCTCCAAAAGACGGGTTCGTCATGCCACTCGACCTCCCTCGCGAGACCTCCCTCGACACCCCTGACGGCATCGGCACCATCGACGAGGAGGAACTGAGCACGCTGGACGCCCACTGGCGGGCGGCGAACTATCTGGCCGTCGGGCAGATCTACCTCCTGTCCAACCCGCTGCTGACCGAGCCCCTGGCTCTTGAGCACGTCAAGCCGCGGCTGCTGGGGCACTGGGGCACCTCACCGGGACTGAATCTGGTCCACACGCACCTCAACAGGGTCGTGAAGGCAAGGAACTTGGACGCGATCTGTGTCTGGGGGCCAGGTCACGGCGGGCCCGCCGTGGTGGCGAACTCCTGGCTGGAGGGCAGCTACACCGAGACGTACCCGGACATCGCGCGGGACGCGGCCGGCATGGCCCGCCTCTTCCGGCAGTTCTCCTTCCCGGGCGGCATCCCCAGTCATGTCGCGCCCGAGACCCCCGGATCGATCCACGAGGGTGGCGAGCTGGGCTACTCCCTCTCGCACGCGTACGGAGCCGCGTTCGACAACCCCGGGCTCCTGGTGACGTGCGTGATCGGCGACGGTGAGGCCGAGACGGGCCCACTGGCCGCCTCCTGGCACTCCGACAAGTTCCTCGACCCGGTACGCGACGGCGCCGTCCTGCCGATCCTGCACCTCAACGGCTACAAGATCGCCAACCCGACGGTCCTGGCCCGGATACCGGAGCCCGAACTCGACTCCCTGCTCCGGGGATACGGCCACGAGCCCCTCCATGTCACCGGGAACGACCCCCGCGCCGTCCACCAGGCGATGGCCCGCGCCATGGACGAGGCCCTGGACCGCATCGCCGCCCTCCAGCACGCCGCCCGCACCGAGGGCACCGGTTCCGCCGTCACGGAACGCCCACGGTGGCCGGTGATCGTGCTGCGCACACCCAAGGGCTGGACCGGACCGGCCGAGGTCGACGGCCTCCCCGTTGAGGGCACCTGGCGGGCGCACCAGGTCCCGCTGCCGTCCGTACGCGAAAACCCGGACCACCTGCGGCAGTTGGAACGATGGCTGCGCTCCTACCGGCCGGAGGAACTCTTCGACGAGCACGGACACCCCCGGGCACAGGTCCTGGCCTGCGTCCCCGACGGCACGCACCGCCTGGGCGCCAACCCGCACACCAACGGCGGTCTGCTGCTGCACGACCTGCCTCTCCCGCCCCTGGAACAGTTCGCCGTCCCGGTCGACAAGCCCGGCGCGACAGCCCATGAGCCGACCCGTGTCCTCGGCGACCTGCTGGCACGGGTGATGGCCGACACGGCCGAGCGGCGGGACTTCCGCCTGGTCGGCCCGGACGAGACGGCCTCCAATCGCCTCCAGGCCGTCTACGAGGCGAGCGGCAAGGCGTGGGAGGCCCAGGTACTGCCGACGGACGAGCACCTGGAACGCGGCGGCCGGGTGATGGAGATCCTGTCCGAACACACCTGCCAGGGCTGGCTGGAGGGCTATCTCCTCACCGGGCGGCATGGCCTGTTCTCCTGCTACGAGGCCTTCGTCCACATCGTCGACTCCATGGCGAACCAGCACATCAAGTGGCTGCGCGTCGCCCGCCGGCTCCCCTGGCGCCGCCCGATCGCCTCCCTCAACTACCTGCTCACCTCGCACGTCTGGCGCCAGGACAACAACGGCTTCTCGCACCAGGACCCCGGTTTCGTCGACCACGTGCTCAACAAGTCGCCGGAGGTCGTGCGGGTCTACTACCCCCCGGACACCAACACCCTGCTGTCCGTGGCGGATCACGTGCTGCGCAGCCGCGACTACGTCAATGTCGTCGTCGCGGGCAAGCAGCCCTGCTTCGACTGGCTCGACCTCGACGCCGCCCGCGCGCACTGCGCCCGCGGCGCCGGGATCTGGTCCTGGGCCGGCACCGAGTCCGAGCGCGGTGAGCCGGACGTGGTGCTCGCCTGCGCGGGCGACGTACCCACCCTCGAAGTGCTGGCCGCCGCCTCGCTGCTCCGTCTCCATCTGCCCGAACTGGCGGTACGCGTGGTCAACGTCGTCGACATCGCCCGGCTGCTTCCCGCGGAGGAACACCCGCACGGCATGCCCGAGAGCGAGTACGACGCACTGTTCACCCCCGACAAGCCCGTCGTCTTCGCGTACCACGGCTATCCGTGGCTGATCCACCGGCTCGCCTACCGCCGCGCCAACCACCCGCACCTGCACGTGCGCGGCTACAAGGAGGAGGGCACCACCACGACCCCGTTCGACATGGTCGTACGCAACGACCTCGACCGGTACCGGCTGGTCATGGACGTCATCGACCGGGTGCCCGGTCTCTCGGTCCGGGCCGCGGCGCTGCGGCAGCGGATGGTCGACGTCCGCTACCGCCACCACGACTGGATCCGCGCCCATGGCGCGGACCTGCCCGAGGTCACCGAATGGACCTGGAGTCAGTGACCACCCGGGTGGCCGAGCCGCGGGTCGGGGACGCCGCCACCGAAGACGCGAAGGCCGTACTGGCCGCGCTCGCCGCCGGAGCCGACCCGTTCTCCGCTCAGCGAGAGGGCGGGCGCGATGGGCCGGTGCCGGGATGGCGGGTTCGGGGATCACGACGCCCGCGGGCGCGGCAGGACGCGCTGGCCCTCCGGTGCGTGACCCGTCCGTCGGACGCGCCGTCGGTTTCCCTGCTCTGGTGCTCGAAGAAGCGGAGCGTCTCCACGGGGAACGGCATCACGAGGGTGCTGTTCTTCTCGGCGGATACGTCCACCACGGTCTGCAGCAGGCGCAGTTGGAGGGCTCCGGGGGTGTCGGCCATGGTGGTGGCGGCGTCGGTCAGCCGCTGGGACGCCTCGAACTCTCCGTCTGCGGCGATGACCCGGGCACGACGTTCCCGCTCCGCCTCGGCCTGCTTGGACATCGAGTGCATCATCGACTCCGGAAGGGCGATGTCCTTGATCTCCACGCGTTCGATGCGCAGTCCCCAGGGCTCCTCGGTGGGGGCGTCCATCACCTTCTTGAGTTCCGCGCGGTCAAAGGTCCCGCGGGCTCGGCTGTCGTCTCCATCCGCAGGACCACGGTGCCGGGAAGGACCGGCTCGCCGCCACCGTCCGTCAGGAGCCCGACGGTGCTCACGGCGGCTCTTCCTCCCTCACCTCCGGGTGCGCCCGCCCGGCATGGTCCGGCTGCGGCCGTGGTGGTCACAGCACCTCCACGGTCCTCATCTCACCGTCGGCGGAGCGGAAACGACCGGGATCTGCGGGCGTACCGCCGGCTCGCGGACCGCCTGGTCCCCTTCCGAGTCCCAGGCCGTCTCGACAGCCCGGTCGGTCTCCGAGACCGTGCGCAGGCTCGCCGCCTCCACCATCAGCCGGCCCGCGTGCGAGGTGCGCAGACAGTCTCTCCCGGCGGCCATCAGCCAAAGAGCCGAGGCGGGAGTCGGCTGCACCTGCCCACCTACGGGCACCGAGCCCGGGACAGCCGACCGGTACGGGTGGTCCGCCGGGTCGCCGGTGACCCGACCCCACAGCGGAGCGAGCCAGGCCGTCGGCGAGGGGCCAAGGGAAGCGGAAGGCATCCGGAAGGACGAAGAGGGGGGCGAGATTTCGGGGATCGGTGTGGGGGAAACGGTCGCATTCATGGCACGAACCCGGCTCCGGACCGACTGCGACCGGCCCGAGGTGATCAAATCGCCGAAAGCGACACGGACATGGGAGCCGGTGCGCGAAATACCCTCGGTAGCACCGAGCGTACTCCGCCGAGGGTCCGGACGGACTCCGCGTCCGGACAACACGGCTGCCGCAGGACGGGGAACGAGCGCCCCGCCCCGCCCGGTCGTGGTCACCGCAGCGCCACCGGCCTCCACCGCTCCGGGCTGCGCCGCTCGGTGCCGGACCGAAGACACTGACGGCCCTCAACCGGTGCGGTGACAACACCCCCGGGCCCACAGCACCCCTGGGTGCCACGAGCCCACGGCCGGTCCGGCAGAGACACCGTCAACGGACAGCGGTTCCCGACCCCAGGCCGTCCTTCGCGGCGGTGTCCATGCTGTCCATGAGCCACCCGGCCTCCGCCTCCGTGGCCGCGGGCGGTACGACCAGCAGGTCCCATCGGCCGCGGCCGGGCGCCAGCAGACAGATGGTGGACGGGGCGTGCCGGCTGGTCGTCCGGCGCAGGCGTACCACCTGATCGGCGACGAGCAACCGCCCGGGGAACGGCGCCCATACGGCCTCGTCCACCAGGACGCTGCTGATGTGACCCCAGCCGGGTGGCAGTCCGCCCAGCAGCTGGGGCAGTTCGGACGTCAGATCGGCAGAGCGGGGCCACCAGGCGCCGTCGATGCGACGGGGCATGCGGCCCTGTGCCGGCTGGGCCGACAGACGCAGACGGACGCCGGACGCCGAGGAGAGCGGGGGCGGGGGCGGGGGAGCGAGTGTCATGAGAACTCCTGAAGGGGACACGGTCCATCGGGTTCACGCGCGACGGGCGGCGATACGGTCCGGGGTGGGCCAGCGCACGTCCCTGACCCAGCCGAGGCGTTCGAAAAGGCGGATGACGGCGGCGGAGAGGTCGAACTGGCCGCGGTCGACGCCGTGCCGGGCACTGGTGGGGTCGGCGTGGTGGAGGTTGTGCCAGCTCTCTCCGAAAGAGAGCAGGGCCAGAGGCCACAGGTTGGTGGCGCGGTCGTGGAGACGGGTGCGAAACGGACGCTCGCCGATCACATGGCAGAGGGAGTTCACGCTCCAGGTGACGTGGTGGAGCAGGGCGATGCGGACAAGTCCCGCCCACAGCAGGGCGGTCAGAGCGGACATCCACGTGCCGCCGATCAGCCCGCCCACGGCGAAGGGTATGACGAGGGTGAGCACGCACAGGGCCGGGAAGGCCCGGGACACGGCCCGGATGTCGCGGTCGGCGACGAGGTCGGGAGCGTAACGCACCGCGGACGTGGGGTCGTTGCGGAACAGCCAGCCCACGTGGGCGTCCACCAGACCCCGCAACTGGCCGCGCGCAGACGTGCCGTAGCGGTACGGAGAATGCGGATCGCCCGGCCGGTCGGTGAAGGCGTGGTGGCGACGGTGGATGGCGACCCAGCCGATCACGTCACCCTGGAAGCTCATCGACCCGGCCGTCGCGAGCGCTATGCGCAGGGGCCGTACGGCCCGGTAGCCGCCATGGGTCAGGCCCCGGTGGAAGCCGACTGTGACGCCGAGGCCCGTGACCGTGTAGAGCACCGCGGCGAGCAGCACATCGACAGGATGGACCAGGCGCCCCCACAGCAGCCATCCGGCCAGGCCGAGTGCCAGGAACGGCAGGAAGACGATCAACGCCGTGATCGTGAGAGACAGCCGCTCGTTGCCGGTGCGCTCGCACGCCGTTCCGCCGCGCGGGAAAGGTGCCCTCCCGTCGTACTCCAGGAGCGGCGGGGCGCTTTCCGGCTGAGCGACGGACGGGGGACGGAGAGACGGGAAAGACATGGGCGGTCCTTGACCTCGGTGACGACAGTGCGGCCGGGGTCTTGGGCTGCGCCTCTTCGACGGCGGGTGGGTGGGTACGATCGGCGGACGGTCCTCCGAAGCCGGGCCAGGAGCGGAGCGGAGCGGACCCGCGCCGTGCGAGGCGTCCGCTGTGAGGTGCGGTCGCGTCCCCGCTCGCGAGGGGGCCGCGACGCCGCTCGGCGCCGGCGAAAAGTAACCGGAGCGCGTCCGGGACGCGCCGAACCGCTTCACGGTCCGCGGCGACCACGCGGACCTCCACCCGGCCCTGCGCGCTCGTGCGTGACCTCGGAACGGGGTAGGCGGTGCGCGGCTTCGGATGTCACGGGGCGGAACCTGCCCGGACCTGTGCGGCCCGCGTCTCTCTTGCGACGAGGACGAGGCCCGTGCGATCACCGGCGTACGACGTGCCCTCGACGTCTTCACCGTACTCCTGCCCGTACGACAGCCGCGGCAGGACCAGGAAGGCCAGGAAGGCCAGGAAGGCCAGGAAGGCCAGGAGAAGGAGTACGGTGAAGGCACCGAGAGCATTTCGCACACCGGCTTCCACGCCGGGTCGTTCCCGGCGAAAGGTGAAACCCGGGCCGCGACTTCACGGGCGGCCCGGAGACGGGTCCTCATCATGACCGCGACCTTCGAAGCAACTCTGCCGCGGCTCGCACCCGTCGCAGCGCCTCCCGCCCGTCTCGTGCTGAAGGCCGACGCCCCCTCCCGCGGACTCCTGGACGGCGCCTGGTGGCCGCGGTCCCGCGACCTGCTGCGCGAACTGCCCGCGCTCACTGATGCCTTGGACCCCCTGTGGGGCCGCATCACCCATATCGCCGTCAACCCCGAGCACTGGCCGGTCATCCCTCACAAGGTGCCCGTCAGCGGTCATGTCGTGAAGGTCGGCTGGTTCACTCCGGAGATCGACCCGCACAAGCTTCTGCTGTTGTCCTACGGCACCGGCCGCTGGGACCTGCTGGTGATCCCGCCCGAGACCGGCCCGGAAGCAGCCGGACGTCTGATGGCGGCGGCATCCGAATACGGCGGCCCGCCACTGACCGCGAGCGTGCTCATCACCGCCGACCGGGCCCTGCACGACGTCTGCGTGCCCAACCAGGTGCAGGACGCGGAGACGGCATGGGAGTCCGAGGGCGGCACCTCGCAGGTCACCGTGGCTGTCCCGAGGAAGGCCAGCCGACTGATCATCGGTATGTGAGGTGCACGGCGGCAAAAAAGCCGCCTTCGGGCCCTGCTCCAGGCCCCTGCCGTCACCGACCGCTGGGGCACCAGCGCTACGGCCACTGCCCATCCGGGACGTGGGCGGGGTGCAACTGCCCGCAAGCGGCGGAAGGCGCGACTGACTCGGCTGTGATCCCTCGCGGCGTGCTGCCGGTCCTCCTGACGACGTTCCGGTCGGCCGTGTGGCCCTATGCCACGGCGGCCCTGCTCCTCGGGCGGTGTCGGAGCCACGGCTGGTGGTCGTGGCGCACGGACCGGATCGCGCATGCCCGGGACCGCCGCCGGCGACAGGACGTGGGATGGAAGCCTGGCCGCCGGACCGTCGCCGAGGCGGACGTCATGACCGGCACGGAGTTCGAGGAACGGGTCGCGAGCTCGTGCCGCCGCGACGGGTGCACGGAGGTTCGGCGGGTGGGCGGGCCGCACGGCAAGGGCGCTGACGTCCTCGGGCGTCTTCCGGACGGCCGGGCCATGGTGATCCGATGCGGCGGTACGCGCCGAGCAGCACAATCACCCAGCTGCCGTCAGGCGACCAGTTCGTAGATGCTCCGGGCCATGAGGTACAGACCGAGGAGCAGTGAGAGCGTGACGATCAACTGCTCCTGGTGCTGCTCCAGCCAGCCGCGCAGGGCGTTCAACCGGGCGTTGGCGGCCGTGGGCGCCCAGACCGTGTACATCTCCATGATGATGAGGCTGAGCGTGGCCAGCAGGCAGTAGCCGGTCAGCGCGAGCCAGTCGGTGAGGGTGGAGAGGTCTGCGTCGACGGCGGTCGCGGCTCCGGCGCCGACCATGGCCCAGGGCTGCAGCAGCCATGCCAGGCCGGCCGCCGTGGCCGGGGAGGCGTTGTCGATCCGGGTGGTCCAGCGTGGAGGGCCGTGCGGGCGGGGCGGCCGGCGGCGCCGGTGCGCGCCGTACAGCACCAGTGCGAGGCCGATGGCGAGTTTCGCGGCGATCGTCGCGGTCGAGGGCACGCTGTGACGGGCCGGGGGCTGACCGCCCGTCAGCAGCACCACACAGACGATCACCACGATCAGGTTGGCCAGCCACGACAGCAGGAACGCCAGACCCTGGCGAACGCCGCGCCGCGAGGAGAGCAGCAGGATGAAGGCGCTGTTGTGCAAAGGCCCCAGGGTGACGGCCGTACCGATCACGAGCAGGTCGAGGACCATCGGATACGTCGCTCCTGAAGATCAGGACCGTCTACCGTCTGGGGACGGGCGGGCCGGTCGGCAGAGTCGGGCAACGCACTCGTGGCGCCGCATCCCGACCCTGCAGGGGGTGTCCCGGCCGGTCAAGCAGACCACGCCCACGTCCTCGTATGCACCAGGCCCGGAACTCGACCGCCACGGCACCGAACTCCCGCTTTCCGCCACGTCCCTCCCTGCCCGGAGCCGCTCTCCGCGATGTCCGCACCGAGCCGCCTCCGTTCTCCGCCGGTCGCGACCAGGCACGCCCTGAAAAGGACATCCGGGGCGGGGGCGTTCATCGTGGATCGCGCGGAGAACGGGGCGTGGATCAGCGGCGGCGCAGCATCATGACGACGGCGACGACCACGATGATGAGGACGACGGTGCCCAGGCCTATGTACACGGGTTTCTCTTTCCTTCGGGGGAGCGGCGCCCACCGGCGCCGCAAGAGCCGAGTGCCCCCGTCGGCGTCTTTCAGGCCACCTGGAAGGCCCTGCCGCCTGGATGTGGTGCCGGCCCCGTCCGCCTTGGGACGTGCCTCGGGCATCGGCGTGCACGGCCGGAGCCCCGCTTGACGATCACCGCGAGGTTCGTCTTTCCGGATCCGCTACGAGACACGCGCCGGCCTCCACCTCACGCTGCTCCGGCCCGCCCGCGGCATCATCTGCTCGAGACGACTCCGAACCTCATTCTGAAACCATCGGCAGGCGGGCACGGACAGCGGTGGTCAGGTGCGGGGCGGGCGGGTGGCGGTGTCGAGGTAGAAGGCGTCGATGCTCTGGACGGCCTGCTCGAACTCCTCCAGGTTGACGGGCTTGGTCACGTAGGCGTTCGCGTGGCTGCTGTACGCGTCGGCGACGTCGTCGGGAGCGGCGGACGTGGTGAGCACGACCACGGGGATGGTCTGAAGGCTCTCGTCCGTCTTGAGGATGCGAAGGAGGTCGCGTCCGTTCATCCGGGGCATGTTCAGATCCAGGACGATCAGGTCCGGGCGCACGCTGGCGGGCGCGCGCAGGTGCTCGAGTGCGGCGACTCCGTCGGTGACCTGGACCAGGTTGCGGGCCCCGCGCTCGGAGAGGGCTTCCTCGATGAGCAGGGCATCGGCCATGTCGTCCTCGACGAGAAGAACGTCGAAGGGCCGAGTGGGAGTGGTCATCATCGGATGCTCCATAGGTGCTTCGTGGGAGTGGTGGAAGAGCCCTGGCCAGCGACGCCGGGCGCCCTGGCGGGTCATGCCGCAGGCAGCACCTATCTGCGGGTATCCGGCTCCCACGCGGGCCGCGGACACGGCCGCGTCCCGCTGGAGGCGCTCGGCCGCCTGTTGGAGCTGGTCCAGCATGTGGAGCAGAGCCAGGGCTCGCGCCGAATCCCCCTCCGTCGTGGGCGGGGCTTCTTCCAGTAGTTGCAGAGCAAGGCGCCTCGCGAGCCGGCCCACCGCGGCGTCCGCGACAACCGCCGTCTCCTCCGGGGTGGTTCGCAAAACGAAATTCTTGCCAGGCATACGCGGCACCTTAGTCTCGGGCCGACCCCGCGACAACCGCAGTTGTCGAACGCCCTCTACAGTGGCCGCTGCCCCGCGTATGTTGCAGGCGGTCATCACAGTGGAGGGGTACACGGCATGAGCGGGAACATGAGAGCGCGTACACGGGGGTCCTCCACCTGGACCACCCGACGGTGGCTGCGCGCCGGGGCGGCCGTCGCGCTGACGGTCCTCACCCTCCTCGCGGTGACAGGAGCGTGGGTGCTGGCGCAGACGCAATCGATCAGCGAGAACCTCGTGAACGTGAAGTCTCCCGCCCTGAGCACATCGTTTCGTCTGGAGTCGGCGCTGCTCAACCAGGAGACCGGTATTCGCGGATACGGCGTCACCGGCACCCCCGGCTTCCTCACCCCCTACCGGCAGGGGCTCACCGACCAGGCGACCTACACGGCACGCCTGACAGAACTCCTCCGCGGTGACGCGGCCGCCCTGAAGGACCTGAAAACCGTCCAGGACGCCGCGGACACCTGGCAGACGAGGATCGCCCGTCCGATCGCCGCCTCACCCGCCGGAACACCCTCTCAGCTGACTGTCGAAGAGGCCGCGGCGGGCAAGAAGGCCTTCGACGCGCTCCGCAGCGCCCTGAGCGGTCAGCAGCAGCGGCTGCGGACGGAGCGGGCGCAGGCGGTGGAAGACCTCGATGCCACGATGGTGCTGCGGAACTGGCTCTTCACCGCTATCGCGGTCGTCATCGCCGCTCTCACGGTGGCGGTCTTCGAGGGACTGCGCCGCGGCATCACCGTCCCCCTGGACCAGCTCGGCGCGGACGCCCGCGCTGTCGCCGACGGCGACTTCGACCACCCCATCACCCTCACCGGGCCCGCGGACCTGCGCCTGCTCAGCGGCGAGATCGACTTCATGCGCCGGCGCCTCGTACGCGAGCTGGCCTTCACCGAGGAGGCACGCCTGCGCCTCGACGCGCAGGCCGCCGACCTGCAACGCTCGAACGCCGAGCTGGAGCAGTTCGCGTACGTGGCCTCCCACGACCTCCAGGAGCCGCTGCGCAAGGTCTCCAGCTTCACCCAGCTCCTGCAGCGCCGATACGGCGGCCAACTCGACGCCCGGGCCGACCAGTACATCGACTACGCGGTCGACGGCGCGAACCGCATGCAGACCCTCATCAACGACCTCCTCGACTTCTCCCGCGTCGGCCGCGTCCACCACGAACTCCAGAGCGTCGACCTCGGCTCCGTGCTGGAGCGAACCCTGTCCTCCCTCAGTGTGAGCATCGAGGAGACGGGCGCCTCGATCACGCACGACCCGCTGCCGCCCCTGGTCGCCGACCCCACCCAGATGGGCATGCTCTGGCAGAACCTGATCGGCAACGCCATCAAATTCCACCGCCCCGACCACGCCCCCGAGATCCATATCTCCGCCACACGGGAAGACGCGCTGTGGCGGTTCACGATCACCGACAACGGCATCGGCATCGCCCCCGAATACGCCGAAAAGGTCTTCGTGATCTTCCAGCGACTCCACACCAAAGACGCTTACAAGGGCAGCGGCATCGGCCTGGCCATGTGCAAGAAGATCGTCGAGTTCCACGGCGGCACCATCTCCGTCGACCCCGGCTACCGAGACGGCGCCCGCATCACCTTCACCCTCTCCGGCGAACCCCCCAAAGCCATGGGCCCCTCCACCATGCCGGAAGCGACCCGCGCCGACACGGAACCGGCACCGTGACCGCGCCCGTCACCGACATCCCCGGCAGACCCGCACCGGAACCGGCGTACCGCATCCTCCTCATCGAGGACGACCAGGCGGACGCCCTGCTCGTCGAGGAACTCCTCCAGGACACGGGACTGCGCTTCGAGCTCACCACGAGGACCACCCTCGCCGAAGCCCGCACCGAACTCGCCGTCCGCGCGATCGACTGCGTCCTCCTCGACCTCCACCTGCCCGACGGGTCCGGCACCGAGACCATCGCCGCCGTCCGGGAGCTCGCCCCCCACACCGCCGTGATCGTCTTCACCGGCCTGTCCGAGACGCAGGCCGGAGCCGAGGCGATGGCCGCCGGCGCCCAGGACTACCTCGTCAAAGGCAAGGTCGAAGCCGACCTGCTGCACCGGACCGTCCGCTACGCCGTCTACCGCAGCCAGACCGAACACGCGACCGCCGAGGCCCAGAAGGCCCGACTGCACGCCGAGGAGAACGCCCGCCTCGAACGGGGCCTGCTGCCCCGGCCCATCCTGGACACCTCCACGGTCACGGTGACGACCCGCTACCTGCCCGGCTCCGAAAGAGCACTGCTCGGGGGAGACTTCCTCGATGTCGTCGAAAACGACGACGGCCTCCTGCACGCCGTGGTCGGCGACGTCAGCGGACACGGCTCGGACGCCGCCGCGGTCGGCGTCTGCCTCCGCATCGCCTGGCGCTCCCTCGTCCTCGGCGGACATCACGGCCCCGACCTCCTGCGCCTCATGGAACGCATCCTGATCGCCGAACGCGGCCCCCAGCCCCTGTTCGCCACCTGCACCCTCCTCACCCTCGACCAGAAGGCCGCCACCGCCACCCTCTACCTGGCCGGCCACCACGAGCCCCTCCTCACCACCGCCGAAGGCACCCGTGAACTGGTCGCCGCACACGGAATGGCCCTGGGAATCGCCCCGGAACTCGGTACCTGGCCTGCCACGGTGACCCCGCTACCGGCCGCCGGCGCCCTGACCCTCTACACCGACGGCCTCACCGAGGGACACAACGGCCCGAACACCGAGCGGCTCGGCGTCGAAGGACTCCTCGCGCTGATCCGCGACCTGCCGCCGACAGACCCGGCCGCCCACGTCGACCGCCTCATCAGCGACACCCAGGCGTTGAACGCCGGCCGTCACACCGACGACCTCGCCGTACTACGCCTCGACTGGGACAACCGGTGAGCACCGATCCGCGCAAGGACCGCAGCTCGCCTGATTCTCATGAACGACCGCCCGCGGCGGTGGACACCACCACACATGACGGTGGACACCACCGCACGTGACGGTGCATCACGTCCCGAGCCAGATCGAAGCGCAGCGCCTCAACAGGTCCAGCGGCATCGCCCCGGTCAGTACCGCGCCGTCAGCCCACCACGCCCGCGCCCACTCGCTCCGTGCGGCCGGCCCGGTCAGGAGTGCGGGGCCCGGAGCGGGCCGACCGGCCGGTGTTCAGGACGCGGGCACCCAGGCCGTGGTCCCCAGCGTGTTCTCCGGGCCGATGTCGAGGTGGTCCGGCACCCGCAGGGTTACGGCTTCCTGCCCCTTCCGCGGTGCGACGCGCACATACACGCCGGGCTCGGCCGCCATCCGCCAGTAGAGGACCGCGTGCGCGCTGTCGCCCGGGTTCAGCGTGAAGGGCTCGGGACCGGGGTCGGCGGGCGCCATGGGCACCTTGTCCGTCCCCACCACGCTGTGCACCCCGGCGATCGGGGCACCCTCCTCGTCGAGGACCTGGGCGATGGCCGGGTAGCCGTTCACCTTGTACGGCCGCTCGCCGCAGTCGGTGAGGGTCAGGGTCGTACCGCGCAGGCCCATGGCCGCGTCGACGGGTCCGATGTCGAGGCGCAGGCCGGACGGCGGACAGCCGCGGCCCTGTTGCACCGGTACCGAGTTCGAGGGCTCGGGCTCGGGCACTTCGATGACGAGGGGATCCGGACCGGAGGCCCGGTCCGGGACGTGCGTCCGCCCGGGGTCGCGCTCACGGTCGAGTTCGGCGGGCAGGCCGCACCCACCGGTGGCCGTCGCGACCAGGCAGGCGAGGACGACCGGGCGGACCCACTTCGCCCGGATGCCGGCGGTACCGGAACGGTCACCGCGCGGGGGCACGGCGACGGTGGAGGCACCGGCGCGTCTCGGACGCTCGGCGGCTGCTGCCGTGCCGACCCGTTCCGGGCTTGTCGCGATCACGGGCCGATCATGGCACGGAAGCCCGGCGGAGGGCGTCATCGGGCCCGACTCGTAGGCGGAGAGGGCGAGTTGGGCCCGGTCGCGGGCGGCCGTCGGCCGCGTCGAGCAGGTCCTCCCGGTCCGCGCCTCGAAGCGGTAGCCGTGACCGCGATGAGGTGGAATGACGGAATGCTCGGCGATCACCGAGGCGAATAAAACAGACATCTTGCTACAGCATCAGTCAATCGGCGCCAAGGTGAGTCGCTGTCATCAGACGGGCATGACGCCTGCCGGCCCTTCCGCACCACAGCGTCTCGTGTGACACTGGCGTCCCGTCCGCAGTGCGGACTCCTCCGCACCATCCCCCACGAGAAGTGCGCTTTGGGTTCTCTTCCTCTGCCGCTCGCGCTCGCCGCGCGCCTGTTGCCGGTCGCTCTGCTCGCCTCCGCGGGCTGGGCCCTGGCCGCGGGCCCGTCCGCAGCGACCCCCAACGCCGAGGACAAATCGACGCAAAAACAGACATCCGATGCATCGTCGGCTCCTTCGGCGTCGGCTGCCGTCAAGACGTTCACCGCCTCCCCCGCCCCCTGTGGCGGCATCCAGGTCGCCACGATCAAGTCCCTGGTCCCCGGCGCCAAGACGGCCGGTCAGGAGATCGCGTCGACCGACAAGGCGGTGCGCCGCACCTGCTCGTGGAACGCCCTGAAGGACTTCGACTACCGCTGGCTCGACGTCTCGTACGAGATCAAGGAGTCGGACGCCGCCGCGGAGAAGGCCTACAAGGACCGCGTCGCCGACAAGAGCGGAGGCGGGGCGGTGCCGGGTGTCGGCGACTCCGCCTACTCCGTGGTCAATCTCAGCACCGAGGACAAGCAGGAGACCCGTGAGGGCGTGGTGATCGTCCGGGCGTCCAACGCCCTGGTGGTCGTCACCTACAACGGCAGCGACTTCGAGACGAAGAAGGCGCCCGCCACCGACGAGATCAACAAGGGTGCCATCAAGGCGGCCAAGGACGCGACGGCGGCCCTGAAGGGCGCCCAGAAGAGCTGAAGGACGGCCGGAAGAACCGACCGTCCTCCGTCGCCGCCGTCAGACCGTGGTTCTGTCCTTTCCGCGCAGCAGCATCAGAACCACGTACAGCGCCATCGACGTGCCGAGGCCGACCGCCCATCCGTAGTCGGCGAGCGGTTCCAGCGCCGGGACGGGCCGCCCGTCGATCAGCGGATGGAAGTCCGCGCCGCCGACGGCCAGGACGCCGCCGGTGACGAAGGCCGCCACGGCCCGCCAGTTCCAGCCGCCGTCGTACCAGTAGCGGCCGCCCGTGCGATACAGGTCGGCGAGGTCGAGCTCGGTACGGCGCAGGATCCAGTAGTCGGCGATGAGGATGCCGGCGACCGTCCCCAGCAGACCGCCGACCAGCCCGAGCCAGGTGAAGATGTAGCCCTGGGGGTCCGAGTACAGCTTCCACGGGAAGATCAGCACGCCCAGGACACAGGTGGCGAGCGCGCCGGCGCGGAAATTGATCTTCCGGGGTGCGATGTTGGAGAAGTCGAAGGCCGGGGAGACCAGGTTCGCCGCGATGTTCACGGACAGTGTCGCGACCAGCACGGTGACCAGCGCGAAGAGGATGCCGACGACGTTGTCCGTCTTGGCGGCCAGCTGGACCGGGTCCCAGATCGCCTGGCCGTACACGGCCTGCGAGCCCGAGGTGACCATGACGGACAGGAACGCGAAGAGCGTCATGGTGGTGGGAAGCCCGAGCGCCTGCCCCCAGGTCTGCGCCTTCTGGCTCTTTCCGTACCGGGTGAAGTCCGGGATGTTCAGCGACAGGGTCGACCAGAAGCCGATCATGCCCATGAGCGAGGGCCAGAACAGCTTCCAGAAGTCCCCGCCCCAGCCGAGCTTCGACGGCTGGTCGAGCAGGGGGCCGAAGCCTCCCGCCTTGTCGCTCATCCACCACAGCATCACGCCCGCACCGACGAGCACGAACGGCGCGGCCCAGTTCTCGAACCGGCGGATCGTCTCCATTCCCCGGTAGATGATGGCGACTTGGAGAGCCCAGAAGATCGCGAACGACAGCCACATGGTCCAGGCGTGGCCGCCCACCTCGGAGGCGTTGCGCCAGCCGTCGCCGAAGAGCTTGCCCGCGAGGAAGTAGATCGCCTCGCCGCCGATCCAGGTCTGGATACCGAACCAGCCGCAGGCCACCAACGCCCGTACGACAGCAGGGAGGTTGGCTCCGCGGACCCCGAAGGAGGCACGGGCGAAGACGGGGAAGGGGATGCCGTACTTCGGTCCCGCGTGCCCGGTGAGCAGCATCGGGACCAGCACGATCAGGTTGGCGAGCGCGATGGTGAGAACGGCCTGCTTCCAGTCCATGCCGACGGCTATCAGGCCCGAAGCCAGCGTCCAGGAAGCGGTGTTGTGGGCCATGCCGACCCACAGGGCCGAGAAGTTGTACGTGGTCCAGGTGCGCTTCTCGACCGGGACCGGCAGCAGGTCGTCGTTGGCGTAGGGGCCGGTGGGCGCGGGAGCGTCGGGCGCGATCTCCACCCGGCCGTCGGGGAGCGTGACTTGTCCGGCGGGCGGTCCGCCCGGGGAGACGATTTCTGTCATGAGCAGGCCAATCAATGAGGAGTGACGGGAAAGGCCGTGCGGGGACGAACTCGGGGGGTGCGCGGGGAGCGCCCTGATCCCCTTCCCGGGACGGCGGGAAGGGGAGAACGAGGGGGTCGGCCTTCGGTTAACGCCCGTTGACGCCGGGGATGACCCGCGCTCCGTACGCGTCGATCGTGGCCTCCTGGGCGTCGTGCATGTCGTAGACGGCGAACTGGTCGACGCCCAGCTCGCGCAGCGCGTTCAGCTTCTCGATGTGCCGCTCGGCCGTCCCGATCAGACAGAACCGGTCGACGATCTCGTCGGGCACGAACGCGGTGTCGGGGTTGTCGGCCCGTCCGTGGTGCGAGTAGTCGTAGCCCTCGCGGGCCTTGATGTACTCGGTGAGTTCGTCGGGAACCGCGGCCGAGTGCTCGCCGTACTTGGAGACCAGGTCGGCCACGTGGTTGCCCACCATGCCGCCGAACCAGCGGCACTGCTCGCGTGCGTGGGCGAGCGCCTCGGACGAGTCGTCCTCGGTGATGTACGCGGGCGCCGCCACGCAGATCTTCACCTCGGCGGGGTCGCGCCCGGCTCCGGCCGCCGCGTCCTTCACGGCCTTGACCATGTACTCGGTGAGGTAGAGGTCGGCGAGCTGGAGGATGAAGCCGTCGGCCTCCTCGCCGGTCATCTTGAGCGCCTTCGGGCCGTACGCGGCCATCCAGACCGGCAGTTCGGCACCCGGCCTGACCCACGGGAACCTGATGACGGTGCCGCCGAGGTCCGCCTCGTCGCCCCGGCCGAGGGCGCGGATGACCTTCATCGCACCGCTTATGCGGGCGAGCGTGTTGGGCTTGCGTCCGGCGACGCGCATCGCCGAGTCGCCGCGCCCGATGCCGCACACCGTGCGGTTGCCGTACATGTCGTTGAGCGTCGCGAACGTGGAGGCGGTGACCTCCCAGGTGCGGGTGCCCGGGTTGGTGACCATCGGGCCGACCGTCAGCTTCTCGGTGTTGGCGAGGATCTGACTGTAGATCACGAAGGGTTCCTGCCACAGCACGGCCGAGTCGAAGGTCCAGCCGTACGTGAAGCCGTTGGCCTCGGCCCGCTTCATCAGGTCGATGACACGGGAGGCCGGAGGGTCTGTCTGTAGTACGAGTCCGAAGTCCATTGGCGCCACTCCTGGTCGCTCAGAGAAGGTACTGACAGGTGGAACGGGGGGTGTAGACGCCGTGGCCCGCGCGCCCGGTGAACTCCCGGTCGGTGATGACCATTTCGCCGCGCGAGAGCACCGTCTCGACCCGTCCGGTGACGCGCTTGCCCTCGTACGCCGAGTAGTCGACGTTCATGTGGTGGGTCTCGACCGACATGACCTGCTCGGCGTGCGGGTCGTAGATGACGACGTCGGCGTCGGCGCCCGGCGCGATGGTGCCCTTCTTCGGGTACAGGCCGAACATCCGGGCCGGTGTGGCGCAGGCGATCTCGATCCAGCGGCGGCGGGAGATGTGCCCGTCGACGACTGCCTGGTGGAGCAGGTCCATGCGGTTCTCGACGCCCGGAAGCCCGTTGGGGATCTTCGAGAAGTCGCCGCGGCCGAGTTCCTTCTGGCCGGTGAAGCAGAACGGGCAGTGGTCCGTCGACACGACCTGGAGGTCGTTGGTGCGCAGGCCCCGCCACAGGGCCGCCTGGTGCTCCTTGGGGCGGAGGGGCGTGCTGCACACGTACTTCGCGCCCTCGAAGTCCGGTTCCGCGAGGTTGTCGGTCGACAGGAACAGGTACTGGGGGCAGGTCTCGCCGAAGACGTTCAGGCCCTCGTCGCGCGCCCGGGCGATCTCGGCGACGGCCTCGGTCGCCGACACGTGCACGACGTACAGCGGGGCGCCCGCGACCTGGGCGAGCTTGATGGCGCGATGGGTGGCCTCCGCCTCCAGGAGCGCCTTGCGCACCTCCCCGTGGAAGCGCGGGTCGGTCTCGCCGCGGGCCAGCGCCTGTTCGACGAGCACGTCGATCGCGATGCCGTTCTCGGCGTGCATCATGATCAGGCCGCCGTTCTCGGCGGAGCGCTGCATGGCGCGCAGGATCTGGCCGTCGTCGCTGTAGAAGACGCCCGGATAGGCCATGAACTGCTTGAAGGAGGTGACGCCCTCCTCGACCAGCAGGTCCATCTCCTTGAGCGTCTCCTGGTTCACGTCGGAGACGATCATGTGGAAGCCGTAGTCGATGGCGCAGTTGCCGTCCGCCTTGGCGTTCCACGCGTCGAGGCCCTCGCGCAGGGAGCGGCCGACGCTCTGGACGGCGAAGTCGATGATGGTGGTGGTACCGCCCCAGGCGGCGGCCCGGGTGCCGGTCTCGAAGGTGTCGGAGGCGAAGGTGCCGCCGAAGGGCAGTTCCATGTGGGTGTGGGCGTCGACGCCGCCCGGGATCACGTACTTGCCGGTGGCGTCTATGGCGCGCTCGGCCGTCCACGACTCGGCCGCGGGCGTGCCCGACGCGGCGAGGGCGGCGATCCGGCCGTCCTCGATCAGGACGTCGGCGTGGATCTCGTCGGACGCGGTGATGACGAGACCACCCCGGATGACGGTACGGCTCATGCTCCCTCTCCTTCCGGTCGGGCGTGCGCTGAGGGGGTTGTGAGGCTGTCAGGGACTGAGGTCGGCGCTGTTTCCTGGCGAGAAGGCTCGTGAGGCGGTTCGCGAGCAGGGCCGTGTGGATCGCCGTGCCGCGGGTGGCTCCGGGCGCCGCCGTCCGGCGCCCGGAGCCGGTCCGGACCCGCGGCGCGGGGCGTCGCTAGGGCGCGGTCAGCGGCCCGTAGGTCCCCGGGGCGCGGTCGCGGTAGAACTGCCACCGGTCGCGGACCTCGCGGAGTCTGGCCATGTCCAGGTCGCGGACGACGAGTTCGCTCTCCTTGTCGCTCGCCACCTCGCCGACGAACTGGGCCTCGGGGTCCACGAAGTACGAGGTCCCGTAGAAGTCGTTGTCGCCGTACTCCTCCTGCCCGACCCGGTTGATGGCGCCCACGAAGTACTCGTTGGCCACGGCCGCGGCCGGCTGCTCCAGCTGCCAGAGGTAGCCGGACAGACCGCGTGAGGTGGCCGAGGGGTTGAAGACGATCTCGGCACCCGCGAGTCCGAGAGCCCGCCAGCCTTCCGGGAAGTGCCGGTCGTAGCAGATGTAGACGCCGATCCGGCCCACGGCCGTGTCGAAGACGGGCCAGCCGGAGTTCCCGGGCCGGAAGTAGAACTTCTCCCAGAATCCGGGCACTTGGGGAATGTGGGTCTTGCGGTACTTGCCCAGGTAGGAGCCGTCGGCGTCGATCACGGCCGCCGTGTTGTACAGGACGCCGGGCTGCTCCTCCTCGTACATCGGCAGCACGAGGACGAGGCCCAGTTCCTTCGCCAGCGCCTGGAAGCGCCGGACGATCGGGCCCTCGGGGATCTGCTCGGCGTACGCGTAGAACTCCTTGTCCTGGACCTGGCAGAAGTACGGTCCGTAGAACAGCTCCTGGAAGCACAGGACCTGTGCGCCCTGCGCGGCCGCGTCGCGGGCCGCCTGCTCGTGGACCTGGATCATCGATTCCTTGTCGCCGGTCCACGCGGTCTGGAAGACGGCGGCGCGGATCACTCTGCTCATCGGGACCTCCGGTCGCTCGGTGTGCGAGGAGACTAGAAAGCCCCGGCCCCTTCTTTGAGTTGCACCGTGTCACGTCCGAAGTGCTGTGCCGTTCCACGGTGTCACCTCCGTGTTCTCCCGTGTTTCAGCCGAGTGGTCCTGTGTTTCACCGCCGTTGCCCGCCGGATCCTCACCGCTGTCACGGCCGGGTCCGGGTTCGCAGGGCTGTCGCCGCCGCCGGCGCCCTCACCGTTGCTGCGCGTCGTGCGCGAGCAGCGCGATGTGGACGGACGCGGCCTGTTCGAAGTCGTCGAGGTCGACGCCGAGGCGGGCCTGTATGGCCTCGAGACGGCGGTAGAGCGCGGGCCGGCTGACGTGGTGGAGCTGCGCCGTGCGCGACTTGTTGCGCCCGGTGGCGAGGTAGGTCCGCAGGACGGGCAGCAGCCGGGGATCCGCCCGCGGTCCGCACAGCAGCCCGTCGAGTTCGCGTTCCGCGAAGGACTGGACGTGCGGATCGTCCCGGAGCAGCCGGACGAGACCGCGCAGATGCACGTCACGCAGCCGGACCAGCGCGGGCCGGTCCTGGTCGGCGGGTGTGCCGGCGGCGGCCTCGGCGACGTGCAGGGCTTCCCGCAGTCCGACGGGCACGTCGTCCCAGGCGGTACGGGCTCCGGCGGCGGACACGACCGCGGGGACCCCGGTCTCGTCCCGCAGCCGTACGGCGAAGTGCTCGGCCAGCGCCTCCGCGTCCTGGTCGCGCGGGAGGCTGAGCAGCACGGCGGTGGCTCCGTCGGACAGTTCGGCGACGAGCCCCGGCAGTCCCAGCAGCCTGAGCACACGGCCGAGTTGGGCCGGGTCGCCGTCGCGTACGACCAGCGGCACGAAGGTGCGGCGGTTCACGGGCAGTCCGGCGGCCCGTGCTCGCGGCAGGAGCTGGCGGGCCGGTACGACACCGCTCACCAGGTCGGTCAGCAGCCCCTGCGCGGACTCCTCCTCCCAGGAGTGGGCGGGGCCGCCGAGCATACGGTGCAGGACCAGGGCCTCGGCGGCACGGTCGGCGAGCAGCCGCCCGGTCGCCGCGTCGCCCCGGTGGCCGCACAGCACCAGACGGCCCCATCTCTCCCCCCGTCCGCCCAGTTCGGCGCGGATCCATCCGTCGCCCTCGATGCCGCCCGCCTGCCGGGCGATACGGTCCCAGTCACGCAGGACGTCGTCGACGGCGGAGCGTTCACCGGCGGTGGCGAGCACCCGGTGGGCGAGGTTGGTGACGACGACGGGGCAGGCGGCGTGCACGGCGATCTCGTCGAGCATGCGCTGGAGCGGGGCGCCGGTGGTGATCAGCCCGGTCAGCGCGGTGCGTACGGACTCGGAGAGGCTCACGGCCGCGAACTTGTGCCGTACCAGCCGGGATTGGACCTCCTCCGTCAACTCGGCGAAGGGGAAAGGTCGGTGGAGCACCACCATCGGCAGCCCGCAGCGTTCGGCGGCCCGGCGCATCACGTCCGGGGGCGCCGGGAAGGCCCGGCCGAGACCGAGGACGACGGCCGCGGCCTCGGCCCGGTGCAGCGAACGGATGTACTCGGCCTGGGCGTCGGGGTCACCCGCGAGCAGCACCCCGGTCGTGAGCACCATTTCGCCGCCGCTGAGCATGACGCCCACATCGGCGGCCTCGGCGACGTGCACCCAGCGGACGGACCGGTCGAGATGACCGGCGCCGGCCACCACCTCGGGCTCCCCGGCGAGCACCCGGTCCAGGGCGAGGACCTGGCGTACCGAAAGTGCGGGTTCCAGGGTGGTGGTCATGGCGGGGTTCCCCTTTGTCCGTGGCTCGGTTCGCCTCCGGAGCGCTGCGGGCGGCCTCGGGGACCCGACGCGTGCCCGGACCCCCGGGTCTTCGCGCGCCCGGCCTTCGAGACCACCGTCCCCTCGGCCCACCCGCCCTTGCTCATCCGTTACTGGGCCCGCCTCAGAGCGCGTTCCAGGATCGACGCACCCTCCTCCGCCTCCGCGACGGTGAGGGAGAGCGGCGGGGCGATGCGCAGCACGCTGGTGTCGTGACCGCCGCCCTTGCCGATCAACAGGCCTTCCTCACGGGCCGCTTCGAGTACCGCCGCGGCCCCTTCGGGGTTCGCGCGGTCGGTACCGGGCCGCACCAGTTCGATGCCGATCATCAGTCCGCGCCCGCGCACCTCGCGGACACCCTCGAACTGAGCCGCGACCGCGCGGAGCCGTTCGATGAGCAGGCCGCCGACGCGCCGGGCGTTGCCCTGGAGGTCGTGTTCGAGGAGGTAGGTGAGGTTCGCGAGCCCCGCCGCCATCGTGACCGGTGAACCGCCGAAGGTCGAGATGGAGTTGGAGTCGAGGCAGTTCATGATCTCGGCGCGGGCGACGACCCCGCCGACGGACATGCCGTTGCCGATGCCTTTGGCGAAGGTGAGCATGTCGGGCGGGCCGGAGGCCGCGTGGGCCTGCCAGCCCCAGAAGTGCTCGCCGGTACGGCCCCAGCCCGTCTGCACCTCGTCGGCGATCCAGAGGATGCCGTGCTCCTGGAGCACGTCGCGGAAGGCCGCGTACAGGCCGTCGGGCGGAGCGGTGAAGCCGCCGACGCCCTGGATCGGTTCGGCGATCAGGGCGGCGGGCGGGCGGACATGGCCGAGCAGGTCCTTGAGGTCCTCGACGCAGGCGTCGATGAACGCGGCGTCGTCGAGGTCGGCGTAGGGGCCGCGGGTGCGGACACCGCCGTGCACGTACAGCGTCTGGAGCGGCGACAGGGAGGTGGGTGACCAGCCCTTGTTGCCGGTGATCCCGACCGCGCTGAACGACCGGCCGTGGTAGCTGTTGCGCATGGCGAGGATCTGGTTGCTGCGCCGGTGGGCGGTGGCGAGCAGCAGGGCCGTGTCGTTGGCCTCGGTGCCGGAGGTGGTGAAGAAGACACGGGCGTCGGGGATCCCGGACAACTGGGCGATCCGCTCGGCGAGTTCGACCATCGGCCGGTTGAGGTAGAGCGTCGAGGAGTGGATGATCCGGCCGGCCTGTTCGCTGACGGCCTTCGTCACCTCGGGCAGGGCGTGCGCGGTCATCGTGGTGAGGATGCCGCCGAAGAAGTCGAGGTACTTGTTGCCGTCGGCGTCCCAGACGTGGCGGCCCTCGCCGTGGGTGATCTCGATCGGGTCCTCGTAGTACAGGGCGAGCCACTCGGGCAGGACGGCCTGGTGGCGGGTGTACAGGTCGGTCATGGCTGCACCAGCCCTTCGTAGGCGTCGGGGCGCCGGTCGCGGTAGAACGCCCACTGCTGGCGTACTTCCTCGATGAGGCCGAAGTCCAGGTCGCGGACGACGAGTTCCTCGGCCTTGTCGCTCGCCCTCTCGCCGACGAACTGTCCGCGCGGGTCGACGAAGTACGAGGTTCCGTAGAAGTCGTTGTCGCCGTACTCCTCCTGCCCGATCCGGTTGATCGCGGCGATGAAGTACTCGTTGGCGACGGCCGCCGCGGGCTGCTCCAGCTGCCAGAGATAGGCGGAGAGGCCTCGGGAGGTGGCGGAGGGGTTGTACACGAGCTGGGCGCCGTTCAGGCCGAGCTGCCGCCAGCCTTCGGGGAAGTGCCGGTCGTAGCAGATGTAGACGCCGACGCGGCCGACAGCCGTGTCGAAGACGGGCCAGCCGAGGTTGCCGGGCTTGAAGTAGTACTTCTCCCAGAACCCCTTCACCTGCGGAATGTGGTGCTTGCGGTACTTGCCGAGGTAGGTGCCGTCGGAGTCGATCACGGCCGCGGTGTTGTAGTAGAACCCGGACTGCTCGACCTCGAACACGGGCACGACGATGACCATGCCGGTCTCGCGCGCGAGCTCACACATCCGGGTGACGGTCGGCCCGTCGGGGACCGGTTCCGCCCAGGCGTAGTGCTCCGGCTCCTGGACCTGGCAGAAGTAGGGGGCGTTGAAGACTTCCTGGAACCCGATGACCTTGGCACCCTGCCGGGCCGCCTCGCGGGCGTGCTCCACATGTTTGGCGACCATGGATTCGGTGTCGCCGGTCCAGGTGGCCTGGACCAGGGCGGCACGTACGACGTTGCCCATGAGCTGCTCCTTCGACGGGACGTCAGAGAGCCTCTACGCCCGTAGACAAAGGCTGTAGAGGCTCGAAAGTAAGCCCCCCGGACAGCCTTGCCAAGACCATCGTCGTTAACCCGCTGAGTCGATCACGTTTCTGACCCTCACGGGTGAGTGACGTGGCCGGTGGAGCCGGAGGTGCGGCCGATCGGAGGACCGGACGGAAGCCCATGTGGAGGGCCGGCCGGAAGGCCACGGGGAGCGAGCCGGCGGCCGAGTGGTGCGCCCTTGGCACGCCCGCGTGACGGGCGTGACGGGCGTGACGGGCTGCCGCTCCGGACCGGCGTGACGGCCGCGGTCCGGAGCGGCGGCCGTCACGCCGTGAAGCCGGCCACGCGCAGGGCGTGGACCAGGTCCCACTGGCATTCGTCGGACACGCCCCGGGCCGCCCGCAGGAGGAGCGGTACGAGGCGCTGCGGGTCCGTCTCGGCGCTGCGGGCGGCCTCCTCCGGGGTCCGTACGCGGACGTACGCGTCGAGGAGAGCACTGATCTCGCGGCCGCGGCCCTCGTCGGCGAGGCCGAGGACGGCGGCCCCGATCTCCGGCGCGGGCCGGGTGACGCCCTGGCGCAGCATCTGCCTGCCGTCGGCGGTGCGGTCGGCGGCGGTGAGCGCGTCGGCGGCGGCGACCAGCCGGTCGGCGGGCAGCGAGGCCGCCTCCCAGAGCAGGGTGGCCCAGTCCGCGTCGAGGCCGGCGCGGTGCAGCTCGGCGGCGAGCAGGGGAAAGCGTGCGGGAGGCCAGTACGCCGCTTCGACGAGCACGGCGTGCGCCTCGCCGCTGCGGCCTTCGCTCCGCAGCCGCGTGAGCGTCGCGACGGCCTCGGCGGTGAGCCGCCGCGCGTCCTCGTCCGGCGGCTCCGCCCCGGCCGCCGTCCCGGTGCCCGCTCCCGAGCGTGGGGGCGCGGACTCCTCGGCAGCTCCCGCGAAACGCGCGCCGCGGGGCGTACGCCTGCTCTGCGCGGGCGGGGCGGGCAGCACGGGACCCGACTCCGGCACCGCCACGGGCGCGTCCGACTCCTCCATCCCGGCGAAGCGCGCGCCCCCTCTGCGGCGACGCTTGGAGCGCTTCGCCGGATGCCCGTCGGCGCCGGGCGGGGTCCTGTCATGCGTCGGAGCGGGGGCGGCGCCCCGGTCGTGGGCCCGCTGACCGCTCGACGGGGGCTCTGCCGCCGGGGACCCGGGCTGCGCTTCGTATCCGGGCGAGTGGTCCGCCGGGGACGGGGGCTGCACGTGGTGACCCGGCGCGTGGTCCGCGGGCCGGAACCCGGGCTGCGCTTCGTATCCCGGCGAGTGGTCCGCCGGGGACGGGGGCTGCACGTGGTGACCCGGCACGTGGCCGGTGGGCCGGAACCCGGGCTCGGCGTCGTAGCCCGGCGAGTGGTCCGCAGCCGGGGGCCGAGGCTGGGCGTCGCGGCCCGGCGAGTAGTCCGTCTGCGGTGACAGGGGCCGCGCGTCGTGGCCCGGTGCGTGGTTCGTCACGCGGTTCGTCAGCGGGGACCCGCGTCCCGCCTCGCCGCCCGGCGCGCCCGTCTCCCGGCCGGGCCGGACACCTCCCGCTCCGGACGGATCCCCTGCGGACGGGTCCCCACCGAACCGGTTGCCTCCCGACGGGTGCCGTTCGGTCAGATGCCCCTCCGACGGGTCCGCGCGGTTCTCCGGCTGCGGCGCCCACACGCCGCCCCCGGAGGCCGGAGCCGGGAAGCCCGGAGAGCTCCGCGCACGGGCACGCAGGGCGTGACGGTCGACGTTGTCCATGCGGTGGCGCAGTTCGGCGCAGCGGGCGGTGGCCCGTTCGTGATCGTCCTGAGCCCAGGCGAGGTCCAGGCGGATCGCCTCGGCCTCTCCCCTGGAAACGGCCGAGGGGAGCCGCCCACTCAGTTCGGCCTGGCGTTCGGCGGCGTAGCGCTGTTCGCGGAGCATGACGTCCAGGCGGTCGCCGAGGGCCTCCCGGGCGCCCGGACGGACGTCGTACGCGGCCAGCGAGGCCTCGTACAGCGTGCGGGCCCGTGCCGCCTCCTGGGCTGCGGCACGCTCGCCGTACCGCGCGAGGACGTCCTGGAGGAGCGCCTCGACGACATCCCAGGGCGGCACCTCCTGGCCTTCGAGGCACGCTCGCATGCCGTCGGGGTCGCGCTGCCAGAAGACTCCGCACCAGCCGCCGCTCCGGTCGAGCCGCTCCACAAGCCCGTTCAGATACCGCGCGAACTCCAGTACCTGTTCCGGGAGTTGTCCTACAGTCATCACTCAACTCCCCGCCCGACGTGAGCACTTCGACCCGACAGCGAACACCAGTCGTGTTACGGATCGACTACGGGGAGTTTTCGGCGGGAACGCGGAGCCTTCCGCGAGGGGCGCACGGGAGTGCCCGGCGTACGCACGGGCGCGCGCCGGACGAGCGGATGGACGGGCCGTGAAGCGCCGGCCGTCGAGCCACAGAGGTCGGACCCGACGCCTTGGACCTCAGGCCCAGACCTCAGCTCGGCCCTGCGGCTCAGACCTCAGGCCGCCGGCACCAGCGCGCACCGCACGGCGATCTCGTCCATCGAGAGCCCCAGGGCCCGCGCCAGCGCTGCGACCGTGAAGAAGGCCGGGGTGGGCGCGCGCCCGGTCTCGATCTTGCGCAGGGTCTCCGCGGAGATTCCCGCCACCCCCGCGATGTCCGCCATGCTGCGGCCGGCACGGGCTTCGCGCAGCAGTCGCCCGAGCCGCTCGCCGCGTTCGTGCTCTTCGGGGGTCAGTGGGGTTCGCACCATGACACCATTCTAATACCGGTATAGTAATTGGCATGGTGGAACTGAAGACCGACACATCGATCGACGAGATGTACGCGGCCGGCCAGGTCGTGGGCAGGGCACTCACCGCGGTGCGCGAGGCCGCCGGCGTGGGCGTCTCACTGCTGGAGCTGGACGAGGTGGCGCATCAGGTCCTGCGCGACGCGGGCGCGACGTCGCCCTTCCTCGGCTATCACCCCTCCTTCGCGCCCACGCCCTTCCCCGCGGTCGTCTGCGCCTCCGTGAACGAGGCGATCGTGCACGGCATCCCGACGGGCTACCGGCTGCGCGACGGAGACCTGGTCTCCATCGACTTCGGCGCCGAACTGGGCGGCTGGGTGGGCGACTCGGCGATCAGCTTCGTCGTGGGCAAGCCGCGCGCCGCCGACGCGCGGCTCGTGGAGACCGCGGAGCGGGCCCTGGCCGCGGGGATCGAGGCGGCCGTCGTGGGCAACCGCATCGGGGACATCGCGCACGCCATCGGCACGGTGTGCCGGGCGGCCGGGTACGGGATCCCGGACGGGTTCGGCGGCCACGGCATCGGGCGCCGGATGCACGAGGACCCGGGCGTCCCGAACGAGGGCCGCCCGGGACGCGGGCTGCCGCTGCGGCACGGCATGGTCCTCGCCATCGAGCCGATGCTCATCGGCGGAGGCACGGACGGCTACCACGCGGCCCCCGACGGCTGGACGCTGCGCACGAACGACGGCTCCCGTGCGGCGCACGCGGAGCACACGGTGGCCATCACGGACTCGGGTCCGCGCATCCTGACGGCGCGCTGACCGCTCGGGCCCCCGCCGGCCGCGGGGCAGGGGACGACGCCTGCCCCGCGGCGCGAGTGCCACGTACCGACGCCGGTCCCAGGGTTCAGGACCACCGAGGCGTGGCGGCCGGACTCCGGGTCACGGGTCACGCGGACCCCGGCCACACGGCCCCTAGGGCGCGGGCCGCACGACCATGGCCGAGCCTCCGCCCCGCCGGACCTTCTCCGCCGCGGCCAGCCACGTGCCGTTCGCGAGGCGCTGGACGCCCGTGGCCGCGCCGATCTCCGGGTTGACCTTGAAGGAGTGGCCGATGGCTTCGAGCCCGGCCCTCGACGGGCTGTCGTACAGGCCCGGTTCGAGCTCGGTCTGGGCGGCGTTGCGCTGGCTGGCGCGCGGCGCGGCGATCGCGTCGGCCAGCGGGAGTCCGCGGTCGACGAACTCGGTCAGTGTCTGGAGCACGGTCGTGATGATGCTCGCGCCCCCGGGTGAACCGAGCGCCACGACAGGCCTGTTGTGCCGGTCGAGGACGATGGTCGGCGAGATCGACGAGCGCGGCCGCTTGCCGGGACCGGGCAGGTTGGGGTCGTGCACGGCCGGGTTGGCCGGTGCGAAGGAGAAGTCCGTCAGCTCGTTGTTGAGGAGGAAGCCGCGTCCCGGGACGGTGATCCCGCTGCCGCCGGTCTGTTCGATGGTCAGGGTGTAGGCGACGACGTTGCCCCACTTGTCGGCCACCGTCAGATGGGTCGTGTTCTCGCCCTCGTACGTCGTCGGGGCGGCCGTACCGGCACTGCCGCAGGCGGCGGGACTGCTCGGGTCGCCCGGCGCGAGCGGGCTCGACAGCACCGCGTCGTCCTTGATGAGGCAGGCCCGGCCGTCCGCGTACCTCTGCGAGAGAAGTCCCTTTGCCGGTACGTCCTCGAAGGCCGGGTCGCCCACCCAGCGGCCCCGGTCGGCGAAGGCGATCCTGCTCGCCTCGATGTAGTGGTGCAGGTACTGCGTCTCGCTCGCCTTCGAAAGGTCCGTCCCCTCCAGGATGTTGAGCGCCTCGCCGACGGTGGTGCCGCCGGAGGAGGAGGGAGCGATCGAGTAGACGTCCAGACCGCGGTACGAAGTCCTGGTGGGCGCCTGGCGCTTCGCCCCGTAGGCCGCGAGGTCCCTCAGGGACAGCTTGCCGGGACGGGCGTCGTAACCGGACGCCGGGTCCACGGGCGGCTTGTTCACGGTGCCGACGATCTCCCGGCCGAGACCGCCGGTGTAGAGCTCACGTGTGCCCTTCCTGCCCAACTCCTCGTACGTGCGGGCCAGATCGGGATTCTTGAAGGTCGATCCGACGACCGGCAGCGAGCCGCCGGGCAGGAAGAGCTTCGCCGTGTCGGGGAAGTTCGCGAAGCGGGCCTGGTTCGACTCGGTCTGCGCGCGAAAGATCGGGTCGACCGTGAACCCGGAGCGGGCGATGCGCTCGGCCGGCTCCAGGACGGTGCCGAGGCGCCTGCTGCCCCACGAGTCCAGGGCCGTCTGCCAGGTGGCGGGCGTGCCCGGTGTACCCACGCTCAGCCCGCTGGTGACGGCGTCGGCGAAGGCGAGCGGCTTGCCGTTCTCCAGGAACAGCCCGGAGTCGGCGGTCAGGGGGGCCGTCTCGCGTCCGTCGATCGTGTGCACCGTACGGGACTTGGCGTCGTAGTAGACGAAGTAGCCGCCCCCGCCGATGCCGGACGAGTAGGGCTCGGTGACGCCGAGGGCCGCCGCCGTGGCGACGGCCGCGTCGACCGCGTTGCCGCCCTTCCTCAGCACCTCGATGCCCGCGGCGGAGGCGTCCGCGTCGACGCTCGCCACGGCGCCTCCGGACCCGACCGCGACGGGCACCTTCGCGGCGGGCGTCCCCGCGGCCGTACCCGCCGCCGGAGCCCCGGGCGGCGCCGCCGCACCCACCAATGCCGTCGCGGCCGAAACAGCCAGGACCGTCAGATTCCGTGCAAGAGGACGTCGCATCAATACCTCCAGTCAACAGCCGTCTGCGCAGCGTAACTTCACCACGGTGACCACGTCAGGCCCCCTCGAACACGATTCCGTGGGCCCGCTAGCATGCGCGCACATGAATGACGACGTGCGCAACATCGTCCTCGGCGTCCTGGCCGCAGGCATCAGTGCCTCGCTCGGCTGGCTCGCCCGCACCTACCTGTGGAAGCGCAAGCTCCGCCGCAAGCAGGCGTTCTTCGGGCTGCCCGACAACTCCGAGTCGCTGCTCGTGGTGAACCGCGAGGCGGGCGGTCCCGAGCTCACGGTGATGCGGCACGACGTGTTCGCGCTTCTCGAACTGTCCGCCCTGATCAAGGACTGTGGCGCGCACGCCCAGGTGATCGCGCACGACGCGACCCAGCAGGGCTTCGGCGAACGCACGGAGTTCTGCGTGGGCGGACCGGCGTCGAACCGGCGCATGGCCGCGCATCTGCAGTCCCTGCTGCCCGGCGTACAGGTCAACGTGGACTCCGGACGGGGACCCGACCGGGGCGCCTTCCAGATCGGCAGCGAGCGCTACCGACTGGAGTCGGGCCAGGCCGAGTACGTGATCCTCGCCCGGCTGACCGCGGGCCAGAGCCGTGACGTGAGACCGGTCTTCCTCTTCTGCGGCCAGCGCGCGATCACCAACCAGGCCGCGAGCCGCTATCTCGCCCGCAACCACGCGCGCCTCGCCCGCAAGCACGGCGGCAACAGCTTCGTCCTGCTCCTGAAGGTCGTGAACTCCCAGGCGTACGGCCCCGATGTCGTCGAGGTCGTCGCGGACGTCACCCGCGCCGCCCAGGCCCCGCTGCCGACGCCGCCGGCACTGGACCCGGCGCCTGACGCGGGGCCCGACACCGACGGGGAGACCTCGCCGAAGCCGGCCACGCCCCGGGCACGCCGGCGTACGTGACATCCGGTCGGCCCGCAGGCGCTTTCCGGCCGTTCGCGGCGGCCCACCCCGGCGAGGTTTGAACGGATGGAAATGAACACTTCAACAATCGTTACTCGCACGTAACTTACCGGCGGGTTACTTCGAGTAAGCCGCCGCGGTTACCGTCGGGTCACCTTGCACTGACCAAGTGAGGAGTGACCCGTTGGGAAACGGTCGCAACCCCCTGCGCACTTCCGCCGTCGGCGCCGTCTCGGCGACGCTGATCGCCGCCGCGGGCCTGGGCCTGGCACCCGCCGCCCAGGCCGCCGACAGCTCGGGCGGTGTCCGCTTCGTCGACATCTCCGGCGACGGCGGTACCACCCTCAAGGCCAACGTCGTCACCCCCGCGGGAGCGGACGGCACCCGCGCCTATCCGCTCATCGTGCTGCCCACGAGCTGGGGTCTGCCCCAGGTCGAGTACCTCGCACAGGCCCAGAAGCTCGCGAACTCCGGCTATGTGGTCGTCAGTTACAACGTCCGCGGCTTCTGGCAGTCGGGCGGCGAGATCGACGTCGCCGGTCCCCGTGACACCGCCGACGTGTCCAAGGTGATCGACTGGGCGCTCGCCAACACCCCGGCCGACGCGAGGAAGGTGGGCGTGGCGGGCGTCTCGTACGGCGCCGGTATCAGCCTGCTGGCCGCCGCGCACGACAAGCGCATCAAGGCGGTCGCCGCCCTGAGCGGCTGGGCGGATCTGACCACGTCGATCTACTCCGGCCGCACCGAACACGTCCAGGCGGCCGCGCTGCTGAACGGTGTCGGGCACATCACGGGCCACCCCAGTGCCGAGACCCAGCAGGTGTTCAAGGACTTCTTCGCCTCGAATCTGTCGAAGGAGCAGGACCTGATCGACTGGGGGAAGAAACGTTCCCCCGAGACGTATGTCGCCCAGCTCGACAAGAACGGCCCCGCCGTCTTCATGGCCAACACCTGGGGCGACACGATCTTCTCGGCCAACCAGTACGCCAAGTTCTACGAGAAACTGACCGGGCCCAAGCGGCTGGAGTTCCGCCCCGGCGACCACGCCACCGCCGAGATGACCGGCCTGTTCGGGCTTCCCAACGACGTGTGGACCGACACCGGCCGCTGGTTCGACCACTACCTGGCGGGCAGGGACAACGGCATCGACCGCGAACAGCCGGTACAGCTCAAGTCCCGTTCCACGGGCGGCTACGAGGGCTACCCGGACTGGAAGTCGGTCGGCGCGGCCTCACGGAAGATCGCCCTGGGGGGTACCACCAGGATCCACACGAACGTCGACTCGGGCGCGGACGGCGGGATCATCTTCCTGTCCAGCATCCTCGACCAGCTCACCCGGATCCCGCCGATGGCCTCGATCCCGCTGCTGCCCCGCTACTGGACCGCGGTGTGGCAGTCGGAGAAGTCCACGGACATCCAGCGCGTACGGGGCACCGCCAGACTCCACACCACGGTCACCGGCACCAAGGAGAGCGGCACGTTCATCGCCTACCTCTACGACGTGGGCCCGCTCGGCATCGGCAAGCTGGTCAGCAACGCGCCCTACACCTTCCACGGGCAAACGCCCGGCGAACCGTTCGGCGTGGACCTGGACCTGTTCTCCACGGCCTACGACGTCCCGGCCGGACATCGTCTCGCCGTGGTCGTCGACACGGTCGACCCGCTGTACATCGAGCACAACCCGTCCGGCGCGCAGCTGACCTTCTCCTCGCCGGAGCACGACCCGTCCTTCGTGTCGGTACCCCTGCGCGAGCAGTGATCCCCGGCTGGCGCCGGTCGGGCCTGGCCCTGTGAGCTGCTGCCGCCCCTACCGTGTCGGGGCTGTGGTGGGTACCCCCCACCCGGCAGCAGCGTCCCTGGTTCGGCCGGAGCCACGTCCACGGCCTCGGTCTCGGGACTGCGCCGCTCCCGCCCGTACGCCCGTGGGGCGGACCAGGAGAGCGGCACACACATCCCGATGCGGATCGGCGGGCTCGCCGTCACCACGGGGATGAACGGCAAATCGTAGTCGAGGATCGCCGCGATCAGCCTCCCGGGCCCGAGGAAGTCCTCGCGGGGCGGGAGCCCGGCCCTTCGCCGCGTGCCCGTCGCCGGCGGGCTCGGGTACGGATTCCTTCATGTCACGCGGCAGTCGAGGATCTTTCCGACGGGCCGGTGATCAGGACCACCTCTCCCTTGCCGAAGCGAGGTCGTCGTCCTGCGGGACACGAACGGATCACGGCACCGCGAGCGGTCACGGGAACGCTCCGCCGGGGCCCTCGGGTCAGGCTTCCGTCGCCTCGGCGTACATCTGGGACAGCTCGGGAACACCCTGCACGGCCCAGTCGAGGCCGGCCTCGACGACCGGGATCTCACGGCCCGAGGGGAGCCGGACGGCCGGACTGCCGCCGGGCCAGACGTGCCAGGAGGCGCCGGGCACCGTGCGCACCACGACGGTGCCGAGATAGAGACCGGCGTCGTTACCGAGCCAGGGCAGCGCCTCGGGGTCGTCGCGCCACAACGGCAGAAGCTGGTCCAGGGCCACCAACGAGTCCGGCGTGTCGTCGAGTTCGAGGCCGACGGCCGCGGCCTGGGAACGGAGCAGTTCGCACTCCGAGAACAGCTCGGCCACACCCACCGGGTCGTCCTCGAAGGCCTTGGCGAGGGGCCGGTCCCGCCGCACCGGCTGCCGTTTGAGCAGCTTGTCCAAGAAGGGGATGTTCATGACCGGCCTCTCCGTGGGGTGCGATCGTCGAAGCTCCGTGTTCCCGGTATGTGAACAAAATGTAGCTCGCGGCATTTCATCACGGAATCAGGCAAATCATGACGCCCTGAGGAACACGCCTCGGGTCTCCACCGGTTTCCCGAGTCGTCCATGGAGAAGGATGCCCGCAATCGCGAGGCCGAATGCCTGTGCCGGCCGCTCGGCCGTCGCCCCGCCGGGACGCGCCCTTCCTAGACGTCCAGGTCCACCACGACCGGCGCGTGGTCCGAGGCGCCCTTGCCCTTGCGCTCCTCGCGGTCGACGTAGGCGTCCTTGACCGCCGTCGAGAACGCCTCGTTGCCGTAGACGAGGTCGATGCGCATGCCGCGGTTCTTCGGGAAGCAGAGCTGGCGGTAGTCCCAGTACGTGTACGGGTGCTCGTACTTGAGCGGGCGCGGGACCACGTCCGTCAGGCCCTCCTCGCGCAGGGCGGCCAGTGCGGCACGCTCGGCCGGGGTGACATGGGTCAGTCCCTCGAACGCGGCCACGTCGTAGACGTCGTCGTCCGTGGGCGCCACGTTGTAGTCGCCCAGCACCGCGAAGGGGCGGCCGCCCGCCGCGTCGCCCGCCACCGCCGCTCCCAGGGCCTCGAACCACTGGAGCTTGTACGCGTAGTGAGCGTGGTCCACCTCGCGGCCGTTCGGCACGTACACCGACCAGACACGGACCGGACCGCAGGTCGCGGAGACGGCCCGGGGTTCCTCCACGCCCTCGTACTCGGGACCGCCCGGCAGCCCCTTGACCACGTCCTCCAGGCCGACCCGGGAGATCACCGCCACGCCGTTCCACCGTCCCGTGGCGTGCACGGCCGCCTCGTATCCCAGCTCGCGCAGCTGTTCTACGGGGAACTGCTCGGCGGCGACCTTGGCCTCCTGGAGGCACAGCACGTCCGTGCCGCTGCTCTCCAGCCAGGCCAGCACCCTCGGGAGACGGGCGGTGATCGAGTTCACGTTCCAGGTGGCGATGCGCATGCCTCACAACCTACCGGGCGGGTACGACAACGGGTCCGCCGAAGACACTCCGTGCCGTCCGTTCACCACTGGAGCGGCACGGAGCGGCACGGGGTCGGGCGCTGCCCGGTTCAGGCGCTGCCGGCTCAGACCTCCGCGGACGCTCCCGGCGTGAGCCGCAGATGCTCGGAGCCGCCGAGGGCGCCGATCTGGCGGTCGTAGATCGGCCGGGCCAGGTCCGTGAGCAGGGCGTCGTGGATGTCGTACGCGCGCTGCGGCTTGACCTCGCGGACGTACTCGATGACCTCGGAGATCTTGTTCCACGGGGCCATCACGGGGAGCATCAGCGTCTCGACCGGCTGGTCGGGGACGGTCAGGGCGTCCCCGGGGTGGAAGACGCGGCCGCCGTCGACGAGATAGCCGACGTTGGTGATGCGCGGGATGTCCGGATGGATCACCGCGTGCAGTTCGCCGTGCACCTGGACGTCGAACCCGGCGGCGGTGAAGGTGTCGCCGTGACCGACCGTGTGCACCCGGCCGGGGAAGGCGGCGGAGACCTTCTCCGCCACCGACCGCAGCGTCCAGATCTCAGCCGCCGTGTTGGCCTCCATGGCCGCGCGGAGCCGCTCCTCGTCGAAGTGGTCGGGATGCTCGTGCGTGACGAGGAGGACGTCCGCGCCCAGGGCGGCGTCCTCCTCGCTGAAACCCCCGGGATCGATGACGAGCGTCCGCCCGTCCTTCTCGAGACGGACGCAGGCGTGCGACTTCTTCGTGAGCTTCATGAGTCCATCCTGCCCCCGCACAAGCTCGGGGGCTCGGCCCTGTGGACAACTCCGCCGGCTCACTCCTGGGGGGTCGTCTCCTCATGGATGATCTTCTGGGCCACCCGGAAGGCGCTGTTCGCCGCCGGCACACCGCAGTAGACGGCCGCCTGGAGCAGCACCTCCTTGATCTCCACCGGGGTGAGACCGTTGCGCAGGGCGGCGCGGGTGTGGACGGCCAGCTCGTCGAGGTGGCCGCCCGCGACCAGGGCGGTCAGCGTCACACAGCTGCGCGAACGCCGGTCGAGTCCGGGCCGGTCCCAGATCTCGCCCCACGCGTACCGGGTGACGAACTCCTGGAAGTCCCCGGAGAACTCGTCCGCCGAGGCCAGCGCCCCGTCCACGTGCGCGTCCCCCAGCACCTCGCGGCGCACCTTGATCCCGACGTCGTAGGGATCCCGCCACCCCACGGTCTCGGGCTCGACGGGAGCCGGGGCGATCTCGGCGAAGGGCCCGACCGGTGACGGGGCCGCCTGCACGGGGTACGCCGGCGCGGCCGGGACCGCCATCTGCCCCGTGGACGAGTCGAAGGCGGGCAGCCAGGCGCTGGAGAAGTGCCGTACGAGCAGATCCGTGACGGCGGCGGGCTGCTCCACGGGAACCAGGTGCGAGGCACCGGGGACGACCGCCAGGCGGGCATCCGGTATTCCGGCGACCAGCGTGCGCGCCTCCGCCGGCCCGGTGACCTGGTCGTCGGAGCCGGCCAGGACGAGGGTGGGAACACCCACCATGCCCAGTTCGTCCCGCACGTCGAAGGCGGCGAGCGCCTCACAGGCCGCGATGTAGCAGCCGGGGTCGGTGGTACGCACCATCTGCACGGCCCACTCGGTGATCGCGGGCTGGGCCGCCGCGAAACCGCTGGTGAACCAGCGTTCGGGCGCGGTGCGGGCGATCGGGTCCAGGCCGTTCGACCTCACGACCACCCCACGCTGACGGAACTCGTCGGCCGTACCGAAACGGGGCGAGGCCGCGATCAGCGCGAGGGAGGCCACGCGCTCGGGGCGGCGCAGAGCCAGTTCGAGCCCGACGGCCCCGCCGAACGCGCAGCCCGCGTACCCGAAATGCTGGATGCCGAGCCGGTCGAGCGTGGCCAGCAGCCGCCCGGCGAGCTCGGCCACCGATCCGGCCGGATAAGCGGGCGCTCCGCCGTGTCCCGGCAGATCGAACCGGAAGATCCGCCAACTCTTCGCGAGCTCCGGGACCTGCCTGTCCCACATGTGCCAGGTGGTGCCCAGAGAGGGCCCCAGGATCAGCACGGGCGCGTCCTCCGGCCCGTCAAAGCGGTATTGAAGGGTGTTCGGTGGTGTCTCACTCACCCGCCCGACCCTCTCATACAGCACGAAATCTCACATCGCTGGGGCGAGCTCAACGGCACTTGCCGCTCACACCGCGACAGATCCGGACCTGTATGAACCCTCACAGGTCCGGATCTGCACTTTTCGATGAGCATTCGTGACCGTGTCGACAGGAGACCCCGGGCGGATGGACGAATGTGCGAAGCCTTCGGTGGACGCGGTTCCCTTGACCGGGAACTCGTCCACCGGAGGTTTCATCCGTCGGTCGAACCATTATCACGTCCCACCGGACGAGTTGGAGCAGACAGCGCTCCGACGGCCACGAGACGGGAGGGGCGGCCGGCCCGGCGGCCTGTCACGCGGGACCGCCCGGCCGGACCGGGTCGTCACCGGACGTCGTAGGCGCGGGTGATGGTCTGGGTGACCGCGTTGCCCTTGGAGTCGGTGAAGACGGCCTTCGTCATGACCTGCTTGCCGGTGGCGCCGGTGTGGTCGAGTACGGCCGTCCACCTGCCGCCCCGCCGCTCGGTCGGCGCCTCGGTCCACGTGATGCCGCCGTCGCAGGAGTAGGACAGCGCGGCCTTCGTGATCGCGCCCGGGGTGTACCCGGCGTGGCCCTCGACCGACAGGCCGACCTTGATGCCGCTCTGCGCGGGCAGGGTGTTCATCCCGTCCACCGGCAGGTCGTACACCGGGGAGAGGATCGGCAGGCCGCGCGAGTAGACGTCCGGCTCCCGGTGGGAACGGAAGCTCCACGTGGTGGTGACGGCGGTGGAGCGCAGCCAGTTCCGGTCCGCGGTGAAGATCTTCTCCAGGTTCTGGGTGAGCTCGTACGCGGAGTCCTCGTCCGGCACCCGGAACACGTCGTACGGGTAGGCACTGTTGCCGATCTTCTCACCGTTGCGCTTCAGCGACAGGTTGCCGAGGTCGCCGAACGACCCGCCGTAGGTCCAGTGGTCGCCGGAGCCGTCGACCCAGAGCGCGTTCTGGAAGCCCATCAGGTCGCCCTGCCGCTCGGCGGACAGCATCAGTTCGCCGTCGGCGTCGCGCGGCGCGGCCGGCCGCAGGGGGCCGCCGTACCACTCCTCGGTGCGGTGCTGTCCGGCCCGGTAGGTGCGCTCCTGGTCGCCCATGAACGCGGCGAACGGGAAGCTGGTCATCGCGCCGTGGTACCAGGCGTCGTCACCGGTCGTGTAGTAGGCGGTGCGGGTGACGGGCACGTGGATCCCGCCGTACGGGCTGACGGGGACATAGCCGGTGTCGCCTCCGCCGGGGCGGACGAACAGTGCGTCCAGGTAGTCGCCCTCCTTGCCCATGGCCCTCCACGTCTCCTCGACCTGGGCCAGCCTGGAGTCCCTGGGCCGGTAGAGCCGGTCGGAGTACAGCGGACCCCCGGTCGGGAACGACAGGTTGTAGACGTAGGACTGCCCGTCCTCGGAGCCGGACGCGCGCCAGGTGGGCCGGAACTCGAAGGTGCCCTTCGTGGCACGTCCGTCGATGTCCCCGTAGAGGTTCGGGACGGTCTTGGGGACCGTGAGCGATGCGGCGACCAGCCAGGTGTCGTCCCACGTGCGGGTGTAGCTGAACGTGGTGTTGTCCACCGTCGAGGGGCGGTCGGTCTCCAGACTCAGCCGGTGGGCCTCGCGGGCGTCGAGGACGACGGTGGTGTCACGGGTGATCCGCAGCTGCGGCCGCGCGAGGTAACTGACCGATTCCATCGCCTTGTTCGCGTCGTACGACGTGACGAAGCTGCTCAGGGAGTAGCTGCCCGGGCGCACGTTGTACGTCTGGTCGGCCGCACCGGCGTTGGCGCGGCGCTCCCCCTTGTCGATGTCGAGCTTGACGAGGTCGAGGGAGGAGGAACCGGCCGCGGGGTTGCCGTTGCGGTCGATGAGCTTGACCCGGAGCGTGACCGTCTCCGGCTGGACGTAGAGCGTGACGGGCACGGAGACGCGCACATCGCCGCCGGTGGCCAGGATCCGGCCGGTGACCGCGCCGTACTGGGAGTCCCTCAGACGGGCGGTGGGGTCGATCCGCAGCGGCACCTGGACGGTGGCCCCCGCGGGGATCCTCACCCTGCCGTCCGTCAGCTCGACGATGTCGGAGTGGACATCGCTGCCGTCGTTGCCGTGCACCCCGCTGACCTTCAGGTTCAGGGTGAGGTCCCTGCCGCCGGTGTTGGTGAAGGGCACCTTCACGATGGTGCGGTCCGAGGCGTCCTGCGGCCAGTCGTAGCTGCCGGCCTGCACGGCGGGCGCGGCGAGCACCTTCTGCTTCACCGCGTCGGACACGTCGAGCACCCCGGCGCCGGTCTCGTCCGCACCGGCCACCTTGCCGCCGGTGCGGGCGGAGGAGACCAGGGCGGCCTTGACCTGCTGCGCGGTCCAGTCCGGGTGGGCCTGGCGGACGATCGCCGCGGCACCCGCGACATGCGGGGTGGCCATGGAGGTACCGGACATCGACTGGTAGGCGTAGACGCCCCGGCCGCCCGCGTTGGCCGCCGATATGCCGACGCCGGGGGCGGCGATCTCGGGCTTGAGGGTGTGGGTGACGGCCACCGGACCGCGGCTGGAGAACCACGCGGTGGTGTCGTCGCGGTCGACGGCGCCCACGGTCAGCACCTCGGGCACACAGCCGGGCGAGGAGACGGTCTCGGTGGCCGAACCGGAGTTGCCCGCGGCGACGACGAACAACGAGTGGGTGCTCTGCGAGAGTTCCTTCGCGGCCTGGGCCACCGGGTCGGTGCAGCCACGGACCGAGGCGTTGCCGAGGCTCATGGAGACGACGTCGGCCTGCTGGTCGACGGCCCACTGCATGCCCGCGATGACCCAGGAGTCCTGACCGGAGCCGGAGTCGTCGAGGACCTTGCCGATGAACAGGGAAGTACCGGGGGCGACACCCTTCTTGAGGCCGTCACTGGCCGCTCCGGTCCCCCCGACGGTGGAGGCGGTGTGGGTGCCGTGGCCCACGTGGTCGCCGGCGTCCTTGGCGGTCGTGAAGTTCTTGACCTCGCCGATCCGGTCGACCAGGTCCGGGTGTTCGGCGTCCACGCCCGTGTCCAGCACGGCGACCTTGGTGCCCTTGCCGGTGTATCCGGCCGCCCAGGCCTCCGGCGCGTGCACCTGCTTGGTGGAACGGTCCAGGGTGGCCTCGACCTTGCCGTCCAGCCACAGCTTCTTCAGCGTGGAGGCGGAGCGTGAACGGGGGTTGGTGACGTCCTGCCAGAAGGTGGCGGCCGTGTCCTTGTCGGCCTTGAGCGCGACGCCGTCCACCGCCGGGAGGCTCAGGCCCCGCTCCGCCCCGCGAGGGGCCGCCGGCGTGCTGTCGGCGAGGTTCACACTCTTCTGATAGGTGGCGATGAGCGGAAGCGCGTCGGTGTGCGCGTCGTCGTATCCCTGGCGGATGAGCCCGGTGACGTTGAACAGCTGCTCGTCGACCTTGCCCTCCGCGATCGCCGGGGAAGCGTCCTCCGGGTAGACGTAGAGGTCCTTGCCGCTCTGATACGTCTGGACCGTCGGCTGGGTGCCGTCCTCGCGGGGCAGGACGGCGGCGGAGCTGTGCCCCGACGTGTCCGTGGTCACCAGCACCTTGTCGCCCGTGACGAGGGTGACCGACACCTGCTTGCCACCCGCGGCCGCGGTCCCGCTGCCGACGACGGGCCGCTTCCCTGACGTCGCGTCAGTCGATGTGTCCGCTGCCCCGGAAGGCGAGACCGCGGTGACGCTCAGGACGGCGGCGGTAGCCGCCCCCAGAGCTGTACGCGTTATGGAGCGCATGAATCTCCCCAATGAATACCGTGAACATGCCAGGTTGTGGGCTGCAGCCTGGCAGACCCGCGGATCGGTCGGGGACGCCGTGCGTGACGGGTTTCCCGCATGTCGGTATCCCGCCACGCGAGCACATCCGGTGGCTCGTGGGCCCGGTGGGACTTCGACCCCGGCAGACGGAGGCAACCCCACGCACCTCTTCGCCGCGATCCTCCGGGCGAACGTCGGGCGAGCGGCTCAGAACCAGCCCGCACGTGCGGCGTGCCACCCGAGCTGAAGGCGCGAGTCCGCCCCGGCGAGGTCCATCAGACGGCGTGTCCGTCGCTCCACGGTGCGGATCGAGAGACCGAGCTGGGAGGCCACCCGCCGGTCGGAGACCCCTGCCAACAACAGGGCGAGGACCTCCAGTTCCCCCTCGGTCGGCTGCTGATCGCCTGCCGGCTCCGCACGCACACCCGTGGCGGTGGCGTACAGCGGACGGGCTTGGGCCCACTCCTTCTCGAAGAGGTGGACCAGGGCCGTCAGCAGGCCACTGCGGTGCACCACGATGGCGCTCGGCTCGTCGCCGGAGTCCGTCATGTCCAGCGGCACCATGGCGCGCTCCCGGTCCGACACGACCATCTTCAGCGGCAACGAGTCGACCAGGCGAAGCTCGAGACCCGCCATGACGGCTTCTCTCACGTCCCTTCCCACGTCGGGGCCGTCGAGGTAGTCCTTGGCCGCCACGACCCGGAAGTCGATTCCCCGGTCCAGCGCGGAACTCTCCGACGCGTCGGCGTCCGCGCGCGGCACCGCGATGGGATCCCCGACGAGGAAGACGAGCAGCTCCCGCTGAGCGCCGCGCTGCAGTTGGTGGAACCGGTGCGCGACCTGCTCCACGCCGACGACCACCTCCATGACGCTGCCCGCGGGATGCGCGGCGGTACTGCGGTACTGCTCGGTCAGCATCGAGAACGCGGTCTCGGCCCGCTGAAGTGCGTTGCGCTGCTCGACGAGGAGCGGGGCCAGGGCCACCGAGGGCGGGGTGAGCCGGTAGCGGGGGGTCGGGGGGCCGGGCGGGTCGGGTACCTCGCTCTCGGCCTCGGCGGCGACCGCCACCAGGCCACGTGACGACAGGCCGAGCAGGATGCGGGTGGTCTCGGTCTCGTCGAGTCCGGTCTGCCGGGCGAGGTCGTGCGCGGAGGCTGTCGGGCGGGCGAGCAGAGCGGTGTAGACGGTCTCTTCGGCCAGACCCAGTCCCAACGCCTGCAGCATCCAGCTCCCCTCTCGGGCGGCCGCCTTGTCTGTCCTTGGCGCAGCTCGGGTGGACCGGGCGGATCCTTTCTCGGCCGAACCCTATCCCACGGTCGGCAAGTCGCCGTGGGCCTCCGCCTGTTGCGCGTCGTACCCGGGACGTCCGCCCCGGCGGATCACTGGGCGGCCTCGGCCGCGGCCGGTGGTGGGGCGTTGCGGCGGGATGCTTCTCCCGTGTCGTCCCGTCCGGCTTCGAGCCATCCCAACCGTGCCGTGTGGAAGCCCAGTTGCATGCGGTTCTGCACGTTCACACTGTCCATCAGGTGCCGGATCCGGCGCTGCACCGTCCGCAGGGAAGTGCGTAGTTGGGTGGCGATCGCCTGGTCGGTGAGGCCGGTCAGCAGCAGGCTGAGGATCTGTGCGCCCAGATCATCGATGACCGGCGCGTTCCGCAGGGCGCCCGCGGAAGTGACGAACTGCGTCGCCTTCTCCCATTCGGACTCGAACAGCGCGATCAGCGCGTCGAGCAGGCTGCTCTCGTGCACGAGCAGGGCTCCCGCCTTCGCGGTACTGGCCGAGCCGAGAAGGGGGACAATGGCCAACTCGCTGTCCACGATGAAGAGTTTGAGCGGTACGGCGTCGGCGATCCGGACCTCCTCTCCCGCGGCGCGCGCCTCGATGATCTCGTCGAACGACGGGACCTGTCCGTCGAGCGTCCCGCGTTCCACCACCACGCGGTAGCGGACACCACGCTCGATGGTCGCGCCGTCGGTCATGTTGCCGGACGAGAAGAACGGCGCCTTGACAAGATTCATGATCTCTTTGCGTGCGCCGAGTTGTATGCGTCCGACGCGCTCGCGTATGACCTCGCTGCCGTGGATCACCTCGACGACCTCCACCGTGCCGCGCCCGCGGGTGGCCGCGCGATAGATCTCGTCGAGGGAGTCGAGTTCGAGTTCCGCCAGATTGAGCTGGTTCTGCCGCTGGATCAGAAGCGCCCGCAGCGCCGACGCCGGCGGGGAGGCGACGAACCGGGTGGCGTCGCCGAGGCTGCGGGCGGCGAGCCCCCGGCCTTCGAGCCTGCCGAGGATGCGAACCGTCCGGCGGACGTCGCAACCGACGAGTTCGGCGAGTCCGGCGGGAGTGGCGGAGGCCACCGAGACCAGGGTGCGGTAGGTGTCCGCCTCTTCGGGGGTGAGTCCCAGCACGTCTGACAGCAAGATGTCTCTCCGCCTTCGAAAGCGCGAGGGACGGCCGGGGCGGACCTCACGCCGCGCCCCGGCCGTGACCCTTCGGGTCCGTTCACCGCTTCATCGGTTCGCCTCAGCGCAGTCGGTACGCCTTGGGCATGGTCTGTTCGACGCTGTTCCCCGCGCTGTCGGTCGCGGTGATCCGCAGCGCGACTCCTTCGGGAGCCTTGTCACGCCGTGGATGCCTGATGCGCGCGGTGAAGGTGTTCCGCCCGTCGGGCCGGGTGCTCGTCGGCTGCCAGGTCCTGCCGCCGTCGAAACTGGCCTCCACCCGCAGCCGGGTCACGGTCGGTGGCGTGCCGAGCCGCTCCTGGTAGTACCCGGTGACGGTGACGGAGTGGAACGCGTCGGCCTCGGCGGTGTTGTCCAGCCCCAGGTCCAGGTCGTACCGCAGGAAGATCAACGGCTCCGGACGGCACGGACCGGGATCCTTGACGAGGACGTCCGCGATGCACGGCTGGGATGTCGGTGTGTCGGCCTTGGCCGGCCGGTCGGACGTGTACTTCCAGACGGTCTCGACCCCGCCCGTCTCCGTCCGCAACGAGTAGCGGGCCGATTCGGCGGGCAGGTCGTACGCGACGACGTCGGCGCTGACCGAGCACCCCGCCAGCGCGAGCACCGCCACGGCGGCCGACACCGCCAGATTCACCTTCCGGCGCCACCTCGACGGTGCGGCCGCGTTCATCGGAGCAGTCTCCTTCGCCGTTTCGGTCATCACCGCTCACTCCTCGACACCAGGTCCGGCACGCTGCCGGGCTCACCGAGCTGGAAGACGAACTCGGCCGGGACGAGCCGTCGCGGAAGTTCACGGCCGCCCCCGTCGAAGAGGCTGACGCCGCAGTCGGAGGGCGCGCACGCCGGGATCCCGTAGATCAACGAGGTGCCACCCAGGTCGTTGAGGACGCCCATCACGGACTGGCGACCGCCCCCGCTGCCGGTCAGATACAGGGTGGGCCAGAAGCGGTCGGCCTCCCGGCAGCCGGCGCACGGCAGGCCGGTACCGACGGTGAAGCCCGACTTCGTACGGGCCTGGGGCACCGCGCCGGGAAGGGACGGACCCGCGTTCCAGTCGATCACGTTCCTTCTTCCGAGCACCAGGTCCTGGGTTTCCGCCGAGCCCGACGAACGCGCCGCGGACGGCGCGACGTAGTCCCTGACGGACACCTCGAAGCGGTCGATCGCGTTGTCGTCCCGCGGCCCGACCAGTGTGGTGACCTGCCGCTGACTGGCCGGTTTGGGCAGTTCCATCTCCTCTCCCGCCGGGACGGACTTGGTCGACCGGCTCCAGCTGAGGTGGGGGGTCACGCCGGGCCGGTCGGCGTGGACGCGCTGGTCGACCCGGTCCAGGTCCCGGGGCGTGACCCGGTACGGCAGGTCGCCGGGAATCCGGCCGGGGGAACGGAAGGCCAGGGCGTAGGACTTGGACACTTCCTTGTCGCCGCCGAGTTCGACCCGGACACCGTGCTTCGCTCCGCCCTCGATCCGCCGGATCAGCGTGGTGGTCCGGGCCGGGGGCACGGTCACGATCGGCAGCGCCGCGTAGGGATCGGCCGGCGGGCAACTGCCGGGGCCGTCCGCGCACTTGTAGGTCCGGGGCTCGTAGTTCAGCAGGGCGACCCGGTCGGTCGTGCCGGTCACCAGCACCCCGACCGCGCCCGCGGCGGCGGCCGCCGTCACCCGCTTGCGCAGTGCGGTGAAGTCACAGGTCTTCGCGCAGATGTCGGTCGGCCTCAGCAGTACCAGCGCGCCCTTGGCATCGACCGCGGCGAGTTCCTCGGCCGAACCGGTGCCCGCGTGGACGACGGACCTGCGCCCCGTGGTGGGCAGTCGGGGGATCGTCGACCGCACGAGGTTCGTCAGGGACTTCCCGTCCTCCTTCCACGTCTGGACTCCGCCGTGGATGGAGGTGTCCGGTGTGGCGTAGCGGGCGTCCAGGGCGAAGGAGTCACCGTTGCCCGTCACCTTCATCGTCACCGACGGCGGCACCAGGACGTGCCGACTGCCGAAGTCGAGCGTGCCGAGACTGACCCCGCCGGTCGGGAGTACCCACCAGTCCGGCTCGCCGGGACCGTATTCGGTGGCCAACTGCGCGGTGAGCCCCCAGTCGCCGTCCACGGAGGTCCGCTCGATCCTGAAAGCCGCCCGGTACGTCTCGGTCGGCTCCGGGGTGTTCACCGTGACCGGCTTGGCCTTCCTCAGGTCCAGCTCCACCGTGGTCGCGCCGGTGACGGCCACCTGGGGTGCCATCGGTGCCGCCTTGTGCAGGTCACCGGCCGTGTCCCGCCATGTCACCGCCATGGCCACCGTGACGGTGCCGGAGAAGACCCGTGCCCTGATCGTCCCGCCGCCCGGTACCGTCAGCGGGTCCTCGTACAGGTTCAGTTCGTCCTCGTCGACCGGGACGATCAGCGCGTTGCCGTACGACACGTCGGTGGCCCCGGCCGGAGGGACGACCTTGACGGTCACGTCGTGGCGGACCGGCTCCAGGAACGCCGACATGCGTGTCGCTCCCAGCAGTGTCCCGGCGTCGTCCTGCGCTGTCAGAGCGCCGGTGTACCGGCCGTACCGGCCGAAGCTGTCCAGCACGGTGCCGTCCTCGGTCACCGTCACGTCGGCGGAGCCCTTGGCGGGCACGGTCACCCGGTCGGCGCTGAGCGTGAACAGCCCGGCCGGTGCGGGCTTGCCCGAGGAGGACGCCGAGAGGGAGAGCGTGAGGGTGATCGGCTCGTCGGTCCAGTTGCTGTAGGTGACCGTCCTGGGCACCAACGCGTGCGGGTACTCGGAGCGGCCGAAGCCCAGGTTTCCGTCCGGGATGATCTTCGGATCGATCGCGCGGGCCAGATCCACCCGGCCGGCGCCCTGGGCGTACAGGTCGTGCCCCAGGTCCTTGGCGGTCGCCATCAGCAGCGCCTTGATCTGCCGCCCGGTGAAGTCCGGGTGCTGCTGGGCGATGATCGCGGCGGCTCCGGCCATATGGGGAGTGGCCATGGAGGTGCCGCTGGCGGACGTGTAGTGGTCGTCGACGGGCGTGCCCATCGTGGTGCCCTTGGCGCGGGCCGCGGCGATGGCGACGCCCGGAGCCGCGATGTCCGGCTTGGCCGCGCCGTCCCCGAGGCGGGGTCCGCGGCTGGAGAAGGAGGCCATCTTGTCGCTCTTGTCCACGGCCGCGACGGTCAGCGCCTCGCTGGCGGCGCCCGGCGAACCGACCGTTCCGGCGCCCGGGCCGCTGTTGCCGGCGGCGATGACGAACAGGGTGTTGTAGGTGCGGCTGAGCTTGTCGACCGTCGTGCTCAGCAGGTCCGTTCCGTCGCTGGCCTGACCGCCGAGACTCATGTTCACCACGTCGGCACCGGACTTGGCGGCCCACTCCATGCCCGCGATGACGGCGTCGCCGGCACACCTGCCGTCCTTGTCGCACACCCTGCCGATGGCGAGCTTCGCCCCTGGCGCCACACCGCGGCGCAGCCCGTCGGACGCCTTGCCGGTACCGGCGATCGTGGACGCCACGTGCGTGCCGTGTCCGTGTCCGTCCACCGGACCGTCGGGACTGCCCGTGAAGTCGACCGCCTCGGTGATCCGGTCGGCGAGATCGGGGTGGGTGGCGTCGATGCCGCTGTCCAGCACCGCGACCTTCACGCCCGAGCCGTCGTAGCCGCGCCCCCAGGCGGCGGGCGCGCCGATCTGCGGTACGGACTTGTCGAGCCGGACCGTCATCAGCTCGTTCAGCCAGACCTTGTCCACACCGGCCAGCGGGCCTGCGGCCCGTGACGCGGCGGGCTTGTCGGCGCCCTCCTTGCGCACCTCGCGCCACCACCGGCCGTCGCCCTTGATGATCATCGAGCGGGCGTTGACGCTCGGCAGGACGTCCTTGGCGGTCGTACCGACCGCGGTCGTCGCCGCCCGTGCGCGGGTCGTCGCGGTGTACTCGGCGATCGCCGGGACCTCGCCGGTCCTGCCCGCGGCCGCCCAGTCGGCCAGCTTGGCGACGTTGAAGAGCTCCCAGTCCAGCAGGTCGGTACCGAGCAGCGGCAACGCGTCGTCCGGTACGACGTAGACCTGGTCGTTCCTGGTGACGGTGTGGAAGAGAACCGATCCGTGCCCGGGTCGTGTCGCGGGCTCGATCTCACGGACGACCGGACGCCGGTCCTTGGTGACACCGATCCGCACCTTGTCGCCGGTCACCAGCGTCAGCGGTACGTCCGCCCCGGTCGCGGCGACAGCCTGGAGAACGTTGTCACGGACCGACGCGGGCAGGGTCAGGCCGGTGGAAGCGGCCGGGGACAGATCCGTAGTCGGTCCGGAGGCGACCGCCGAGGTACCCGGAACGATCGTCCCGAGGACGGTGATGCCGACGACCGCGCCGGCCAGGCCTCGCCCGAAACGCCTCATCGCGAGGCTTCCTGAGATGCCGCCTTTTCGGGGTCGCCATAAAAAATGACGCGATGGATGCACGAGCGCCTCCTACTCATCGCGAGAAATAAGTACTTGCCGCATTCAGCATTCACTTTCGGGCTCCGCGCGGACCGGGGCAACGCATGGGTGTGGCGGATATGCCTCATGTCATAAACCCGCCACAACGACCGGCCAGAGATCCGGCAAGGGCGCGCCAAACCCTTTCATGGACAGGAAAAACGGCCGGAGCCCTGCTCATCGACGGGAGCTGGGCCGATGATGCGGCCCAGCAAACAGACCGGCACAAGTATCGGAAATCTAAGACATTTCCAGCCTTTCCGAGGATGCTGCCAATTTCGGCAATTCCTGATTACCGAAGCAAAGCGACACACCCCCGAAACAATGGCCATCGGCACAAGCGCGCGTCTTCTCCCCGGAAGCGCGGTGTGAAAACAGGGCCCCTTCGTTCACGCTTGTTCAGGCCGGACCGGGTGAGAACGCATGGGACCGGTCCGGGAATCCGGTGCGGGTCAGAGCTCGCCCGGTGCGCCGAGGCCCGTCAGGGCGCCGACCGGGTCGAGGTCCGGGGTGCCTCGGGGCCACCAGTCGTCACGGCCCGGCTCGGACTCGTAGGCGTACCACAGGCCGTTGCGGCCGAGGCGGAGCTGGGCGTGGCCGCGCGGGTGGGTGAGGTGGTTGCGCCAGGGGCGGAAGGCCGGGAAGTCGGCGGCCATCAGCAGCGGCCGGGCCCGGTCGAACCGGCCCGCCGGGGGGTCCCAGGGTTCCTCGAGCACGGCGAGCGCCTCGAATCCGCCCTGACGCCAGGCGGCGACCGCCCGTGCCAGATCGACCGGGGTGCGGCCGGTCGCGGACGCGAGTGAGGAGTAGAGGGCGCGGGTGGCGGCGGTGAGCCCCGACCCGGGGCGGGCCGCCGCGATGCGCACCGCGTCCTGCCAGAGCGTCAGTTCCGCGACCGGATCGCGGCCCGAGATGAGCAGCGCGTACGCGCGAGCGGCCGCGTCCGTGGCCAGCTGGTCCAGCGCGAAGGCGTCCGGGCCGCCCGGCACGCCCGGGTAGGCCGGCGGCTGCTCGGGATGCGCGGGCGGCGGCAGCGGAGCGGGCAGGGGCGGCAGCACGCGCCGCGCGAGGGCGTCACGGGCGCGTACGCCGGCCGGCTGTGCCGGTTCCCGGTCCTGGGCCGCGCGGGCCGCACGGGTGGCGTTGCGCCGGGACAGCGCGTCGAGCAGCTCGCGCTCGCCCCGGCCGCGCAACAGGAACAGGACGAACGGGTCCTGGTCCAGCAGCCGCGCCGTCTGGTAGCAGAGTGCGGCCGCGTGCTTGCAGGGGTGGCCGAAGTCCGGGCAGCTGCAGTGCGGTTCGAGCTCGCCGGGGCCGGGAAGCAGTTCGACACCGCAGTCCGCGAGCGACTTGGGCATCTCCTTGTCGAGCAGCGCCGCGATGTGTCCGGGCCGCTCGGCGGCGGCGTCGAGGAAACGGTCCCAGTCGCCGTCGGTCAGCGTCCGCACCCTGACCTGGACGCGGTACGGCCGCGGCCGGCTCCCGTGCACATAGGCGAGCACCAGACCCGGTGTGACGGTGACGGCGTCGACGTGGCCGCGCCCGGCGTACGTCCGCCCGCGCGCCAGCCGTGCCGCGTCGAGCGCCCCTTCCTCCAACGCCGTGACCCAGGCGTTGCCCCACCAGGTCTCCGCGAACCGGCCGCCCTCCTCCCGGGCCCGCGCGGCGAAGGCGGGGAAGGTCCGCCGCAGCTCACCGTCACGGCCCGGGGACGCCATGGAACGAGGGTGCCGCTCGGCGGGGGCGGGGGTGATCTGTTCGCCGACGGACCGAGCGGGTTCCGGGGACTCGGCGCCTGCCCCGGGGGTGAAGAGCTCCGGGACGAGGGAGCCGACCGTGAAGGGCTCGGAAGCCGATGTCTCCCGCTCCGGCACGAGGTCCGTGGAAAGCTCGGGGTGCTCGGGGTGCACGGAGTGATCATCGTGCGCGGAGTGCGTGGGGGGTTCGTCGTGCTCGGCGTTCGAGGCGCGTGCGGGTCGGCCCGGGTTTCGGTCCCGAGTCGTCTCGTCGGCGCCGGTGTCCGCGTCGGGGCGCGACGGCTGACCCGTCTCGGCGGCCACGTCGGGGGGCAGCCGGAAGGCGTCCGCGAGGAGACCCCGAAGGCGGCGCTGCTGGGACACCCGGTCCGTGTTCACGGGGTGCGCGGGACCCCGTCTTCCACCGGCTCCGGCCGGGGACGTCCTGTCGGCCCGCCGCCTCGATCCGACTCCCGTGCTCCTGCCTTCCGTCGACCGCTCGTCGCCGCCGTCCGCCTCCTCGGACCGGAGCCGCCGTGCCTCGTCCCGCGCGGCGCGCAACGCCTCACGGGCGATGTCACCGGGGCGCGCGCCACCCCCGGCCTCCGCACCCGAACGATCCGTCGTGGCCGACTCCGTCGCCGTCGCCCGTCGCAGGGCCTCGCGGGCCGCGTCGCTCGGCCTCACCGCCGGGGCGGATGCCCTCGACGGGAGTTCGGGCGCACCGGACGCAGTGGAAGGGGCCGCGGCCACGGACTCCCGGTCACCAGCCACCGCTTCCCGCTCGGCAGTCCCACCGGCGCCGGCTCCTGTACCCGCACCAGCGCTTCCACCGTCATCGGCCCCCGCACCCGCGCCCTCACCCTCGTGATCGTCGGCGGCCGCGGCCCTCCGGGCGGCGCGCAGGGCGCGGCGGGCCGCGTCGGCGGGGCGTTCCCCGGTGACGGGACTTTGCTGATCGGCGCCGTCGGCCGGTTCGGCGACTCCGGTCCCGGGCACGACTCCGGTTCCGGGCACGCGGGGCTCCTCTCCCCCGGTCCCGCTCATGACGGCCTCCGGAGCGAGACGAGGTCCGACAGCTCGCGGTCGGTGAGCTCCGTCAGGGACGCCTCGCCGGAGCCGAGGATCGCGTCGGCGAGGGCCCGCTTCGCTTCGAGCATCTCGGCGATCCGGTCCTCGACCGTGCCCTCGGTGATGAGCCGGTGCACCTGGACGGGCTGGGTCTGGCCGATGCGGTAGGCGCGGTCGGTGGCCTGCTCCTCGACGGCGGGGTTCCACCAGCGGTCGAAGTGGACGACATGGCCGGCGCGGGTGAGGTTCAGACCCGTGCCGGCGGCCTTGAGCGACAGCACCAGGACGGGGGTCTCCCCGCTCTGGAAGCGGTCCACCATGTGTTCGCGGTCGGCGACCGGCGTACCGCCGTGCAGGAGTTCGACCGGGACGGCGCGGGCGGTCAGATGGGCCGTGATGAGGCGGGCCATGCCGACGTACTGCGTGAAGACGATCGCCGAGCCGTCCTCGGCGAGCAGGGTGTCCAGCAGCTCGTCGAGCAGGGCCAGTTTGCCCGAACGGGAGGGGGCCCCCTGTGCGGCGGCCCGCGCGTCCTCCTTCAGGAACAGGGCCGGGTGGTCGCAGATCTGTTTGAGGGAGGTCAGCAGCTTGAGGACCAGTCCCCGGCGGGCGATGCCGTCGGTGGTCTCGATCGCCAGCAGGGACTCACGGACCACCGCCTCGTACAGGGAGGCCTGTTCGCGGGTGAGCGGGACGGGGTGGTCCGTCTCCGTCTTCGGCGGGAGTTCGGGGACGATGCCGGGGTCGGACTTCTTGCGGCGGAGCAGGAACGGGCGGATCAGCCGGGCGAGCCGGGCCACGGCCTCCTCGTCCTCGCCGTTCTCCACGGCGCGCGCGTGCCGGGCGCGGAAGGACTTGAGGGGGCCGAGCAGACCCGGGGTCGTCCAGTCCAGCAGCGCCCACAGTTCGGAGAGGTTGTTCTCCACGGGTGTGCCGGTGAGCGCGACGCGCGCGGGGGCCGGGATCGTGCGCAGGGCCTTCGCCGTCGCCGAGTACGGGTTCTTGACGTGCTGCGCCTCGTCCGCGACGACCATGCCCCAGCGCTGTTCGGCGAGGTGGGCGGCGGCCGAACGCATCGTGCCGTACGTGGTGAGGACGAAGCCGCCGTCGAGACCGTCGAGGGTGCGGTCGGGGCCGTGGAACCGGCGCACGGGGACGCCGGGCGCGAAACGGGTGATCTCCCGCTGCCAGTTGCCGAGGAGCGACGCGGGGCAGACCACCAGCGTCGGTTCGCCGCGGGCCCGCTTCAGGTGGAGCGCGATGAGTGTGACGGTCTTGCCGAGGCCCATGTCGTCGGCGAGGCAGCCGCCGAGGCCGAGGGAGGTCATGAGGTCCAGCCAGGCGAGCCCGCGGAGCTGGTAGTCCCGCAGGCGCGCGTCCAGGCCGGGCGGGGGCTCGACGGGGGTCACGCCCGCCGTGAGGCGGTCGCGCAGGGTGGCGAGGGCCCCGACCGGGACCGCCTCGACGGTCTCCCCGTCGACCTCCGCGGTTCCGGAGAGCGCGACGGACAGGGCGTCCACCGGGTCGAGCAGGCCCAGTTCACGCTTGCGGGCCTTGCGGACCAGGGCGGGGTCGACCAGGACCCACTGGTCGCGCAGCCGCACGACCGGCCGGTGGGCCTCGGCCAGCGCGTCCATCTCCGCCTCGCTGAGCGGATCTCCGCCGAGGGCCAACTGCCAGCGGAACTGGAGGAGTTCCTCGCTCTCGAAGAATCCGGTCCCGTCGGTCGCCGAACCGGGCGCGGGACGTACCACCGCGGCGGCGCTCAGGTCGTGCGCCAGGTCCCGGGGCCAGTGCACGGCGACACCGGCGGCGCCGAGCCGGGTCGCCACGACCCCGAGCAGGTCCGACAGCTCGTCCTCGGAGAGGGCGAGCACATCGGGCACGTCCTGTTCGGACAGTCGGTCGAGGGGTGGCCAGACCCGGGCGGCGCGACGGACGGCGAGGGCGGCGTCGACGCGGGCGCGGGGTCCGAACACCGTGTCGGCGTCCCCGGCCCACAGGGCGGCCGCGTCGACGACGAGGGTGGGGTCGGCGAGGCTGTGCACCTGGACGACGGCGGCGCCCGCGCGCCGCGCTCCCTCGCCGTCGTCGAAGAGCTGGTGGGCGGAGAGGTCCAGGCGCAGCGAGATCCGTACGCCCGCGTCCATGCCGGCGGCGACCTCGGCGGCCCAGTCGTGGGCGCCGGTGAGCCGCTGCGGCTCCCGGGCCGCGAAGGGTTTGCCGCAGGTGTGGGGCGCGGCGGGGGTGCGGGGCAGGGTGTCGGCGACGGCGTCCAGGAAGGACCGCACCAGGGCTTCCGGTTCGGGCAGCCGGACCGGCCCCCTGCCGGGCAGGGGAACGGCGTGTCCCTCGTACGGGAGGGCCGCGGCGACGGACCGCAGGTGGGCGATGTCTTCCGGGTTCAGGGGACCCGCGCGCCAGGCGTCGAAGCCGTCGGGGGTGAGCCCCGGCAGCAGGCGGCCGCGGGCGACGAGGCGCAGCGCGTGCAGCGCGGCGGCGCCCCAGCACACGGTGGCGGGATGGGCTCCGGGGTCACGCCGCGCCCCCGCGAGCACGGGCAGGGCTTCGCCGACGGAGAGGACCAGGGCGGGGACGGTGCTCCTGCGGACGCCCGTGCCGTGCGGCCGTACGACCGTCAGTTCCGTGTGCTCGCGCGCGGACGCCCGCGTGCCGGGCGGCGTCGCTCCGCCGGGGTGCTCCCCCGGCCGCGGGCCGTCCCCGTCGTCCTCGGCGGGCAGGGGTTCGCCTCGCGGGTCCCAGAACGCGACGCGTCCTTCGCGGGGCAGCGTCGCGGGCAGGAAGACGGCGGCGAGCCGCGCGGAGGGCGCCAGGCCGGCCGGCGGCCGCGTGAGGTCCCGCGGCCGGGGATCCGCCGTGGACGCGGAGGGTGCCCATGCCGAAGGCGCGCCCGCGGAAGGCACCCGCGCGGTCACCACTTCCGCCGTGTCCCGCATACGCCCGGTCACCTCCCGCCCGTCGGTCGAATCAGTTGTCCTCGACTCTACGGGCGGGGTCTGACAATCGGCTCCCAGGGCCTCGGCGGGCGGCGTGGGACCCGTCCGGGCCGGGCCGGACCGCGCGGAACCGAGGTACGGGCTCGTGGGCGGGACGGGCTACGGAATCGTGCGCGAGACGATGTACACCATGGGGTGGGCCGTCTGGGAACCGTTCACGACGATGTCCTGGGTGGGCGCGGGATCCTTCTGCTTGTGCACGAGTCCCCACCAGGGGCCGGGGCCCGTGAAGTCCCACCCGACGACCTTCTGATTGCGGTCGCTGATGGTGATGTGGTCCTTCTTCAGGGCGGAACGGCTCGTGCCGACGCCCTTGAGGAAGGCGTCGAGACCCGCCTGGGTGGTGCCGAACTGGACGTACAGCCGGCTGGTCTTCCAGTTGTTCGTCTCGTAGTACGCGACGTCGGTCGATTTGCCGGGGATCGGCACCTGGTAGAGGCGGCGCTGGACGCGCGAGGGCCAGCCCGAGGTGAGGCCGGTCGCCGAGTACTTCTCCTCCTTGTCCTTGCCGCTGTTGCGGCTCTGGTCGGCGGAGATCACCAGGTAACCGGCCGGTACGCCGATGAGCAGCACGATGATCAGCAGGGTCAGCGCGCGGCGGCGGAACTTGTGGCGCGGGTCCTCGGGCGGTCGCCGGGGCTCGTCCGGGGATGTCGCCTGACGAGGGAGCGAGGCGGTCACCGCGACTCCTGCTGCGTCGTGCGGCGGGTCTCGGCGTAGCGCTCGTACCGCTCGTAGCGCTCCACGCGGCGCCGCTTGGCGCGCCGGAACCGGCGGGCGACGAGCCGCGCGAGGTCGGCGGCCCCGACCATGCCGGCCTCGGGGCCGAGCTGGGCGCGCGCGATCCGTGCCTCGGGGCGGTAGCCGCGGCCCGTGAGGTGCCGGCGGAAGGCGTCGCGGGCGGGTCCGATCAGCAGGTCGTCGGCCGCGCTCACACCGCCGCCGATGACGAAGCAGGAGGGGTCCAGGGCGGCGGCCAGGTTGGCGATGCCGACGCCGAGCCACTGCCCGATGTCCTGGAGGAGCTCGACGCACATGGCGTCGCCCTCGCGTGCCAGCTCGGTGATCATCGGGCCGGTGATGTCCCCGATGTTGCCCTTGACGTGCTCGATGATCCCGAAGGCCACCGGGGAGTCGGCCGCGGCGAGTTCACGGGCCTCGCGGACGAGCGCGTTGCCGGAGCTGTACTGCTCCCAGCAGCCGCGGTTGCCGCACGGGCAGCGGTGGCCGCCGGGCACGACCTGCATGTGGCCGAACTCTCCGGCGACCCCGAACTTGCCGCGCTTGACCTGGCCGTCCTCCAGGATCGCGCCCCCGATACCGGTGCCGAGCGTGATCATCACGAGGTGGTCCTCGCCGCGTCCGGCGCCGAAGCGCCACTCGGCCCAGGCGGCGGCGTTGGCGTCGTTGTCGACCAGGACCGGCACCGCGAGCCGCCCGGCGAGGCGGTCGCGCAGCGGTTCGTTGCGCCAGGACAGGTGGGGGGCGAACAGGATGCGGCTGCGCTCGGCGTCGACCCAGCCGGCCGCGCCGATGCCGACGGCGTGCACGTCGTGCCGGTCGGAGAGGTCCAGCACCAGCTCGACGATGGTGTCCTCGACGACCTTGGGGCTCTTGGACTTGTCCGGCGTCTCGGCGCGGACCTTCTCCAGGATGTTGCCGTCGGCGTCCACCACACCCGCCATCACCTTCGTGCCACCGATGTCGATGCCGACGGTGGGGACGCGGGGTGCCGTCAGATGGGAACGGCGCTCGCGTGTGCCCACGGTCCGCAGGACGGTGGCCCGCGCGGAGCCGATGGGGGTGCCCCCCGCGCGAGCGGAGCCGAGAGCTCGGGGCAGCGCGAGGTCGCGGTAGGTGCTCATCGCGCCGATTCTGCCTTACGCCGCACCGGGGCCGCACCGTGGAAGCGCGGTGACCCATGTGACCTGTGGGCCGTCTGTGGCCTGTTCCGGCCGGCCCGCGCGGGCGTCCGGGTCACGGTCCCGCGCCCCTCACAGGGCACGGTTCTCCAGCTCGTGCCGCAGGTCGTCCAGCTCGCTCCCGCCCGCCATCTGGCGCGTCAGCTCGTCCAGTGTGATCCCGTCCCGGGCGTAGCTGCCCGACATGGTGCCGCGCTTCAGCAGGACGAAACGATCACCCACTAGATAGGCGTGATGCGGATTGTGGGTGATGAACACAACACCCAGTCCGGCGTCTCGTGCGGCGGCCACATATTTGAGGACCACACCGGACTGTTTCACGCCGAGGGCGGCGGTGGGCTCGTCGAGCACGAGGACCTTGGCGCCGAAATGGACGGCGCGGGCGATCGCCACGCACTGGCGCTCACCTCCGGAGAGGGTGCCGATCGGCTGGTCGACGTCGCGCAGGTCGATGCCCATCCGCAGGAGTTCCGCGTGGGTCGTGCGCCGCATGTGGTCGACGTCGAGGTGCTTGAACGGGCCGAAGCCCTTCCGCGGCTCGGAGCCGAGGAAGAAGTTCCGCCAGACCGGCATCAGCGGGACGACGGCGAGGTCCTGGTAGACGGTGGCGATACCGCGGTCCAGTGCCTGACGCGGGGACGACAGCCGGGTCTCCTCGCCCTCGACGCGCAGGATGCCCCCGTCGTGCTGATGACGACCCGCGATGATCTTGATGAGGGTGGACTTGCCCGCGCCGTTGTCGCCGAGCACACAGGTGATCTCACCCGCGTGGACCTCCAGCGAGACACCTTCGAGGGCGCGGATGTTGCCGTAGTACTTGCTGACGTCGTCGAGTTCGACGAGCGCCGGACGCTCCACGGCGGCGGGTTCCCCGGTCATGTCGCTCTCCGTCGTCACTTCGTCGCCTCCGCGCGCTTGCGGACCCAGTGGTTGAGCAGGGTCGCGAGGAGCAGCATCACGCCCAGGAAGAACTTGAACCAGTCCGGGTTCCATTCGGCGAAGACGATGCCCTTGCTGACCATGCCGAAGATCAGCGCGCCCACGGCGGCGCCGATCGCGGAGCCGTAGCCGCCGGTGATCAGACAGCCGCCGATGACGGCCGCGATGATGTAGATCAGTTCGTTGCCGACGCCCTCGCCGGACTGCACGACGTCGAACGAGAACAGCAGATGCTGGCCGGAGATCCAGGCGCCGAAGGCGACGCCCATGTAGAGGCCGATCTTGGTCTTGTCGACCGGGACGCCGACCGCGCGGGCCGCCTCCTCGCCGCCGCCGACGGCGTAGATCCAGTTGCCGACGCGGGTGCGCAGCAGGATCCAGGTGGCCACGGCGACCAGGACCAGCCACCACAGGATGGTGATCTTGAAGTCGACGCCGCCGATGGTGATCGTCGAGGCGAAGACGTCCTTGGCGGAGGAGAAGCCCTCCATGTCGGAGATCGACTTGGTGGAGACCGTGCCGCTGATCAGCTTGGTGAAGCCGAGGTTCATGCCGGTCAGCATCAGGAAGGTGCCGAGCGTGATGATGAAACTCGGCGGGTCGGTACGGGTCAGCATGACGCCGTTGAAGACGCCGATCGCGAGGGTGGCGAACAGCGAGACGAACACGCCGACCCAGACGTTCGCCGTCATCTGGTAGCTGAACATCGACGAGATCAGCGCGGAGCTGGTCACCATGACGCCCGCGGAGAGGTCGAACTCGCCGCCGATCATCAGCAGCGCGACCGGGACGGCCATGATGCCGATGGTCGAGGCCGCGTACAGGACGGTGCTGAGGCTCGCGGCCCGTACGAAACTGTCCGCGAAGACCGCGAAGAAGAGGAAGACCGCGACGGCGCCGACCACGGAGCCCAGCTCGGGGCGGCTCAGCAGCTTGCGCAGCGGCGAGGTCTTCAGGAGGCGCTCGTCGGTCTCGGGGCCGGGCGCCGACGCGGGTGCCGTGGCGGTCATCGGGTCCCCCGGTCCGCGTACCGCTGCAGCTCGGCGGCCTGGTCCTTGGTGATGATCTGCGGTCCGGTCAGGACGGGCCTGCCGCCGCCGAGGACGTCGGCGTTGTACCTGTGGAGCCAGAGCAGGTCCACGGCCTCGTAGCCCTGGAGCCAGGGCTGCTGGTCGACGGCGAAGCCGAGGGTGCCGTCCTTGAGTTCGGCGGCGACCTTGGCGTTCAGGTCGAAGGTGTCGATCTCGGCCTCGCTGCCCGCGTCCTGCCTGGCCTTGACCGCGGTGTCCGCGAAGGGCGCGCCGAGCGTGACGACCGAGTCGATCGACTTGTCGGCCTGGAGCTTGGCGCCGATGGAGGACTGGACGTCGGGCATGTTGGTGCCGGTGACGTAGAGGTTCTCCACGGTCCCGTCGAACGTCTTCCTCATACCCGCGCAGCGCTGCTCGTGCCCGACGTTGCCCTGCTCGTGCAGGACGCACAGGGCCTTCTCGCGGCCCCGCTCGTTCAGCTCGTCCCCGACGGCCTCACCGGCGATCGTCTCGTCCTGGCCGATGTGGGTGAGCGCGCCGAAGGCCTTGGACTCCGCGGAGCCGGAGTTCACCGTGATCACCGGGATGCCCGCCTTGCGGGCGCGCTCGACGGCGGCCTTCATGGCGTCGGGCTTGGCCAGCGTGACGATGATGCCGTCGACCTTCTTGTCGACGGCGGCGTCCACGAGCTGCGCCTGCTGCTGGGCCTCGTCGTCGTGCGAGTACAGGAAGTTGATGTTGTCCTTGACGGCGGCCTGCTTGGCGCCGTTCTGGACGATGTCCCAGAAGGTGTCGCCGTCTCCCGAGTGGGTGATCATCGCGAAGGTCCACCGGGGCGTGTTCACCGCGGCCCTGCCCTGGGCCGCCGCCGCCTTGCGGGCGTCCTCGGCTCGCTTTCCCCCGGTGCTGCTGCATCCCGCGAGGGACACTGTCAGCGCCCCCGCCAGCGCGATGCCCACCCAGGTCCGTGTCCGTGCCACGAGGCCGTGCCCTTCTTGCCGTGCTCTTGGTGTGCCGGGCCGTGAGGACCGGCCCGGGGGCCCTCCCGCGGGCCCTCGAGGGCCGGTTTCGTACCGGCCCAAACGGCCAAGTATCGATCATTGGGATCATCCGCCCAAATCACGGCTCCCGCGCGCGGCAGGACGGGCCTCGACGACGCTCGACGGCCGTGCGGAAGACAGACCGTCGGGTCAGGGGCGTACGAGGAGCTGGAACTCGAAGGAGTAGCGCGAGGCGCGGTAGATGTGGGAGCCGAACTCGACGGCGCGGCCGGTGTCGTCGAAGGTGGTGCGCTGCATGGTGAGCACGGGTGCCCCGGCCGGCTCGTCGAGCCGCTCGCCCTCGTCCGCGCTGGCCGCGCGGGCGCCGACGGACTGGCGGGCGCTGTGGAGGGTGATGCCGGCCCCGCGCATCAGCCGGTACAGGCCGGTGGCCTCCATGCGCTCGTTGTCGAGTTCCAGCAGCTCGGGGGGCAGGAAGTTGCAGAGGTACGCCATCGGCTCACCGTGCGCGAGACGCAGTCGTTCGACACGGTGGACCTCGCTGCCCTCGGTCACCCCGAGGGCGGCCGCGACCTCGGTGGACGCCGGTTCGACGGTGTTGACGACCACCTGGGTCTCGGGGCGCTGGCCGGCCGACTCCAGATCGTCGTAGAGGCTGCTGAGTTCCAGGGGGCGCTTGACCTGGCTGTGCACGACCTGGGTGCCGACGCCCCGGCGCCGTACGAGGAGCCCCTTGTCGACGAGGGACTGGATGGCCTGGCGGACCGTGGGGCGGGACAGACCGAGCCGCGCGGCGAGCTCGATCTCGTTGCCGAGCAGACTTCCCGGGGTCAGCGCTCCGTGCTCGATGGCGGCCTCGAGCTGCTGCGACAGCTGGAAGTACAGCGGGACCGGACTGGTGCGGTCGACACTGAGCTGGAGCGACACGGTCGGATCCACAACTGGTTTGGCCACGGATCGAGCGTAGCTCCGGGAGATGTTGACGGGAAGTTGTGAAGTTCGATTGTCCGGACAAACCATTGACAGTGTGACGGGTCGCCCCTCAGTTTGTTCCCATGCGCATCGGACTCATCGGAGCGGGCCGTATCGGCACATTTCATGCGGCCACTCTCAGCCGCAACCGTGAGGTCGGCGGCTCTCTCATCGTCACGGACGCGGATCCCGCACGGGCTCAGCGGCTGGCGGACCGGCTGGGCGCGACGGCGGCGCCCACCGTGAACGAGATCTTCACCTGGGGCGTGGACGCGGTGGTCATCACGGCCGCCACCTCGGCCCACGCCGAACTGATCGGCCGGGCGGCACGCTCCGGGCTCCCGGTCTTCTGCGAGAAGCCCATAGCGCTCGATCTGGCGGGGACGCTGACGGCGCTCGCCGAGGTGGATGCCGCCGGAACGGTTCTGCAGATGGGATTCCAGCGCCGCTTCGACGTGGGCTACACGGCCGCCCGCGAGGCGGTGCGCTCGGGCCGGCTCGGCCGGCTGCACACCGTACGCGCGATGACGTCGGACCAGTCGCCGCCCCCGGCCGACTACCTCCCGCTCTCCGGAGGGCTCTACCGCGACTGCCTGATCCACGACTTCGACATGCTGCGCTGGGTCAGCGGCCGCGAGGTCGTCCAGGTGTACGCGACCGGCTCCGACGCCGGGCCCCCGATGTTCCGCGAGGCGAACGACATCGACACCGGGGCGGCCGTCCTCACCTTCGACGACGGCATGCTCGCGACGGCGACGGCCACCCGCATGAACGGCGCGGGCTACGACGTCCGCATGGAGCTCTCGGGCGAGCTGGACCAGATCGCCGTCGGCCTGGACGACCGTACGCCGATCGCCTCGACCGAACCTGCCGGACCGCCGCCCGCGGACAAACCGTGGACGGGCTTCCTGGAACGCTTCGGCCCCGCTTACGAGGCGGAGCTCGCCGCGTTCGTGGAGGTGGTCCGCGGCGAGCGCGCCAACCCCTGCGACGGCCGCGAGGCACTGGAGGCGCTGCGCATCGCCGAGGCCTGCGAGCTGTCGCGGCGCGAGCGACGCGCGGTCTCCCCGGCGGAGATCCCGGGCGGCAGGCTCTGAGCCGGGGCGCGTACCGCGCCCCCGCTGACCCCCTTCCCCCGGCTCCCTCCCTCCGCCGCGAGGGGCAGGCGGAGGGCGGGGAGCGAGTGCGTCATCGCTGGCCGTCGAGGAGCCGGACCGCCGGGGTCTCGCGGCCGACCGCGAGCAGGCCGTCGCAGTGCTTGCACCTCACCTGGTGCGGCCGCACCAGGTTGGTCTGGATGCTGCCGGTCCCCGACTCCTTCGCCTCCGGGCAGTAGTAGGCGAGGTGCAGCCGAACCCAGGGGTGGCTGGTGGGCGCGGCGGCCTTCCGGTCGTCCCGGGTGTCGGTGAAGGGCGCCCACCAGAAGTCGACCAGGGCGCGGACCGCGAGCCGGTCCCGGCCGGTCGTCGTGTCGAACCCGGCGATCCTGCCCGCGGTGCGGTGGCTCTGGAATCCACTGCGGCTGCCGGAGCACTGGGCCTGCTCGGCGCCGCGCTCGAACACCGTGGTCCGCCCGGTCCGCTCGCAGATGAAGCAGTCGAGGGTGAACTCCAGCCGGGAGCGCCAGTAGAGCTGGTGGTGGGTATTCTCCAGGTCTGTCAGCTCCGCGGTGATCTCCGCCGTACGCAGCACGGGCAACGCTCCTTCCACGGCACCGGGCCGCTCACCAGCGCACCGGCATACGGCGCACACCTCGCATCAGCATGCCGGGCAGCCAGCCGCTCGGCGGTCCGTCGAGCGCCAGGTCCGGGCACCGCTCCAGCAGGGAGCGGAGAGCCACGTGGGCTTCGAGCCGGGCCAGTGGCGCGCCCAGACAGTAGTGGATGCCGTGACCGAAGGCGAGATGGCCGCGGGGCTCGCGCCGGAGGTCGAAGCGGTCGGGCTCCGGATAGCGCGCTGCGTCGCGGTCGGCCGCGGTGAGGCCTATCATCACCTCTTCCCCGGCCGCGATCGCCGTGCCGCCGATGTCGAGCGGCTCGGCGGCATAGCGGAAGGTCGCGTTCTCCACCGGCCCGTCGTGGCGCAGGGTCTCTTCGATGGTGCCGTCGAGGAGCGTCATGTCGGCCCGCAGGGCGGCGAGTTGGCCGGGATGGCCGAGCAGCGCCCGGACGGTGCCGGAGATCAGGTTGACCGTCGTCTCGTGTCCGGCCACGAGGAGCAGGAACGCCATACCGCGCAACTCCCGCGCGGAGAGCCGGTCACCGTCCTCCGCGGTGGTCCGGATGAGACCGCTGAGCAGGTCGTCCGTGGGACCCGCGCACCGCTTGTCCTCGATCAGGTCGCCCAGATACTCGGCCAGTTGGACGAAGGCCTTCTCCTCGCTCTCGGCGCTGGTGGGAGCCACCGTCTCCGTGGACAGCGCGCGGAACGCCGCCCGGTCCGGCTCGGGCACCCCGAGCAGCTCGCAGATGACGGTCAGCGGGAGCGGATAGGCGAAGGAATCGACGAGGTCGGCCCGCCCGCGCGGAAGCATCGCGTCGAGCAGCTCGTCGGTGATCTCCTGGATCCGCGGGCGCAGTGCCGCGACCCTCCGGCCGGTGAACTCGCCCGCGATCAGCGTCCGGAGCCGGGTGTGCTGCGGCGGGTCGGCGAACAGCATGTGCCGGCCGATCAGTTCCTCTCCGTGGAACACGAACCCCGCCGCGTCCGGGTTCTTGGCCAGCCGCGGGTCGGCGAGCGCGGCGCGCGCCTCCTCGTACCCGACGACGAGCCAGGTCTCGTGCGCCGCGTCCGGCGACGGCAGCCGCACCCTGTGCACAGGCCCGAGCGCGCGCAACTCGGCGTAGACCGGATGCGGATCCTCGGTGAACCGCGCTCCGTACTCCCCCAGATCGATCACGACTCTCCCTCCCGTCAACCCGCCCAACGCACGAGCGCCCTCACCAGTGCCCGACCCCGCTCCTCGAACGCCGAAAGGGCCGGATCTCGCCCCACCCCCGGTCCAGCGGACCCTGCAACCGGCTCTTCGCCCCCTCCGCCCCTACCTGACTCACCCCTGGGGCTCCGCCCCGGACCCCGCTCCTCAAACGCCGGAGGGGCTGAAAATCACGCCCGTGAGGGACGGCACCCAAGCCACCGCACACCCGCAGCCGGGATCCGGCGCGAGGGGACGTGCCGGTACATCGATGCCCGTCGCCACCGACGCCCACCCCTCACCCG
>NZ_JBIAQM010000028.1:0-105078 GCF_042888945.1 Streptomyces sp. NPDC002698
GGCAACCCGGTGGAGTGGCAGACCGGACCGGTGGTGTGGGGCACGCCCGGCACCAACGGCCAGCACGCCTACTACCAGTTGATCCACCAGGGCACGAAGCTGATCCCCGCCGACTTCATCGGCTTCGCCAACCCGGTCGGTGAACTGAGCGACGAACTCGCGGCCCAGCACGACCTGTTGATGGCGAATTTCTTCGCGCAGACGCAGGCGCTGGCGTTCGGGAAGACGCCGGACGAGGTCCGCGCCGAGGGCGTGCCCGAGGAACTGGTGCCGCACAAGACGTTCGAGGGCAACCACCCCACGACCACGATCCTCGCCGCCGAACTGACCCCCTCGGTCCTGGGCCAGCTGATCGCCCTCTACGAGCACAAGGTGTTCGTCCAGGGCGCGATCTGGAACATCGACTCCTTCGACCAGTGGGGCGTCGAACTCGGCAAGGTGCTCGCCAAGCGCGTCGAACCCGCCCTCACCGAAGGCGCCGACGTACCCGGTCTCGACCCCTCCACGGCCGCTCTCGTGGCCGCTTACCGCAACCTCCGAAAGTAGAGAACTGACATGCAGCTCGGACTCATCGGTCTCGGCAAGATGGGCGGCAACATGCGCGAGCGGATACGCCGCGCCGGCCACACCGTCGTCGGCTACGACCGTAATCCGGACCTCGCCGACGTGCACAGCCTCGCCGAACTCGTGGGCAGCCTCGAAGGCCCGCGCGTGGTCTGGGTGATGGTGCCGGCCGGCGCCCCCACCCAGACCGTCATCGACGAACTCGGTGACCTGCTGGAGGCCGGCGACACGGTCGTGGACGGCGGCAACTCCCGCTGGACGGACGACGAGAAGCACGCCGGGGAGCTGGCGGCCAAGGGCATCGGCTTCGTCGACGCCGGCGTCTCGGGCGGAGTGTGGGGCCTGGAGAACGGCTACGCGCTGATGGTCGGCGGCGACGCCGAGAACATCGAGAAGGTGCGGCCGGTCTTCGACGCGCTCAAGCCGGAGGGCGACTTCGGCTTCGTGCACGCCGGCAGGGTGGGCGCGGGCCACTTCTCCAAGATGGTCCACAACGGCATCGAGTACGCCATGATGCAGGCGTACGCCGAGGGCTGGGAGCTCCTGGAGAAGGTCGACTCGGTCACCGACGTACGGGAGGTGTTCCGCTCCTGGCAGGAGGGCACGGTCATCCGTTCCTGGCTGCTCGACCTCGCGGTCAACGCCCTGGACGGCGACGAGCACCTGGACAAGCTGCGCGGCCACGCGGAGGACTCGGGCGAGGGCCGCTGGACCGTCGAGGCGGCCATCGACAACGCCGTTCCGCTGCCCGCCATCACGGCGTCCCTCTTCGCCCGCTTCGCGTCCCGCCAGGACGACTCGCCGCAGATGAAGATGATCGCGGCGCTGCGCAACCAGTTCGGCGGCCACGCCGTCGAGTCGGCGAAGTAGGCAAGGACCATGGGCGATCTCATCCTGGTCCGCCACGGAGAGACCGAGTGGACGCTGACGGGACAGCACACGAGCTGGACCGATCTTCCGCTCACCACGCACGGTGAGGAGCAGGCCGAGTCGCTCGCGCCGTTCTTCGCCGGGCGGTCCTTCGCCCAGGTCCTCACCAGTCCCCTCGGCCGCGCGGTCCGGACGGCCGAGCTCGCGGGGCTGTCCGGCGCGCGGACCGACCCCGATCTGCACGAGTGGGACTACGGCGGCTACGAGGGGATCACCACCATCGCCATCCACCGGGCCCGGCCCGGCTGGGTGCTGTGGGACGACGGGGTGCCGCCCGGCCCGGACGGCCACCCCGGCGAATCACCTCGCGAGGTGGGCGTGCGAGCCGACCGGGTGCTCTCCCGGGTGGACGCCGCGCTCTGCGACCACCCCGGTGACGTGGTGCTGGTGGCGCACGCGCACTTCCTGCGGGTGCTCACGGCGCGACGGCTGGGGCTGCCGCCCGAGTCGGGGCGGCTGTTCCAGCTCTCGACCGGGACCGTCAGCAGGCTCTCCACCGAGCACGGCGGTCCCGTGATCGCCGCCTGGAATCAACCGGGAACTTCCGTCACGGTCCACTAGTTTCCACGGTGCCGCTGTAGAAACCGAAGAGTCCTCCGGTCCGCCCGCTCGGGCGGACCGGGCTCTTGACCACCTGTGGAGTTCTCATGGCCCTGTGGGACCGCATCAAAGAGTCCGCGTCGACGATGCAGACCCAGCTCGTGGCGAAGAAGAACGATCTCAAGAGCGGCGCCTTCCGCGACGCGAGCATGGCGATGTGCGCCCTGGTCGCGGCGGCGGACGGCACGATCGACCCGTCCGAGCGGCAGCGCGTGGCCCAGCTCATCGCCACGAACGAGGTCCTCCAGAACTTCGACGCCACGGACCTGCAGCGCCGTTTCGACGACAACCTGAGCAAGCTGACGGTCGACTTCGCCTTCGGCAAGGTCAGTGTTCTCCAGGAGATCGCCAAGGCGAAGAAGAAGCCCGCCGAGGCGCGCGCGGTCATCCAGATCGGCATCGTCATCGGCGGCGCCGACGGCGACTTCGACAAGACCGAGCAGGCCGTCGTGCGTGAGGCGTGCTTCACGCTGGACCTGCCGCCGCACGAGTTCGACCTGTAGGACACCCGCCCTCGGGCCCGGTCGGCTCAGCGCCCCGGCCGCCCCTCCGCGCGCTGCGCGGCGAGGCGCACCGGGGCGTTCTGCGCTCCGTACCCCCGGTATCCGCCGTCCCGCTGGACGAGTTCGAAGAAGACACGGCCGACGGTCCGCGTGTAGCAGTGCCGGAACTCCCCTTCCCCGTCGCGGTCGTAGAGAATGCCGAGCTCGCGGTACACCGCCAGTTCCTCGTCGCCGAGCCCGTACCGGGCGGCCAGGTCGTCGTAGTAGTTGGCGGGTACCGCCAGCAGCAGGCCGCCGGCCACGCGAAAGCGCCGGGCGGCCTGGATCACGTCACGGGTGGCGAGGGCGATGTGCTGGGGGCGGGCGGCGTCGTCCGTGGGCGCGGGGCCGACGCCGAGGGCTATCCGGACGCTTCCGTCGCCGTTGGTGACCGCGCGGCTGCGGTGCAGTCCGTAGGGGTCGGCGACGTCGACGCTCTCCTGGGCGCCCAGTCCGAGGACGGCGCGGTGGAACAGGGCGGCCTCGTCGAACTGGTGCCAGGGCTGGGTGAGCGCCAGGTGGTCGATCCGGGTCACCCGCGAGGCGGCCGGTTCCCCCTCGGCGGGTTCGTCGTGGGGCACCCGTTCCACGGGCTCGAAGTCGTCCGTCCAGACCGGGAGTTCGCCGCGGGCGGGGGAAGTTCCGCCCTCCGGCGGCGCCGCGGGCCGGGGAGAGGCGCAGAAGAAGAGTTCGGTGCCGTCGGGTGCGGCGACCGCGTCGAGGGGCGCGTCCTCCAGGGCGCGGCGGCGCGGCAGGACGGGAGCGAGGAGGGATTCGGCGCGCCGGGCCGCGGCGGCGGGGTCGGGCGACTCCAGGCCGATCGCGGCGAGAGCGGTGCCGCCGTGCCGGGCGGCCGGTCCGGTGTTGACCAGGACGCGGGCCTCGCCCTGTTCCCAGAGGTCGACGGGCTTGCTGCGGTGGCGGGACGTACGGGCGAAACCGAGGGCGCCGAGGAGGGTGGCGACGGGGACGACATCGGGTGTGACGAGTTCGGCGAAGGCGACGCCGGTCGGCACGACGGGAGCGGGCGGTGCCGCGAGCCCGGCCGCCTCGCGCAGCAGAGGCCGTACCGTCTCCTGGAGGACGAGCAGGGAACGGCGGGCGTCGACGGCGGTCGGACCGGCCTCGGCCTGCCGGAAGACGTCGTTGAAGACCTCGAGGGACAGGGGCCCGTCGTAACCGGCGCGCAGGACGTGGGCGAGCAGTCCCGCGAGGTCGAAGCCGCCCTGGCCGGGAAAGCAGCGGTAGTGACGGCTCCACTGGAGCACGTCCATCGCCATCAGCGGCGCGTCGGCCAGCTGCAGGAAGAAGATCTTGTCCCCGGGGATGTCCTCGATCCCCTTGGGGTCCGATCCGCGGGCGAGGATGTGGAAGCTGTCCAGACAGGTGCCGAGAGCGGGGTGCCCGGCCGCCTCGACGATGTTCCAGGCGTGGTCGTACGTGCTCACGTGCCGGCCCCAGGCGAGCGCCTCGTACGCGACCTTGACGCCGAAGTCCTCGGCGAGGACGGCCAGCCGGCGCAGTTGCTCCGCCGCGAGCGCGTCGTCGTCCACGGCGTGCGGCGAGACGCTGGAGCACACCAGCACGGTGCCGGCACCGAGGCGGCGCATGAGCTCGAACTTGTGGCGTGCCCGGCGCAGAGAGCGGGTGAACTCCTCCTCCGCGACGGCCTCGATGTCGCGCATCGGCTGGTAGAGGTCGATGCGCAGGCCGAGGTCGGCGGTGCGGGCCCGGATCTCCTCGGGGGTGAGGGGGCTGGCGAGCAGGTCGTTCTCGAAGATCTCCACTCCGTCGAAGCCCGCCCGGGCGGCGGCGGTGAGCTTCTCGGTCAGGGAGCCGCTGAGGGACACGGTGGCGATGGACGTACGCATGGCGTTGCTCCTTCGGTCTGTTCGTCCAGGACGTGTCCGGTCGGACAGGTCCCAGGGCCTTCCCGCGCGACGCCCTCAGTTCCGGGCGCCCGCGGCACCGGCCAGCTCGGCGATGTCCGCGAGCATCCGTGCCGTGCCGGGCTCGCGCCCCGTGAACAGCCGGAAGGCGTCCGCGGCCTGGAAGGCGGCCATCCCGCCGCCGTCGAGCGTGGCGCAGCCGGCCGCGCGGGCGGTGCGCAGCAGTTCGGTCTCCAGCGGCCGGTAGACCACTTCGGCCACCCACAGGCCGGGGCGCAGCAGCGCGGCGGGGAAGGGGAGGCCCGGGTGCGCGGCCATGCCGGTGGGGGTGGCGTGCACGACGCCGTCGGCGCCGGCGAGCAGGGGCGCGAGTGTGTCCGGTGCCGCCGCGGCGGCCCGGCCCTCGCCGAAGTGGCCGTTCAGCGCGGCGGCGAGGGAGGCGGCGCGGTCGGGCACGGCGTCGACGACGGTGACGTGTCCCGCGCCCAGGGTGAGCACGGCGTGGGCGACGGCCGCCCCCGCGCCGCCCGCGCCGAGCTGGACGACCCGTTCCAGAGGGACGTCGGGCAGTCCGCGCGCGAAGGAGGCCGCGAAACCGGTGACGTCCGTGTTGTGTCCCGTCGCGCGGCCGTCCTCGAAGACGACGGTGTTGACCGCGCCGAGTGCGGCGGCCTGCGGAGCGAGATCGTCGAGATGCGGGATGACGAGCTGTTTGCAGGGGTGGGTGATGTTCAGCCCGTCGAAGCCGACGTCGCGTGCGGCCCGTACGAGATCGCCGACGGCCTCCGGCGGAACGCCGAGGGTGTCGATGTCGATCAGCCGGTACAGACAGCGCAGCCCCTGCCGGTCGGCCTCCCGCTGGTGCAGGGCGGGGCTGAGGGAGGGACCGATTCCGGAGCCGATGAGGCCGACGAGGTACGAGGTCTGGGACACGGCGGGCCTCCGGAGGCGTGGAGTCGGCGGGCGAGCGGTGACCGATCGGCCGTCACTAATGTACGAACTGGTTCGTTAGTCATATCAAGCCGCCTCCCCGAAGGGAAGGGCCGCCCCGGTGAAGGCACGCGAGGACGTCTCGCGATCTCCCCCGGGCCCGCCCTGCTTCTAGAATCGCGGACACCGACCGTCTCGCCCGAAGGAACCCGATGACCAGCGTCGAAGAACCGGCACGACCCGGCGGGCGCATCCGCGACGCCGCCCGCACCAAGGCCGAGATTCTCGACGTGGCGACCCAGGAGTTCTCCCGCGCCGGTTTCGCGGGCGCCCGGGTCGACGAGATCGCCGCCCGCACCAGCACCACGAAGCGGATGATCTACTACTACTTCGGCGGCAAGGAGCAGCTCTTCACGGCGGTCCTGGAGCGCGCCTACTCGGTGATCCGGCAGGCCGAACAGGAGCTGGACGTCGAGCACCTGGACCCGGTCGCGGCCATCCGCCGGCTCGCCGAGCTGACCTTCGACCACCATGAGGCGCACCCCGACTTCATCCGCCTGGTGAGCATCGAGAACATCCACGAGGCCGAACACATCGCGGACTCCGAGGCGCTGGGCAGGATCGGCTCGCCCGCGCTCGACGTGATCCGCCGGATCCTGGCGACCGGGAGGAAGTCGGGCCTGTTCACCGCCGACGTCGACGCCGTGGACCTGCACGCGATGATCAGCGCCTTCTGCTTCTTCCGCGTCTCCAACCGGCATACGTTCGGCGCCCTGTTCGGCCGCGACCTGACCGCCCCCGACCAGCGGGAGCACTACCGCTCGATGCTCGGCGACATGGTCATCGCCTATCTGACCGCGGACCGCGCGGCGGACTGAGCGCGGGAACGTCCTTCGGCGCGACCCCTTGACACCCGGGTGACCTGGGCGCACCATCCGTAGCCATCCGCTACTAACTATCCAGTGGGTTAATTAACCACGGGGCCAGGGACCGGCCACCGTCGCACCGCCGTCCGGGCTCCCTCCGGTACGGCGGTGGTGCCACGGCCCGCCCCTCGGGGCCACGGCGCCGGCCCCGCACCCCGTGCCCCGCCGCACTCCCGTCCCCGGAGTCACCCGAAGGAGCAAGCCGTGTCCGAACCCGCAGCCCCGCTCGACGCGCCACCCGGCCAGCCCAAAAAGGCCGCCATGGCCGCCTGGATCGGCAGCGCCCTGGAGTACTACGACTTCTTCATCTACGGCAGCGCCGCGGCCCTCATCTTCCCGAAGGTCTTCTTCGACGAGTCCGACCCGGCCACCGCGACCCTCCAGTCGCTCGCCACCTTCGGCGTCGCCTACGCGGCCCGCCCGGTCGGCGCTCTCTTCCTCGGCCACTTCGGCGACCGGCTCGGCCGCAAGAAGATCATGGTCTTCACGCTGATCCTCATGGGACTGTCGACGTTCCTCATCGGCTGTCTGCCGACCCGCGCCCAGGTGGGCGGCATCGCCCCGGTCCTGCTCGTCCTGTGCCGCGTCCTCCAGGGCATCTCCGCGGCCGGCGAACAGGCCGGAGCCAACTCGATGACGCTGGAGCACGCGCCTCCAAAACGGCGTGGCTTCTTCACCAGTTTCACCCTCAGCGGCACCCAGGGCGGCCAGCTCATCGCGACCCTGGTCTTCCTGGCGGTCGCCACGATGCCCGAGGACCAACTGCTCTCCTGGGGCTGGCGCGTGCCCTTCTGGGCGAGCGTCGCCGTCGCCGTGGTCGGCTATGTCATCCGCCGCACCCTCCAGGAGACTCCGGCCTTCACCCGGCAGGCGGAGACCGAAGGAGTCGCCGGACTGCCCCTCGCCGTGCTGTTCCGCGAGCACTGGGCGGACGTGCTGCGCGTGGTCGCGGGTGCGCTCATCGCCTCGGTCAGCACGATCTTCACGGTGTGGGCGCTGGCCTACGGCACCAGTGACGCGGTCGGCCTCTCCCGCACGCAGATGCTGTGGGTCGGCGCGCTGGCCAACCTGGTGGCCCTCGGCGCGATTCCCGCCTGGGCCATGCTCTCCGACCGCATCGGCCGCCGCCCGGTGTACCTGATCGGCGCCGCGGGCAGCGCGGGCCTGATGTTCGCCTACCTGTGGGCCATCTCCACCGGCTCCTACCCCCTGGTCCTGCTCTTCGGCATCCTCGCCTTCGGCGTCGTCTACAGCGCCGCGAACGGTGTCTGGCCCTCCTTCTACGGAGAGATGTTCTCCACGCGCGTCCGGCTCTCCGGCACGGCGATAGGCACCCAGATCGGCTTCGCCGTGGCCGGGTTCGCCGTCACCTTCGCCGCGCAGATCGCCGGTCCCGACGGCGACGACTGGTCCTCGGTCGCGCTGTTCACCGCGGCGCTGTGCGTGCCGCCGGTGCTCGCCGTGCTCACCGCCCGCGAGACCCACGAGGTGCCGACCGAGCGGCTCGGCCTGCGCGGCGCGGGCGACACGGTGCACCGCGAGACCGTGACCGCCTGACCCGGACGCCCGCGTCCCGCGTCCCGAGTCCCGGGCCCCGAGTCCCGAGTCCCGAGTCCCGCCGCATGATCCGAACGACAAGCCCGGGTCCCCGACGCGCAGATCCGCTCGGGGACCCGGGCACGCCCGGACCGCGGTCACCCGCCCGCCCGGACAGCGGGTGTCAGCGTGCGGGGATCCCGTACGCCCGCTCCACGTGCAGCCGCAGCACCAGCCGGCCGTCGCGGACCATGGCCGCGCGGTAGTCGTCCCAGTCGGGGTGTTCACCGAGGACGTCCCGGTAGACCCTGATCAGCTCCTCCACGGTCTCGTCGTGCGGATCCCCGGCGACGGGCGTCAGCTCGGCCGTGCCCTCGACGACCGTGTAGGCCCACCGGTCCGCGCTGGTCACGTGGTACGAGGCCCTCGGGTCCCGGCGCAGATTGCGGGTCTTGGCGCGGTCGTCGGTGAGCGACACGCGGATGACCCCCTCCTCGGGGTAGTACACGTGGCTGACGTTCGACAGCTGGGGCCGGCCATCCTTCTTGAGGGTGACGAGCACCCCGCCCTTGTACGCGGAGAGCAGCTTCAGCAGTGCGTCCTGCGCCGTGTCCGGCGTCGCGCTCTTGGTCGCTTCCTCAGTCATATCAGGGTCAACGCTCCGGATCCGGTACGTCATTCCGGGCCGGCGGCCCTCCCCCGCCCCCTCTCACCCCACCCTGCGGTCAGGCGCGTAGACAGTGTCTACTCCCGTCTGGTAGACAGTGTCCATGAACGAGCCGGAACCCACCACCGGACTGCGGACGCGCCTGATCGACGTCGGGGTCGATCTCGTGACCGCGGAGGGAGCGCAGGCGCTGACCCTGCGGGAGATCGCCCGCAGGGCGGGGGTCTCGCACGGCGCCCCGCGCCGCTACTTCCCGACCCATCTGGAGCTGCTGTCCGCCATCGCGCGCCGCGGCTTCGCCGACCTCCAGCACCGCGCGGCGCACACGGCCGGCGACGGCGAGAGCGACCCCCGGGCCCGGCTGACCGCCCTCGCGAAGGTGTACCTGGACTTCGCGCTGACCCAGCGCGGCATGTACGAGCTGATGTTCCGTCACGACCTGCTGGAGAGCAACCGGTTGGGGCTCCGGGAGACCAGTCTGCCGCTGTTCGGGACACTGGTGGAACTCGTCGGCCGGGTGCGTCCGCAGGCGGACGCCCGGATCGTCGCCGGCGCCCTGTGGGCGAACCTGCACGGCATCGCCCAACTGTGGGGCTGGGGAAGCCTGAAGCTCACCACGGACGCCGACGACTGCACCCCCCTGCTGAACGCGGCGCTCGACGCGCACCTCGGCCCGGAGGAACGATGACAGCCCCCGGCTCCGACAGCGTCACCCCCACGGCGGCCGCGCGCCCCGCCCCTCCAGGGGCGGCACACCGCCGGATCACCCTCGCGAGCAGCGTCGTCGGCGCCGTGATCGTCGCCCTCGACGGCACGGTCCTCACCGTCGCGCAGCCCGCGCTCCAGGGCGACCTGCACGCCTCGTTCGCACAGGTCCAGTGGACCAGCACCGGGTATCTCATCGCGGTGGCGGGCCTGCTGGTGTTCGCGGGACGCCTCGGCGACCGCTACGGACACCAGCGGATCTTCGCCCTCGGCATCCTGGGCTTCGGGGCGGCGTCCGCCGGAATCGGCCTCGCGCCCGGGATCGGCTGGGTGATCGCGCTGCGGGTCGCCCAGGGCGTCTTCGGCGCGCTGCTGCAACCGGCCACGCTCGGCATGCTGCGCGCCGCGTACCCGCCCGACCGGCTCGGGACGCCCATCGCGCTGCGGGCGAGCGCCATCGGGATCGCCGCGGCCGCGGGTCCGCTGCTCGGCGGCGCGCTGGTCGGCCACTTCGGATGGCGGTCCGTCTTCTTCCTCAACGTGCCGCCCGCGCTGGCGATGGGCGCGGCCGCGCTCCTTGTCCGGGCGCCCGCCGACCCGGGGAGGAGAACGGTCCGCCCGCCGGCGGCCGAGGGCCTCGACGTGCCGGGAGCCTGTCTGCTCACCGTCGCCCTGGTCGCCCTGGTGCACACCCTGGTCGCCGTACCCGAAACCGGCTGGACGGCGGCGAGGGTGGCCGGAGCGGCCCTGGTGGCCGCCGCCGGCACCGCGTTCGTACGCCGGCAGCGCCGGGCCGCGAACCCCTTGGTGCCGCCGGAGATCCTCGGCTCGGCGACCATCGGCGCGGCGCTCGGCACCCTGGTGGCCGTGTCCGCCGCGCTGCTCGGCACCCTGTTCACCGCCAGCTACTTCCTCCAGCGCACCCTGGGTCTCGACCCGCAGGAGACCGGCCTGCGGGCGCTGCCCGCCGGAGTGATGATGGTGCTCGGGGCTCCCCTCGCCGCCGTCCTCATGCGCAGGACCGGCCCGCGGCGGACCGCCGTGGCCGGAACGCTCGTCCTCACGTTCGGCGTCCTGCTCCTGGGCCGGCTCGGACCGGCGTCCACCGCCCTGCCCGTCGCCTGCGGCTTCCTGCTGCTGGGTGCCGGTTTCGTGACGGTGATGGTGACGACGACGGCGGTCGCCGTGCGGCACGCCCCCGCGGCGTCGGCCGGTGTGGCGGGCGGACTGCAGCAGACGGCGATGAACATCGGACCCACGCTGGGGATCGCGGTGGCGGCCACGCTGATGTCTCTGACGCCCGGCGCCGTCGGCCCCCCGCTGACCGCGCTCGCGCTGTTCTCCGCGGCGGGAACCCTGCTCGCCCTGAGGCTTCCGGGGCACAAGGACACCGTGGGGGCCGTCCGGGCAGGCCCGCGCGACGCGTCACCGGCCCGTTTGGGACGATGAGGAACACGAGCCGCGGTCCGAAGGAGAACCATGGGACATCTGCGACAGGAAGTCGAGCCGGGATCCGTCGGCCTCGACCCCGAGGCGCTGGACCGGCTCGACCGGCACTTCGCCGCTCTGGTCGACGACGGCAGGCTCCCCGGTTTCCTGGTCGCCGTCTCCCGGCACGGGCAGGTCGCCCACCTCACCACGTACGGCCGGCGCGACCGTGCGGCGGAACTCCCGGTGGAGAGCGACACCTTGTGGCGGATCTACTCCATGACCAAGCCGGTCACCTCGGTCGCGGCGCTCATGCTGCTCGAAGAGGGCCGCCTCGGACTCGACGACCCGGTGTCCGACTTCCTTCCCGCCTTCGCCGAACCACGGGTGTACGTCGGCGGGTCCGGACCGGACACGACGACCCGGCCCGCCCGACAGCCCGTCCTGATCCGCCACCTGCTCACCCACACCGCGGGCCTGACCTTCGGCTTCTATCACGCGCACCCCGTCGACGGGCTCTACCGCGACGCGGGTGTGGAGTCCTCGGTGGCTCCGGACACCGACCTGGCCGGGACCTGCGAGGTGTACGCCGGGCTGCCGCTCCAGTTCGAGCCGGGCACACAGTGGAACTACTCGGTGGCCACCAATGTCCTCGGCCGTGTCATCGAGGTGGTGTCCGGCCAGGACCTCGACGTCTTCCTCCACCGGCGCGTCCTCGGGCCGCTCGGGATGACCGACGCCGGCTTCCAGGTCACGGACGAACAGGCCGGCAGACTGGCCGAGTTGTACGGCGAGGACGACGACGGAGAACTCACCCCGATCGCCGGTCTCCCACTGCGCGGCCGGCCCCGCTTCCTGTCCGGCAGCGGGGGGATGGTCGCCACGGCCCACGACTACCACCGCTTCATGGAGATGCTCCGGCGCCGCGGCGAACTCGACGGAACCCGTCTGCTGCGCCCCGGGACCGTGGACCTGATGGCGGCCAACCAGCTGCCCGGCAACGCCGACCGGCGCTCCTTCGGCAGCCCGGTCCACCAGGAACCCGGCAACGCCGGCCTCGGCTTCGGCCTGGGCCTCTCGGTCGTGGTGGACCCGGCCGTCACCCGGGCGCCTGCCGCCGAGGGCGCGTTCGGCTGGAGCGGAGTGGCCACCACGACCTTCTGGGTCGACCCGCGGCGCGACCTGACCGTGCAGTTCCTGAGCCAACTGCGCCCGAAGGGCTCGCACTCGGTCTTCCCCGACCTCAAGCGGCTGGTGCACGAGGCGGTGCGGTAAGCCGGGCGGTGCGGTAGGCCTGGCGATCCGGCTCCGCCGCCCTGCGCGGTCAACGGATGGGCGAGCGCGAGGCCCCTGCCGTCGCCGTGGGGGCGTCCGGTTCCGTCGGGTGCCCTCGGGTGCGCGGTGATCATACGAGGGCGGGGCGGTCCGGGGCCCTGATCAGGACAGCCCCGGAACCGCACGCCCGTCTTCCGTCATTCCTCTTCCGTCGTCCCGCTTCCGCCGGCCTCCACGGTCATTCCTCGGTGACGACCGTCTTCGCCGACCCGGCGAAGATCGCCTTGGCCCACTCCTCGCCGTCCAGGTGGGGCAGGTAGTGGTCGAGGCGTTCCCGCTTGGTCAGCAGGTAGGTGAGGTTGTCCTCGCACGGCGGTATCAGGAGCGGCACCTGCTCGGCGACCTTGATGCCGTGGCGCAGCAGCGACTCACGCTTGCGCGGGTTGTTCGACAGGAGCCGCACGGACCGCACGCCGAGGTCGTGCAGCATCTCCGCCGCCACCCGGTAGTCGCGGGCGTCCACCGGCAGGCCGAGGGCGACGTTCGCCTCGACGGTGTCGAGCCCCTCCGCCTGGAGCTTCATCGCCTTGAGCTTGGCGAGCAGGCCGATGCCCCGGCCCTCGTGCCCGCGCAGGTAGACGAGGACGCCGCGGCCCTCGGCAGCGATGGCCTGCAGCGAGGCGATGAGCTGGGGGCCGCACTCGCAGTGCTGCGATCCGAAGGAGTCGCCGGTGAGGCATTCGGAATGCAGCCGGGTCAGGACGTCACCCTTTCCCAGGGTGTCCAAGTCGCCGTACACGAGGACGACTTGTTCCTCGCCGCGGTCGTGGTCGAGGTAGCCGACGGCGTGGAAATCGCCGTACACGGTGGGCAGCGGGGCAATCACGACTCGTTCGACACCTGTGAGGTGGGCATTCCCGCCGAGTACGCCAAAGTTATCTGTCATGATCTGGTTCCTAAGCAGAGTCGAAAGGGCCGTGAAAGATGAGTAGTTCGGGAACGCGCGTGATGGAGTCCGGTGTGCTGTCACTGGACACCACGGAGGATGTCCGCGAGCGGGGGGCCGGTGTCGCCCGCCAGGTCGCCGTCCTTCCCGTCGGAAGCCTCGAACAGCACGGCGCCTACCTGCCCCTGACGACCGACACACTGGTGGCGTGCGCCATCGCGCGGGAGATCGCGGCCGCCTATCCGGTGCATCTTCTTCCTCCGGTGACGATCTCGTGCTCGCACGAGCACGCGGCCTGGCCCGGTACGGTCAGCATTTCCGCCGTCACGCTGTACGCCGTCGTCCGGGACATCGCCGCCTCGTTGCGGCGATCGGGCGTCGACACCCTGGTCGTGGTCAACGGGCACGGTGGGAATTACGTTCTGGGCAATGTGGTCCAGGAATCCGCGGGCACCGGTACACGCATGGCGCTTTTCCCCGCCATGGAGGACTGGGAAGGCGCGTGTGAACGGGCCGGTGTGCAGACGTCGTTGCTCACGGATATGCACGCGGGAGAAATCGAGACGTCCATTCTCCTGCACGCCCATCCGGAATGCGTCAAAGACGGTTATGAGACCTCCGATTTCGTGGCCGACGACCGTCGGCATCTGCTCACTCTCGGCATGTCGGGTTATACCGAGTCCGGGGTCATCGGCCGTCCCTCGATGGCAGGCGCCGAGAAGGGGAAGGAACTCCTCGCCGGGCTGACCGAGGCCTTCGGGGCGTACTTCTCCTTGGTGACGTCCGAGACGCTGCACTGATCAGGTCCTCCCGCGTTCTCCTCCCGGGGGCGCCGGAGCGCGGCACCCCACCGGACGACCAGGACCACGGCGCCGGGCAGGCTCGCCGCGAGGCTGAGCACGCCGTAGATCACCGCGACGGTCAGTCCCATGCCGGCGCCGAGCCCGGCGGCGCCGAACGCCCAGGCGGTGGCGCCCTCGCGGGGGCCCCAGCCCCCGACGTTCAGCGGCAGCCCCATGGCCAGCAGGGCCAGCAGGGCCAGCGGCGTCAGCCGGGCGACGGACGCGCCGGATCCGGCGGCCCGGGCGGCGAGCACGAACATCGCCAGATGACCGGCGAGCACCAGGACCGACGCGAGCGTCACACCGGGCCAGCTGCGCCGGGCCAGCAGGGCACCCCGGGCCTCGGCGAGCGCGCCGCGGACGGCTCCGTACCGTCCGGTGGCGGAAGAGGTCCGACGCCTGCGGACGACACCGAAGGTCACCGCGCCGCACACCGAGACGAGCGCGAGGAGCAGCGCGGCCTCGCGGGCCTGCGCGAGCACGGGTGACGGCTGGGTGAGCAGCACCACCGCGCCGACGGCCACCAGCACGGCCTGTCCCGCGGTGCGTTCCAGCACCACCGAGCGCACGCCCCGGCCGATGTCGCCGGCGCTCTGCCCGTGCCGTACCGCCCGGTGCACGTCGCCGAGGACCCCGCCGGGCAGCGCGGCGTTCAGGAACAGCGCGCGGTAGTAGTCCGCGACGGCCGCGCCCAGCGGGAGTTCGATGCGCAGCTCGCGCGCGACCAGGCACCACCGCCAGGCGCTGAACACCGTGGTGAGCAGCCCGATCGCCATCGCCACCGTCAGGGTGGTCCCGTCGATGCGCCGCAGCCCGTCCACGAACACCCCGGTACCCAGCCGCCAGAGCAGCACTCCGAGGATGAGGACGCCGGCCGTGGCGCCGAAGTGCTTGCGCACACGTCCGGACACGCGCCGGGCCCGGGGGGTTCCCCCGGCCGCCGGGCTCCCGGAGCCCTCGGCCGGGACGGACCCCGGTCCCGCACCCGTGGGGCCCGGCGCCCGCGAGGCGCCGGACTCCGCGGGGATGTTCAGAAGCGGGCCGTCGAGGTCCGGGGCCGCGGCCGCCAAGGAGGCGGCCGGTCCCAGTGTCTCCAGGCCCGCGCTCACGCCGCACCCCCGACAGGGTGGGGCAGCGCCAGCACATCGCTGTGGTGGACGACGACCCGCAGCTCGCCCGCGGCACACGCCGCCAGGCGCGACTCCAGATACGACTCCGCCCGTCCGGCCAGCTCGGGGCGCTCCTCCACCGCCGCGCCGACCCAGCCGCGCAGCCACTCCGCGGTCAGGGCGGCCTCGTCGGGGCCGAGCCGCCAGGGGCTCGGATGCACCCGCACGGTCGCGTCGTAGCGGGCGAACGCCTCGCAGGCGGCGGTGACGGCGTCCGGGCCGAGCAGGTCGCCGCGCCGCTGGTGGGCGTTGAACGCCTCGGTGATCTCGGCGTCCAGCGGGTCGGCCGGGCTGAATTCGACCCGGCCGGCGACGGACAGCGTCAGCAGGGCGGGCACGCCGGCGCCGGCGCAGGCCGCCGCGAGCCGGTCGATCTCCTCGGCGGTGAGCACGTCGAGCAGCGCCGACGCGGTCACCAGGGAGGCGCCGGCCAGGGCGTCCGCGGTCAGCCGCCCGATGTCACCGCGCTGGGTGGTGACGCCGACGTGGCTGCCGTCGGCCGCCGCCTTGGGCGCCCCGACGGTGGCGAAGTGCAGCAGGTACGGGTCCCGGTCGTGCAGGATCCAGTGCTGGGCGCCGTCGAGCCGGGGCGCCAGCCAGCGGCCCATGGAGCCGGTGCCGCAGCCGAGGTCGTGGATGGCCAGGCCGCCGCGCACGGGCCGGTTGGCCAGCCGGATGCGCAGCGGGTCGAGGAGGTCGACCGCCCGCGCGGCGGCGTCGGCGGGCTCGCGCAGCTGGAGCCACTGGGGCGCGTAGCGCACCTCTTCGGCCTCAGGGTCCCCGACTCGCTGACCGGGCACGCCCGTCCTCACCTTCTCCTCGGGGAGGCCGGAGTCCGGCCCGCTCGCGGGGGTCGTCGCGGTACTCACGCCGCCCTCCGGGGTTCCTGGGGCAGCCGGCCGAGCACACCGGCCAGGCTGCGCGCGGTGGTGGCCCAGCCGTCGAGCGCGGCACGGCGTCCGCGGGCGGCGGCCTTCAGCCGGCGCCGCACGTCGGCCTCGCCGAACCAGCCGCGCAGCTCGGCGGCGAGGGCCGCCGGGTCCTCCGGGGGGACGAGGATGCCGGGCACCCCGCCGTCGGGGGCGCGTCCGACGGCCTCGGGCACACCGCCGACGTCCGTGGCGAGCACGGGGATGCCGCGGGCCAGGGCCTCGGTGACGGCCATGCCGTACGTCTCCGCGTACGAGGTGAGGACCATGAGGTCGGCCGAGGCGTAGCTGGCGTCGAGTTCGGCGCCGGCCTGCGGTCCGGCGAGGTGCAGCCGGTCGCCGAGGCCGTGCTGGGCGATCAGGGCGCGCAGATGGTCGACGTAGGCCGGGTCCTGGGCCAGACCGCCGACGCAGACGCAGCTCCAGGGCAGGTCGGTGACGGTGGCGAGGGCCTCGATGAGCCGGTGCTGGCCCTTGCGCGGGGTCACCGCGGCGACGCACAGCAGCCGCGAGACACCGTCGGTTCCGGAGGCGAGCGGTGCGATGTCGGCGCCGGGGGCCGCGGCGTGGACCCGGTCGGGGGCGAGGCCGTGGTGGGCGACGAGCCGGCGGACGGCCCACTCGCTGGTGGCGACGACGGCGGACACGGCCCGCAGGGTCGTACGTTCCAGGGCGTCCAGCTCGGCGGCCACGGCGGGCTCGAGTCCCGTCTCGTCGCCGAGCGGCAGGTGGACGAGGACGACGAGACGCAGCCGGTCGGCCTCGGGAGCGACGATCTCGGGGACTCCGCAGGCGACGATCCCGTCGAGGAGGACGACCGTGCCGTCGGGCAGGTCCGCCAGGGTGCGGGTGAGTTCCGTACGGGCGGCGGCACCGGGGCGGGGCCACTCGCCGGCGACGATGTGCCGCTCGACCTGCCAGCCGAAGCCGGGCAGGTCGAGGCAGAGCCGGCGGTCGTAGGCGTTGCCGCCGCTCGGCGTGGCCGGGTCGTCGACGCCGCCCGGCATCACGAAGTGCACGGTGCGCAGGGACATGGGGATGATCTCGGCGTTCTTGAGAGCCGCGTTCTGCACGGGCACGTAGTTCAGGGCGCCGGGTCCGGGGACCGTGGCGGCACGCCCGGACGGCACGGACGCCTTGTCGAGGGTCACGTCGGTCACAGGGCACGCTCGTAACTCGCCCAGGCGATGTGCGACTCGTGGAGGGTGACGGTGATGCCGGTGAGGCCCTGGGCGCCCGCGCCCAGGGCTCCGGCGTGCACGCGGTCGGCGAGCCGGTCGGCGATGACCTTCGCCAGGAACTCGGTCGAGGTGTTGGTGTCCTTGAAGTCCGGCTCGCTGTCGAGATTGCGGTAGTTCAACTCGCTCACGACGGCGCCGAGCTCCTGCGTGGCCAGGCCGATGTCGACGACGATGTTGTCGTCGTCCAGCTCGGGGCGACGGAAGGTGGCGTCCACCAGGAACGTCGCCCCGTGGAGGCGCTGCGCGGGTCCGAAGACCTCGCCACGGAAGCTGTGGGCGATCATCAGGTGATCGCGGACGGTGATGCTGAACAACGGACGACCCTCCAGGTGCGGTGCGTCTGATCCCCTGCCGGGATCACGTCGTGTAGTACGGCTGTCCGGTTCACCTTGTTCAGCCGCGTGTCGCCCTTTCTTCGGAGTCCGTAGAGGTCAGGCCGGTTCTCGTCGGCTCAAACCTCTTCGTAGGCGACTCGGTGGCACAGGGCGGGTATCGATCCGGAGGCCAGTTTCCCCATCACGTCAGGGAGCTCTCCGAAGGAGCACTCGCCGGTGATCAGGGCGTCGAAGGCCGGTTCGGCGAGAAGTTCGAGGGCGAGCGCCAGACGGTCCGCGTACGTCCTTCCGGCCCGGCCGGAGGGGGAGACGGAGCCCACCTGGCTGCTGCGCAGGGTCAGCCGACGCGAGTGGAAGGCCTCGCCGAGCGGCAGGGCGACCCGGCGGTCCCCGTACCAGCTCAGCTCGATGACGGTCCCCTCGTGGGCGAGCAGACCGAGGGAGAGGTTCAGTCCGGCCTCGGTGGCGCTCGCGTGCACGACGAGGTCGCGTTCGCCCTCGGCGTCCTCGGGGAGCGCGAAATCGACGCCGAGCGCGCGGACGACGGCACCGCGTGCCGGGTCGGCGTCGACGAGCTGGACGCGCACCCCGGGGAAACGGGCGAGCAGCGCGGCGACCGAGCAGCCGACCATGCCGCCGCCGACCACGGCGATCCGGTCGCCGATGAGCGGGGCGGCGTCCCACAGGGCGTTCACCGCGGTCTCGACGGTGCCGGCGAGGACGGCGCGGGAGGCGGGCACCGCCTCGGGTACGACGGTCACGGCGCTCACCGGGACGACGTACCGCGTCTGGTGCGGGTAGAGGCAGAAGACCGTCCGCCCGAGCAGACGCTCGGGTCCTTCCTCCACTCGGCCGACACTCAGATAGCCGTATTTCACGGGTGCGGGGAAATCCCCGTCCTGGAACGGCGCGCGCATCGAGGCGTGCTGGTTCTCCGGGACTCCCCCGCGGAACACGAGGGTCTCGGTGCCCCTGCTGACTCCGGAGTAGAGCGTACGGACGAGTACCTCGTCCTGCGCGGGCGCGTTGAGGGTGACGTCACGGATCTCGCCGTGGCCCGGAGATGCGAGCCAGAAGGCGCGAGCTGTGAGTTCCATGAGCGTCCCCCTGAACGATTCCGCAGCTCTTCACGTACGGAGCAGTGACAAGTCGCGCACACGGTACGCGGCGTTGATCGAATCTGTCATTCGGCCGGAGGATCTGCGGTGGCCCTGAACAACATGTACGGCGCAAGGCTTCCCCAGCAGGAGACCATGGTGGGAGCCGGCGTGCAGCTCCTGGTCCTGGCCCTGCTGGGCACGGCGATCGGGATGGGGCCCGCGGGCTGGCTGACCGGCCTGGTGTTCGCGTTCGCCACCTGGGCGGTGCTCACCCGCGCGCTGCGGCGCACACAGCCCCGCTCGTTCGGACCCGCCAACCGGGTCACGCTCGGCCGCGCGATCCTGGTGGGCGGAGTCACCGCGCTGGTCGCGGACTCCTTCGAGAGCTCGCCGCCGGTCAGCCTGCTGGTCGGTCTGACGGCGGTCGCGCTGATCCTCGACGGCGTCGACGGCAAGGTGGCCCGGCGGACCGGAACGTCCTCGGCCCTGGGCGCCCGCTTCGACATGGAGGTGGACGCGTTCCTGATCCTCGTGCTGAGCGTGTACGTCGGGATGTCGCTCGGTCCGTGGGTGCTGCTGATCGGCACGATGCGGTACGCGTTCGTCGCCGCCGCCCGGGTGATGCCGTGGCTGAACGGCGAGCTGCCGCCGAGCATGGCGCGCAAGACGGTGGCGGCCCTCCAGGGCGTCATCCTGCTGGTCGCGGGCTCCGGACTCCTGCCGTACGAAGCGGAGATGGCCGCCGTGCTGACCGCGCTCGCGCTGCTCGTGTGGTCGTTCGGCCGTGACATCGCGTGGCTGTGGCGGCAGGGTGGCCGCGGGCCCGTGGAGCGGATGCAGCAGCCCCTGGAGAACGAGCGCCCGCGGGAACTGGTCACCGCGGGCTCGGCTTCCGTGGGTTCCGAGGGCTGATCGCCGAACGGTACGGGCCCGGGGAGGAGTTGACCGGGACCCCGTGAGGCCGGGAGGCCCTGTGCGCCCGGGAAAAGCGGACGTACGCACGACATTCACGATCTGTCATGACCGGGAACGAACATCGTCTGGCTAGACTACGCACCCTCGTGCACGTGATCGCGCCACGCGCGGGCAAGGCCGTTCCCGAAGGGTTTCGACGCTTGATAGCCATCGAAGATGTCAGCAAGCGATACGCCGACGGCACGGTGGCCGTCGATCGCCTGTCCCTCCAGATACCGGATCACTCCATCACCGTTCTCGTCGGACCTTCGGGCTGCGGCAAGACCACCACGCTCCGCATGATCAACCGCATGATCGAGCCGAGCAGCGGCACGATCCGGGTCGACGGCGAGGACATCCGCGCCCGCCCCGTCAACGCCCTCCGGCGCTCGATGGGTTACGTCATCCAGAACGCCGGCCTCTTCCAGCACCGGACGATCGTCGACAACATCGCCACCGTGCCCCGGCTGCTCGGCTGGTCCAAGCAGCGCGCCCGGGAGCGCGCCGCGGAACTGATGGAACGGGTCGGCCTCGATCCGGCCCTGGCCCGCCGCTATCCGTACCAGCTCTCCGGCGGCCAGCAGCAACGCGTCGGCGTCGCGCGGGCGTTGGCGGCCGACCCGCCCATCCTGCTCATGGACGAGCCGTTCTCCGCGGTCGACCCGGTCGTACGCCGGGGACTCCAGGAGGAGTTGCTGCGCATCCAGGGCGAACTGGGCAAGGCCATCGTGTTCGTCACCCACGACATGGACGAGGCGATCACCATCGGCGACCGCATCGCCGTGCTGCGCACCGGCGGCAGGCTCGCCCAGTTCGCCGCCCCCGACGAGATCCTCTCGGCGCCGGCCGACCCGTTCGTCGAGCGGTTCCTCGGCGCGGACCGGGGCATCCGCGGTCTGTCGTTCCTCTCCACCCGCGATCTCGGACTCGACCGCTCCCGGGTCTTCCCCGTCGGCTCCGACTGGCGGGAGATCGCCGGACGCGCCCCGGAGGGGACGCCCGTGCTGGTGACCGACGCCGACGGCAGGCCGCTCGGCTGGGCCGACCCCGGCACCTGGGGCGGAGACGTCGCGGACCTCGAACCGTACGGCCCGAGCTTCGAGGTGGGCCGCGACTCGCTGCGGGTCGCGCTCGACCGTGCCGTGCTGTCGCCGACCGGACGGGCCGTCGGCGTCGACGGTTCCGGGAAGGTGCTCGGGGTCGCCGGGCAGGAGACGGTCGCCGCGGCGATCCGGTCGGCCCGGCAGCGCCGGGCGGCGGACGCCCCGCAGGAGACGGCGACGGCGAAGGCCGCGCGATGAACGGGTTCTTCGACATCCCGAGCGCCATCCAGCACAGCTATGCCGGCCTGATCGTCCTCCATCTGGAGGAGGCGCTCGTCCCCGTGCTGGCCGGGTTGCTGCTGGCCGTGCCGATCGGCCTGCTGTGCGTCCACTACGACTGGCTCTACGCGCCGGTGCTGTGGACCTCGACGGTGCTCTACGCGATCCCCTCCATCGCCTTCTTCGTGGTGCTCATCGACTACACCGGGCTGAGTCTGCTGACCGTGATGATCCCGCTGTGCCTGTACAGCCTCGTCGTGCTCGTCCCGGCGGTGGTCGACGGGGTCCGCTCGGTCCCCGAGGAGACGAACGCCGCCGCCTCCGCCATGGGCATCGGTGTCGTGCGCCGCTACTTCCAGGTCCAACTGCCCATCGCGGTACCGGCGATCATGGCCGGGCTGCGTGTGGCCGTCGCCTCGAGCATCAGCCTGGTGAGCGTCGGCGCGCTGATCGGCAACCAGGGCGCGTTCGGGAATCTGCTGACCTACGCGCAGTTGTACGGTCTCCCCCGGCTCGCCGTGACCGCGGTGGTCACCATCGCCGTTCTCGCGGTCGTGATCGACGCCCTGCTGGTCCTGCTGCGGCGGGTCCTCACCCCCTGGCAGCCTCCGTCCGGCGGTGCCGCCGGGCGCTCCGGAGCCGCGGCCGCGGACGCCGGTGCCGGCACCCCGGAGGGCGCCTCGTGAACGTACTGAACTTCATGCAGGCCTTCTTCAGCGACGGCTCGCACTGGCACGGCTACGACGGCATCCCGCAGCGGGTGTGGGAGCACGTCCAGTACACGGCCGCGGCCCTCGCGATCGCCTCGGCCATCGGTCTGCCGATCGGCCTGGTCACCGGGCACACCGGGCGCGGCGGCAACGCCCTGGCCTTCGTGTCCGCCGGGGCGCGCGCGCTGCCGACCTTCGGGCTCCTGGTCCTGATGTTCGTCTGGCTGGGCCTCGGCATCGTGCCGGTGATGATCCCGCTCGTGGTGCTGGCGATCCCGCCGGTCCTCATCACCACCTACGAGGCGGTCCGCACCGTGGACCCCTCCCCCGTCGACGCCGCCCGCGGCATGGGCATGCCGGAGGCACGGATCCTCTTCCAGGTCGAGGTCCCGGCGGCGCTGCCCCTGATCCTCAGCGGGCTGCGCTCGGCGACGGTCCAGATCGTCTCGACGGCCACGATCGCGGCCTACGTGTCCCTCGGCGGGGTCGGCCGCTACATCCTGGACGGCCTGTACCAGCACAACTACGAGAAGGTGGCCGGCGGAGCCGCCCTCACGGCCGTCCTCGCGCTGCTCGTCCTCGTGCTGTTCTGGGCCGTGGGCCGGGGGACGGTCTCACCCGGAGTACGCAGGCGCCGCGCCGCGTAGCGACACCGCCCGACAGCGGTACCACCACGACGGGGACGGCCTTCGGGCCGTCCCCGTCCTCGTCCCGGCCGGACCGGACGGCTTTCGGGCCGTCCGGCCGGAACCCGCGGGCGGCACGCGCCCTCGCTCAGGGACGCTCTCCCGGACCGTGCGCCGATCTCTCGGCCCTGGCGAGGGCGTGTTCGAGGACGACGAGCAGCGCGTCGCGTACGGACCCCCGGTCGCGGGCGTCGAACACGGTCAGCGGCACGTGGTCGGCGACGTCGAGGGCCCACCGTACGTCGTTCAGATCGTGTTCGACCCGGCCGTCGAAGGCGTTGACGGCCACCGCGAAGGGGATGTCCCGGTGCTCGAAGTAGTCGACGGCCGCGTAGCAGTCGTCGAGCCGCCGGGTGTCGACGATGACGAGTCCGCCGAGCGCGCCCTCGACGAGGTCGTCCCACATGAACCCGAACCGTTCCTGGCCGGGGGTCCCGAACAGGTAGAGCTTCAGGGTCGGATCGAGGGTGACACAGCCGAAGTCCATGGCGACGGTCGTCGTCACCTTCTCCGGGGTGTGGGAGAGGTCGTCGACACCGGCGGCGACCGAGGTGATGGACGCCTCGGTGGTCAGCGGCTCGATCTCCGAAATGGCCCCCACCGTCGTGGTCTTGCCCACGCCGAAGCCGCCCGCGATCACCATCTTGACCGGCAGCGGCGGCCGGGGACGCTCGTCGTCATCCCTCACGGATCGAGCCCCGGGAGTCGGGGACAGCTCGGAGACCATCGATCACCCTTCGCAGAACAGTGACATCGCGGTTGGAGCGGGCCTGCGGCGCGTACAGGGCCAGTTGACCGTCGGCGCGCAGGTCGTCGGCGAGAACCCGGACCACGTTCAAGTGCATCCGGAGCCTCGCCGCGATCTCCGCGAGCGACTGCGGCTCACGACAGACCGTGATGATGTCGCGGTGCTGGTCGAAGACGAAGCGGTCCAGCGTCGCCAGTCCCACATTCGTGGCCACCACCTGTGTCTCGATCGGGATCGGCGGTACGAGACTGTCGCCGCCGGCGATCCGTCCCGCGGTCAGCAGGAACGGCCGGACGACCGAGGCGGGGCGTTCCACTCCCCGTTCGGCGCCGCCGCCGGCCAATGGCTCGCCGGACGTCATCACGTCCTCCCCCTTCACCTGTGCGCGCGTCACCGGTCATGTGACGCGCCGTCGGACATCAGCCGGCCGGTGCGACGCCCACGGTTCTCTTCAGCTCCATCACCAGTTGCGGGCTCAGCACGGCACCGGCCCGGTTGGCGAAGAGGGTCATCTCGTAGGCGATGTTGCCGAGTTTCGCCTCCTTCGAGGTGACCACGCCGAGCACCGCGCCGGCGCCGAGCGCGGACACCAGCACATGCCCTTCCTCCAGGTCGATGATGACCTTGTTGAGGCTGCCGAGGCCGTAGTTGCCGGAGGCCCCCATGGCGAGGCTGGTGATTCCGGAGACGATCGCCGCGAGCCGCTCGGAGTCGGCCTGGCCGCGCAGTTGGGACACCGCGATGAGCAGCCCGTCGGAGGAGACGCCGATCACGTCCACGACCCCGGCCGTCTCGGTGGCGAATCGGTTGAGCAGCCAGTTGAAGTCGGCGGCGGCGGCCTTCACGTCCGCCGCGGGTTCCGCTGTCCGGGACTCGGGCCCGCCTGTCCACATCGTCACGTGCTCATGCCTTCCGGAGAAGAGGGTCTTCTGTTCTGGGTGTCGGTCCCGGTGGGACCGGTTCTGCCGCCCGGCCGGGTCACCGTGGTCGTGTGGTCCTCGGTCGCGCTCTCGCGTTCGGCCCGCAGCACGGCGGCCTCGAACTCGTCGAGTTCGGAGCGCGCGGCCTCGGCGTCCGTGGGCTGCCAGGAGGGCGGCCTGCGGTGGGTGGGTGGTTCGGTGGGTCTGGGCAGCCGGCTCGCGGCGGTGCCGGCCGACAGGGTCGCCCCGCGTACCCTGCGGCGCAGCGGACCGGTGTCGCCGGACCGCGCCGGGCCGGTGGGTGCCGGGTCGGCCGCGGTGCCGGGCCGGGCACCGCCGTGCGTCGTCGGGCGCTCGGCGCCGGTGTCCGCCGCCTCCGAACGGCGGGCGTGGTTGGGGGGCTCGGTGCCCCGGGGCCGCGAGGGCACCCTGCGGGGCAGGCCCGCGGGTCCGGCCGGCGCCTCGAGCCGCGCCTTGCGCGGCTCACCGGGGCCGGGGCGGCGCGCGGGCGGCTGCATCCGCGGGGCCCGTACGGCGGCGGAGGCCTGGTCACCGGGCACGAGGTGGGCCGCGGGCACCGCGACGGTGGCGGTGACACCGCCGCCCGGGGTGCGGGACAGGGCGACCTCGATGCCCCAGCGCCGGGACAGACCGCCGACCACGAACAGACCGAGCACCTCCGTCGGCGCCAGGTCGAGGCGCTCGCGCCGGATCAGCCGGGCGTTCTCCTGCGCCAACCGCTCGGGGCTCATGCCGAGTCCGTGGTCGATGATCTCGACGAGGGCTCCGCCCCCTTGGTGCCGGGGCCTCAGGACGACCTCGACGCCGCTGGTCGCCGGGGAGAACATCACGGCGTTCTCCAGGAGTTCGGCGAGCATGAGGGTCAGATCGCCGACGATGTCGGGGACGACGGTGACATCGCCCTCGGCGTGCGGAGTCACGCGCTGGAAGCCCTCGATCTGGCCGAGCGCGGCACGGACGATGTTGCTGAGCCGCATCGGTTCGGTGTTCAGACCGGTCTCGCTGATCCCCGCGAGCAGCATGAGACTGTCGGCGTTGCGCTGGAGGCGGACGGCGATGTGGTCGATGCGGTAGAGCCGGTCCAGCACCTCGGGGTCGGTCTCGCCGCGCTCCACCGAGTCGATCAGGGCGAGTTGGCGGGCCGTCAGATTACTGACGCGGCGGCCGACGTTGCCGAACATCTCGGCGATGTTGCGCCGGCTGACGACCTGGCGTTCCAGCAGCGCGCTCGCGGTCACCTGAACCCGGTTGAAGGCCTCGGCCAGTTCACCGATCTCGTCGCGCACCAGCACGGGAACGGCCTCCAGCCGCGGCGGGCTCGCGTCGTCGGCGTCGTCGTCCGCGACACGGGCGAGCTCGCTCCCCGCGGCACCGGCCACATGCTGGGCCGCCGCCGTGAGGGTCCGTACGGTCCGCACCACGGAACGCCGGGTCAGCACGGAGAACAGCAGCCAGGCCGCGAAGGCGGCCAGGATGCCGGCGATCAGCCAGACCACCCGCCACCAGGCGGAGTTCGACGCGGACTGGGCGTTCCCCGCGATGCCGCCGATCAGCGACTGGACGATCTTCAGGCGGTTCTCGGCCTGCCGCTCATAGGTGGGACCGGCGCGCAGCGCCTCGTCGAGCGCGGCCCGCAACTGTGTCGCGTTCTCGGCGACCAGCGCTCCGGTGTCGACCTGGAGCGCGGCCCAGTGCTGGGTGATGACGCTCTGGTACGGGCTGTGCTCGATCTCGGCGAGGTCGCTGCCCTGTTCCGTGCCGGCGAACCGGGTGAACCGCTCGGCCTGGTAGGTGTACTGGTCGTAGTCGCCGACGGCGCCGGTGAACTCGATGAGCGCGTTGGAGTCACGGGTGCGGGCGGCGAAGACGCTGGTCTCGAAGGAGGCGTGGGCGGTGTCGGCGCGCAGCAGCGCGTCGAGCAGATTGCCCGCGGACGCGGAGGACTCGCTGCCCGACCGGCCGAGACCGAGGCCGTCGATGAGCCCCTCGATCACCGATCCGTAGGCGGGGTCGATGTTGTCGGCGGGGATCGGCCCCTGCTCGACGGTCTTGCGGAGGCTGTCCAGGCCTTCGAGCTCCTTCAGCGCCTGGGCCTCGCCGTCGGGCAGCCGGTCGCCGTAGGCGGCCCGGACCGCTTCGATGCGGGCGCCGACCTGCGCCTGCGCGGCCAGGTAGGCGGCGGTGTCCGGCGCGCTCTTCGCCGAGGGCGCGGCCTCGTAGCGCAGCGAGACCAGGAGGGCCTGGCGGTGCTCGGTCTGCACGGCGTCGATGAGTTTCGTCACCTGCGTGCTGTCGCGGACGAGTTGGGCGGTGTCGGCGGCGGACCGGGCCCGGCCGATCTCGCCGGAGACGACATAGGCGAGCATCACGGAGATGACGGCGAGCGGCACGATCACCAGGACGTTGAGTTTCCGGCGGAAGGGCCAGCGGTCCAGCAGAGACGGTGTCCGGCCGGTCCCGAGAGCGTCGGACGGCTGCCCCGAGGCGGCTTTTCTGTGCGCGGGCACCCAACCTCCTTGACTTCATTCCCCGTTGGAAGCCTCGTAGCAGGCCGCCTGCATGGATCAAATGGTCACGAGCAGCGCGATCGGGCCGACAAGTGGAAGGGGGCCCTCGACGCGGCCAACACTAGCGGCTGCCGTCAGAGTACGGCCATGATCAACCGAAAAGTGGCACGCGAAGACGCCTGGTTCGCTCCTGTTTCGGTCACGTTGCGCCTACAGGCTGAAGCTGTACGGTCCCCATCAGTGATCTATTCGTGTCTTGACGGTACTTGAGGCGGATCGATTGGATCGTCAGGACCGTCACCCGTGCCCACCAGCCACCAACGCCCCACCGATTGCCAAGTCTGGATGACCAAGTGACCATCGCCAGAAGCACTCGAACCTCCGTAACCTCCGCCGTTTCCCTGCTGGTTGTGGCCGCTGCCGCACTGACGGGATGCGGCTCCTCCGACGACACCGACGGCAAGGACCCGTTGAAGGGCGACGCCGCCAAGGCCGGTACGGTCGTTGTCGGTTCCAACAACTTCCCCGAGAGCATCCTGCTCGCCGACATCTACGGCGAGGCCCTCAAGTCCAAGGGCATCAACGTCAGTTACAAGCTGAACATCGGCAGCCGTGAGACCACGTACGGTCTGATCAAGAACGGTACGATCACGGTCCTTCCGGAGTACAACGGCGCGCTGCTCGCCTACCTGGACGCCAAGGCCGCTCCGACGAGCGTCGAGGAGACCAACCAGGCCGTCTCGGCCAAACTCGACCCGAAGCTGTCCCTGCTGGAGTCCTCCGAGGCCCAGGACAAGGACGCGGTCGCCGTGAACGAGGCGACGGCCAAGAAGTACGGCCTCACGGGGAAGTCGACCATCGGCGACCTCGCCGACGTGGCGAAGGACCTGGTCGTCGGCGGCTCGCCCGAGTTCCAGACCCGGCAGCAGGGCCTGAAGGGCCTGAAGTCCGTATACGGTCTCGATTTCAAGAGCTTCAAGGCACTGGACGCGGGCGGCCCGCTGACCGTGGCGGCACTGAAGGGGAACAGCATCCAGGCCGCGGACATCTTCACGACGGACCCCGGAATCAGCAAGAACAAGTTCGTCGTACTGCAGGACCCCAAGGATCTCTTCGGGTTCCAGAATGTGACTCCGCTCACGTACAAGAGCGCTCTGCCCGCGGCCGGAGTCTCGGTTCTCAACGACGTCTCGGCGAAGCTCGACACCGAGACCCTGGTGAAGCTCAACAGCGACGTGCAGGAAGGCAGCAAGGACCCGCTGGACGTGGCCAAGAACTGGCTGGCCTCGGCGGGACTGAGCTGACGTCTGCACCGGCACCGGCAGCCGGATCAGTGCCCGGGGCCGGGAGGGTGTCCTCCCGGCCCGGCCTCCCGACGGCGACCGCGTACGGCTGAGGAGTGAACGTCCGTCATGCTCGAGCGCACGGCCGGCACCACCACCGGCGCCCCGGCCGCAGACCGCCCGGCCACCGGGAGCGCGTCACCGGGTGTCGTCCTCGACGGCCGGAGTCTCGACGCCGCCACCGTGGCCCGGATCGCCGATGGGGCGACGCCGCTCTCCCTGTGCCCGAAGGCACTCGAGGCGATGGAACGCACGCGCCGGGCGGCCCACCGGCTGGCCGCCGAGGGTGCCCGCGTCTACGGACGCAGCACCGGCGTGGGAGCGCACCGGGGACTCGCCGTCGAGGAACACGACGGCGCGGGCCACGATCTGCGGCTGCTGCTGAGCCACGCGGGCGGTGTGGGCGAAGCCCTGCCGGCCCGCCGGGTCCGGGCGATGATGGTGGTCCGCGCGAATCAGCTCCTGGCCGGTGGTTCGGGGCTGGGCCCCGAGACCGCCACGGCCGTCGCGCAGGCACTGCGAGCGGGAGTGCGTCCCCGGGTGCTCGAGTACGGGTCCGTGGGCACCGGTGATCTGACCGCGCTGGCCCGGCTGGGGCTCGCGCTCTTCGGACACGACACCTGGACACGGGACCGGGCGGTTTCGGAGAGCCTTGTCCCCCCTGACCCGTTCCCCGAGCGCCTTCCCCTGCGACGCGGGGACGCGCTGGCCCTGTTGAGCAGCAACGCCCTCACCCTCGGGGAGTCCGCTCTCGCCCGGCACGACCTCGGGGTGCCGCTGCGTGCCGCACACCTCGTGGCCGCGCTGGCCCTGCACGCGGTGGACGGCTCCCTCGAACCGTACGCGCCGGAGGTCCACGAAGCCCACGCGCACCCGGCGATCGCGGGGGTGGCGGCACGCGTCCGCCGGCTGCTCGGCGCGACGACCGGCAGGAACGCAGGTGTACCCGGGCTGCCGGACAGAACGCCGACACGGGTGCAGGACCCCTTCGGCTTCCGGTGCTTCCCGCAGGCCCACGGCCCCGCGATGGAGGCGTGGTCCGGCCTGGACCGGGTGCTGTCCATCGACCTCAACTCCGCCGCCGAGAACCCCCTCATCGGCTGGGACGACATCACGGACCGTCCCGTCGCCCGGCATCACGGCGGCTTCTTCACCGCGCCGCTCACTCTCGCGCTCGACCAGCTCGCCCTCGCCGTGCTCGGCACGGCCCGGCTCTCGGCGGCCCGGCTGTCCGCCCTGGGCCGTCCCGAACTGACCGGACTGCGCTCCTACTTGGCCGACGCCTCCTCGGCCGGGTCCGGGATGATGATCCTGGAGTACAGCGCCGCCTCGGCCCTCGCCGAGATACAGGCGTGCGCCACCCCGGCCTCGCTCGGGCATGTCGTGCTGTCCCAGGGCATGGAGGAGGCGGCGACCTTCGCGCCCCAGGCCGCCCGCAAGGCGCTGCGGGCGGCGCAGGCGTACCGGCTGGTCCTGGCCTGCGAACTCGTCGCCGCCGTAAGGGCGTTGCGGCTGCGGGGCACTCCGCCCGCACCCGGCACCCCGGCGGGCCGCGCCTACGCCCGCGCGGCGGCGGCACTGGACCCGGACATGCGGGACCGCCCCCTCACCGACGACGTGACCGTGGCCGCGGCCCTGCTGGACGGGTTCGCCGAACTCACGGGCGACGCGTGGGATCCCGCACGGCTGGGCTAGAGTCGGCGCGGTCCCCGGCCGGACGTTCTGCCGTGGGTGGGCTGTGCGTTGGGGGATGACGGCACCATGCGGTACGAGCACGTGGAACTCTCCGGGTACGAGATCCAGGAGGTCCTCGGCCGGGGCGGCTTCGCCACGGTCTACCGGGCGCACCAGGTGGCGGTGGGCCGGGAGGTCGCGCTGAAGGTCGACAGCAGGGTGCTGGCCTCGGACCGCGACCGGCAGCGCTTCCTGCGCGAGGTCACGGCCGCGGGCCGGTTGTCCGGGCATCCGCACGTGGTCCCGGTCTACGACGCGGGCGTCCTCGGCGACGACCGCCCGTACATGGTCATGGAGTTGTGTCCGGGCGGCTCGCTCGGCGAGCGCCTGCACCGCCATGGGCCGCTCGCCGTCAAGGAGGCCCGGGACATCGGGCTCGGCATCGCCGACGCGCTGGCCGCGGCGCACTCCGCCGGGGTGCTGCACCGTGACATCAAGCCGGGCAACATCATGGTCAACCGGTACGGCGCCGCCGCCCTCACCGACTTCGGGCTGGCCGCCATGCCCAGACCCGGCCGGGACCTGTCGGTGACGCGCGAGGCGCTGACCCCGGCGTACGCGCCGCCCGAGGCCTTCCATCTGGCCGAACCCACGACGACGGGCGACGTCTACTCGCTCGCCGCGACGCTCTACGCCCTCCTGCGGGGCCGCCCGCCGCACCACCCCGACGACGGCACCCAGCTCAGCCTCGCGGAGCTCATCGTCCGGCACACCTGGCCCTACGCCGACCTGCCGGGAGTGCCGGGCGCCCTCAACGAGGTGCTCCGACAGGCCCTGGAGACGGATCCGGCCTCCCGGATGCCGAACGCGTCATCCTTGCGGGACGCCCTGGCCGCCGTCGACGTCGACGGCGCCGTACAGGGCGGGTCCGGGCCGGTACCCCGTACGGCCACCACCCGTCCCGCCCATCGGGACACGCCCCCCACGTCCTACACCCTCCCCCCACCGCCCACGGACCCGCGGACTCCGGACCCGGCGCGGCCGGACGGCCGGCCCGCCGCCGGTGGAGAGGCGAGCACGGTGGCCGAACCGGCGACGCGCGGGTCCTCACGGTGGCGCCCCGGCCTGATCGGCGTGGTGGCGGCCGTGGTCTCGGTGAGCGTGTCCGTCACCTGGGTGGTCAACGAGTACGGATCGCCGGGCGGCCCCGGCTCCTCGGTGGGCGGATCCCCGCCCCCCAGCACCTCGGGCAAGGCCTCGCCGGGAGCCGGCGCGGCCTTCGGCGGCGTACGGACCACCCGGAGCGGCTGCGCGGCCGCCGACGTCGAAGGGGTGGGCGGCCGCTGTGTCACGACCCCCGAGTGCTGGAGCGGTATCACCGACGTCTCGGGAACCATCACCGTCAGCCGCGCCGACTGTCACGTCGCGCACGTGTGGCAGACCTTCGCCGTCGCCCCGCTGCCCAAGGACGGGACGACATACAACGCGAGGGATCTCGTCAGGCATCCCGACGTCAGGACGCTGTGTTCGCAGCAGGTCATGCGTGACTCCCTGACGTCCACGAGCCGTTCGGACGGCACCCGCTGGAACGTGGACGTCCTGCCGCCGACCGCCCCCCAGTGGGCCGAGGGGCTACGGGTGTTCCGCTGCGTCGCCGCGGCGGTCACGGACGACGGCGAGACCACCGGCAGCCACTTCGGCACGAGCGGCTGACCACGCCGGACTCCCGGTCACCGGACGCGGGCTCGATCGCGAGGAGGGGAGCTCGCGGCTCACCTCGCGGCGGACCCGATGTTTCCGCCTGTGATGCCCTTCGGGTTCAGGTGGGCGATGTGGCCGCTCTCGGTGCCGGCGGAGGGGTCGATGACGCAGTCGATAAGTGCCGGGCCGCCGGAGGCCAGTGCCTCGGTGAGGGCCGCGGTGACCTCGGCCGGTGTGGTCGCGCGGTAGCCCTTGCCGCCGAACGCCTCGATCATCCGGTCGTGGCGGGCCGCGGGCATCAGGGTGGTCGGGGAGGGCGCGTCGCCGAGGGGATTGACGTCGTCGCCGCGGTACACACCGCCGTTGTTCATGACGACCGTGACGACCGGCAGCCCGTACCGGCAGATCGTCTCCAGTTCCATGCCGCTGAACCCGAAGGCGCTGTCGCCCTCCACGGCGACGACCGGGGCGCCGCTCTCGACGGCGGCGGCGATCGCGTAGCCCATGCCGATGCCCATGACACCCCAGGTGCCGCTGTCGAGGCGGTGCCGCGGTACGTGCATGTCGATGACGTTGCGCGCGATGTCCAGCGCGTTCGCGCCCTCGTTGACGATGTACGTCTCCGGGTGCTCGCGCACGACGTCGCGTACGGCCTTCAGGGCTCCCATGAACTGCATGGGGTGCGGATCCGCCTTCAGCCGCTCCGCCATCCTCGCGACGTTCTGCGCCGACCGCGCGGCCAGTTCCGCGCGCCAGGCGGCGGGGGCCGCGATCCGGCCGGGCTTGGCGCGCTCGGCGATCGCGTCCAGCACCGACTCGATGTCGCCGACGAGCGGGGCCGCGATGGGCTGGTTGCTGTCCATCTCCCTGGCCTCGATGTCGACTTGGACGAACCGGGCACCGGGGTTCCACTGCGGTGCCCGGCCGTGGTTCAGCAGCCAGTTGAGGCGGGCGCCGACGAGCATCACGACATCGGCCTTCTTCAGGGCCAGCGAACGGGCGGTGGCCGCCGACTGCGGATGGTCGTCGGGCAGCAGGCCCTTGGCCATCGACATCGGGATGAACGGGATGCCGGTGGACTCCACGAACTCGCGTATGCGTTCGTCGGCCTGCGCGTACGCTGCGCCCTTGCCGAGCACGAGCAGCGGCCGTTCGGCGCCCGCGAGCAGTTCGACGGCCCGGTCCACCGCTTCGGGCCCCGGGAGCTGGCGCGGCGCGGGGTCGACGAGGCGGCTCAGTGTCCTCGCGCCCGCGTCCGCGTCCATGACGGAGCCGAGGACCGCGGCGGGGATGTCGAGATACACACCGCCCGGACGTCCCGAGACCGCGGTGCGCAGGGCACGGGCGATGCCCCGGCCGATGTCCTCCGCACGGCTCACCCGGTAGGCGGCCTTGCAGAACGGCTGCGCGGCGGCGAGCTGGTCCATCTCCTCGTAGTCGCCCTGCCTGAGGTCGACCAGGTGCCGCTCGCTGGAGCCGGAGATCTGCACCATGGGGAAGCAGTTGGTGGTGGCGTTGGCCAGTGCGACCAGACCGTTGAGGAATCCCGGCGCGGACACGGTCAGACAGATGCCGGGCTTCTTGGTGAGAAAGCCGGCGGCCGCCGCGGCGTGACCCGCGTTGCTCTCGTGCCGGAAGCCGATGTAGCGGATGCCCCGCGCCTGCGCGAGGCGGGCCAGGTCGGTGATCGGGATGCCGACGACGCCGTAGACGGTGTCGACGTCGTTCATCCTCAGCGCGTCGACGACCAGGTGATACCCGTCGGTGAGCTCGGTCCGCGCGTCGGCGTTCGCCGCGGTCTCCGGTGTCGAGGGAGCGGTCATGGTCCAGATCCTCCTTGGGCTGGTCCTGTCGGTTTCCGGTCCTGACGGTGATTGGTCCTAGGGGTGGCTGGTCCTAGGGGTGGCTGGTCCTGGCGGTGGCTGGTCCTGGCGGTGCGGCTGCTTCTCCCGCTCGCTCCTGCCTCCTGCCTCCTGCCTCTTGCCTCTTGCCTCCTGCCTCTTGCCTCTTGCGGCACCTCGCTCAGCGCATGAGCCGCACCGCCGCGATCACCAGCGGATCCAGGCCGTCGGCTCCGGCGTCGGCGTACGCGAGGAGCCGGGAACGCATGCGCGGGTCCCAGAAGCGGCCGATGTGACCCGCGACGGCCTCGGCGGCCGACTCCTGCGGCAGGTGACCGAGGTTCGCGGCGATGTCGTTCGCCATCCGGCGCTCGGGAGGCACGGTCGCCGTCATCTCAGTCCCCCACCGTGAGTACGTCGTCGTCGGCCGGCCGCGGCGTCTCGTCCCCGGCGCGTACGGACCGCTCGCCCCGAGCCCGCCGCGGTGTCCCGTCGTCGTGCCCGAGCGGACGGGCGAGCCCGACCTGGACCGCGGTCACCTTGTACTCGGGGCAGTTGGTCGCCCAGTCCGAGTTCTCGGTGGTCACCACGTTGGCGCCGGTCACGGGGTGGTGGAACGTGGTGTAGACGACGCCGGCCGGCATCCGGTCGGAGATCTCCGCCCGCAGGGTCGTCCGCCCGACCCGGCTGGCCAGTGTCACCAGCGCTCCGTCGGTGATGCCGCGGACCTCGGCGTCGTGCGGGTGCAGCTCCAGGATGTCCTCGGGATGCCAGGCGACGTTGCCGGTACGCCGGGTCTGCGCGCCGACGTTGTACTGGCTGAGGATGCGCCCGGTGGTGAGCACCAGCGGGAAGCGCCGGGTGCTGCGCTCGTTGGTCGGCACATAGGCCGTGACGACGAACCGGCCCTTGCCGCGCACGAATTCGTCGACGTGCATGACCGGAGTCCCCTCGGGAGCGGTGGCGTTGCACGGCCACTGCACGCTGCCCAGTTTGTCGAGCAGGCCGAAGGACACTCCCGTGAACGTCGGCGTGACCGCGGCGATCTCGTCCATGATCCGGCCCGGATGCTCGTACGCCATCGGGTAGCCCATGGCGGTGGCGATCTCGCACACGATCTGCCACTCGTGCCTGCCCGTCCTCGGCTTCATCACCGCGCGCACCCGGTTGATCCGGCGCTCCGCGTTGGTGAACGTGCCGTCCTTCTCCAGGAAGGACGCGCCGGGCAGGAAGACATGCGCGAACCTGGCCGTCTCGTTGAGGAACAGGTCCTGCACGACGACGAGTTCCATCGCCTCGAGGGCGGCGGTGACGTGCTGGAGGTTGGGGTCGGACTGCGCGATGTCCTCGCCGTGCACGAACAGACCGCGGAAGGTCCCGTCGATCGCGGCGTCGAACATGTTGGGGATGCGCAGCCCGGGTTCGGCGAGGAGGGTGCCGCCCCACAGGTTCTCGAACACCTCGCGGACTGCGTCGTCGGACACATGGCGGTAGCCGGGCAGTTCGTGCGGGAAGGAGCCCATGTCGCAGGAGCCCTGGACGTTGTTCTGGCCGCGCAAGGGGTTGACCCCGACGCCGTCGCGTCCGATGTTGCCGCACGCCATCGCGAGGTTGGCCATTCCCATGACCATGGTCGAGCCCTGGCTGTGTTCGGTGACGCCGAGCCCGTAGTAGATCGCGCCGTTGGGCGCTGTCGCGTACAGGCGCGCGGCGGCGCGCAGTTGGCCGGCGGGGACGCCGCTGATCTCCTCGGTGGCCTCCGGGCTGTTCTCGGGCCGGGCGACGAACTCCGCCCAGGCGTCGAAGCCTTCGCACCGGGTGTCCACGAAGGACCGGTCGACCAGGCCCTCGGTGACGACCACATGGGCCATGGCGTTGACGACGGCGACATTGGTGCTGGGCCGGAGCTGGAGGTGGTGCGCGGCCTCGATGTGCGGTGAGCGCACCAGGTCGATGCGGCGGGGGTCGACGACGATCAACCGTGCGCCCTCGCGCAGGCGCCGTTTCATGCGGGAGGCGAACACCGGGTGTCCGTCGGTGGGGTTGGCCCCGATCACCATGATGACGTCGGCCTCCGCCACGGAGCGGAAGTCCTGGGTTCCGGCCGATTCGCCGAAGGTCTGCTTGAGTCCGTATCCGGTCGGGGAGTGGCAGACGCGGGCGCAGGTGTCCACGTTGTTGTTGCCGAACGCGGCGCGGACCATCTTCTGGACGACGTACACCTCCTCGTTGGTGCACCGCGACGAGGAGATCGCGCCGATCGAACCCGATCCGTGGCGGCGCTGGATGTCCCGCATCCGCCGGGCGACCGTGCCGATGGCCTCGTCCCACCCGACCTCGCGCCAGGGGTCGGTGATCCTGTCCCGGACCATGGGCTTGAACACCCGGTCGGGGTGGGTGGCGTAGCCGAAGGCGAACCGGCCCTTCACACAGGAGTGGCCCTCGTTGGCGCCGCCGTCCTTGTACGGCACCATGCGGACGAGTTCGTCGCCGCGCAGCTCGGCCTTGAAGGAGCAGCCGACACCGCAGTAGGCGCAGGTGGTGACCACCGACCGGGTCGGCATGCCGAGTTCGACCACCGACTTCTCCTGGAGCGTGGAGGTCGGGCAGGCCTGGACGCAGGCTCCGCAGGAGACGCACTCGGAGTCCATGAACGTCTCCGCGGCGCCGGGCGAGACCTTGGAGTCGAAGCCGCGTCCCTCGATGGTGAGCGCGAAGGTGCCCTGGACCTCGCCGCAGGCGCGCACGCAGCGGGAGCAGGCGATGCACTTGGAGGGGTCGAAGTCGAAGTACGGGTTGGAGGTGTCCTTCTCGGCGTCGAGGTGGTTCTCGCCCTCGTAGCCGTACCGCACCTGCCGCAGCCCCACCACGCCCGCCATGTCCTGGAGTTCGCAGTCGCCGTTGGCGGGGCAGGTGAGACAGTCGAGGGGATGGTCGGAGATGTACAGCTCCATGACGCCCTGGCGGAGCTTCTCCACCTTCGGTGTCTGGGTCCGCACCGTCATCCCGTCCGCCACCGGAGTCGTGCAGGAGGCGGGGGTGCCGCGCCGGCCGTCGATCTCCACCACGCACAGCCGGCAGGAGCCGAACGGCTCCAGGCTGTCGGTGGCGCACAGTCTGGGTATGTCGACCCCGGCGAGCGCGGCGGCGCGCATCACCGAGGTGCCCTCGGGGACGGTCACCGCCAGCCCGTCGACCTCCACCACCACCGTGGCCTCGCCGGGCCGTTCCGGGGTTCCGAAGTCGGGTTCCTTGAGCAGTGTCATGACGTGGCCTCCCTCCTCGCGCCGCTCGGCCGGCGGGAGTCGGCCTCCCGGCCGGCCTCACGGGCGAGGAAGTCGTCGGGGAAGTGGGTGAGGGCGCTCCGTACGGGCATCGGTGTCAGCCCGCCCATCGCGCACAGCGAGCCGTCGGTCATCAGGTCGCACAGGTCTTCCAGGAGCGCCAGGTTCTCGTCCGGGTGCCGGCCGGCCACGATCTTGTCGATGACCTCGACGCCGCGTACCGAACCGACCCTGCACGGTGTGCACTTGCCGCAGGACTCGGCGGCGCAGAACTCCATCGCGAAGCGGGCCTGGGCGGCCATGTCGACGGTGTCGTCGAAGACGACGACACCTCCGTGGCCGACCATCGCGCCTGCCTCCGCAAAGGCCTCGTAGTCCATCGGCAGATCGAACATCGACGTCGGCAGGTAGGCGCCGAGCGGTCCGCCGACCTGCACCGTGCGCACCGGACGCCCGGAGAACGTGCCGCCCCCGTAGTCCTCGACCAGTTCGCGCAGGGTGACGCCGAACGCGGTCTCGACGATGCCGCCGTGCGCGATGTTGCCGCCGAGCTGGAAGACCTGGGTGCCGCGCGAGCGTTCGACACCGAGTTCCTCGTAAGCCCGCGCGCCGTCCGCGAGCACGACGGGGACGGTCGCGAGGGTGAGCACGTTGTTCACCACGGTCGGTCTGCCGAACAGGCCCTCGATCGCCGGGATCGGGGGTTTGGCGCGGACCGTGCCGCGCTTGCCCTCCAGGCTCTCCAGCATGGAGGTCTCCTCGCCGCAGATGTACGCGCCGCCGCCGACGCGGACGTGCAGCTCGAAGTCGAGCGCGGAGCCGAGAACGCCCTTGCCGAGCCAGCCGTGTTCCCGTGCGATGCCGATCGCGGCCCGCATGGTCGCCACCGCGTCCGGGTACTCCGAGCGGATGTACAGGTAGCCCTCGCTCGCGCCGACCGCGTGCGCGGCGATGATCATGCCTTCGATGAGCATGAACGGGTCGCCCTCCATGACCATCCGGTCGGCGAAGGTGCCGCTGTCGCCCTCGTCGGCGTTGCAGCAGACGAACTTGAGCTCGTCCGCGCAGTCGAGGACGGTCTTCCATTTGACGCCGGCAGGGAAGCCCGCGCCTCCGCGGCCGCGCAGGCCGGACGCGGTGACCTCGGCGACCACGTCAGCGGGCGGGCGTTCCAGCGCGGCACGCAGTCCGGCGAGGCCGCCGTGCGCCAGGTAGTCGTCCGTGGACAGCGGGTCGGTGACACCGACCCGGGCGAAGGTGACCCGGTTCTGCCGGGCCAGCCAGGGGAGCCGGTCCACGACACCGAGCCGCAGCGGATGGTCGGCGCCGTCGAGCATGCCGGAGGCGATCAGGTCCTCGACGTCGGCCGGGGCCACGGGTCCGTATCCGACGCGCCCGTGCGGGGTCACCACCTCGACGAGGGGTTCCAGCCAGAGCATGCCGCGTGATCCGTTGCGTACGACGTCGAGGGCGAAGTCGCCTCGCACGGCGGCCTGTCGCAGGGCGTCCGCGACGTCGTCCGCGCCGACGGACCGGGCCGCCGAGTCGCGGGGTACGTAGACGGTGGCCGTGGGGTGCGTCGTGTCGTCGGCCTCGTCGCTCACGACGGGAACGCCGGCCTCGTCCCTCATGACGAGACCTCCCCGTTCAGCATCGGGCCCAGCCGGGCAGGTCCGACGCGGCCGTACAGCCGGCCGTTCACCTCGACCGACGGGCCCAGGGCGCAGTTGCCGAGGCAGAAGACCTGCTCGACGGTGACGGCGCCGTTCGCGCTCGTCTCCCCGAGGACCAGTCCGGCCTCACGGACGTAGGTCACCAGGCCGTCGGCGCCGAGCGCCTGGCAGGCCTCGGCCCGGCAGATGCGCACGGTGGTGCGTCCGGCCGGTTCCGCGCGGAAGTCGTGATAGAAGGTCACCACTCCGTGGACGTCCGCCCGGGAGAGGTTGAACTCGTCGGCGAGCACGGGAATCGCCTCCTTGGGCACACACCCCAACTCGGCCTGTACGGCATGCAGTACGGGCAGGAGCGCGCCGCGTCGATCCCGGTGAACGGCCGCCGCCGTCCGGACCACGCTCTCGACCGTCACGTCACTCACGCTTGCCGTCATGATCGCTCCGCCTTCCGTCGTGCGGGTCCCCGGCGATGCGTGCGGGAGACTTGAACACTACCCCATACAGGCTTCTGTATACAGAACTCAATCCGAATCAACCCTCCTGCTCCGCACGGCAATTGACCGCTCGGGGCGACAGCGACGGACACCGCGGGCGGCGGAAGGTACCCGCCGAGGAGCGCCCCGCACGCCGACGCCACCTCGCCGGCGGGTGCCACCGGCCACCGGCGGCACCCCGGCCGACCTGGGATCGCCTCCCGGCAACCCCCCATCCTGCATACGAAAACCTGTATGCTGACGCAGCCGTCGGCGACCCTCTCGGCGGCCACCTCTTGGCAGAGCCGTCGGCCCCGCGGGGCCGGTGGCGGAACGGGGCTCCCATGCGCGAGGCACTCACGGCCGCCGCGGCCCGGCGCGTCACCCGCCCGGCACCACTGCGGCAAGCGGTGTACGACGCCCTGACCGAGCTGATCGTCAGCGGCTCCCTCAAGCCCGGCCAGCATCTCGTCGAGGCCGAGCTCGCCGAGCACCTCGGGGTCAGCCGCCAGCCCGTGCGGGAGGCGCTCCAACGGCTCCAGACCGACGGCTGGGTCGACCTGCGCCCCGCCCAGGGAGCCTTCGTCCACTCCCCCACCGAAGAAGAGGCCGCCCAACTCCTCGGTGTCCGCGCGGTTCTGGAGACCTACTCGGCCCAACTCGCCGCCCAGCACGCGAAACCCGAGGACGTCGAGCGACTCTGGACGTTGCACCAGGAGGGAGTCGACGCGCTCGCCGCGAGCGACATCGAGCGGCTGGTCGCGGCCAACACCGCGCTGCACACCTTCATCACCTCGATCGCCGACAACGCCGTCCTGGCCGAACTGATCGCGGGGGTGAGCCAGAAGGTGCGCTGGTACTACACGCCGATCGCGCGGCCCCGCGGCAAGGAGGCCTGGAACGAACACGCCCAGCTGATCAGGGCCATCGCCAAGGGCGACTCCGACCGCGCCGGCGAGGTCATGCGCAAGCACACCGAGCGCACCACCGGCTTCTATCGCAAGCAGCTCGCCGCCGGGGCGAACCAGGACTGACCGAGGGGCGCCTCGCACGGGACTCATCACCCACACCGCCCGCCAGCTCACGCCGCGGGCACCGGCCGGAGGCCTTCGCCCCCGGGCTTAAGGTCGCCGCCGCCGGACCGGAGAGCATCGGCGCCCGGCCGGAAGGTGTCGGCGCCGTAGCCAGGTCCGGGCAGTGCGCCCTCGACGGCGGCTCCCAGTTCCAGCAGCCACGGCCGCACGCTGCCCGTCAGGACGTCGAGCCCTCCACCGTCCCGTCCGAGCATCACGTCGGCGGGAACGAGCACCGGATCCGCGTACAGGGTGGAGGTGGCACTGCCGCCGGGCCCTCCCCCGGCGGGCCGGTCCGGGACGAACAGATCCGCGGCCTGCGCCGGAACGACCCACAGCGTCAGACCGTCCCGCCCCGCGAACGGTCGCGAGGACCAGAGGTAGCTGTCGGCCTCACCCGCCGCGACCACCTGCCTCTTACGGCCCCGCAGGGCGACCACGTCCGCGAAACGGACAGCGCCCGAGCGGGGCTCCCCGAACTCCCTCCCGTACGGCTCACCCTCCTCCGCCTCTCCGGATCCGCCCTCGGACAGGGCGAGGCCGACGAGGTGCCGTCCGGCGGCGACCTCCTCCCGCACCCAGGAACCACCACAGGACTCGATGGCGGCGACCGCGGCGAAATGGGACGCGAGCACGGCGGCGGTCGCCGGGCAGACACGGGCGGTCCGCGCGACCACGTCGACGGCCTCGGACAGCCCGAGCCCACCGCCTCCTGACTCCGGAGCGACGGTGAGACCGAGGAGCCCGGCACGGCCCAACGCCGACACGGCATCCCGGGGGAACCTGCCTTCCCTGGCAGCCGGTTCGGCTGCGGGCGCGACGACTTCGGCCAGGACGACCGAGAGAGAAGTGCGATAGGACAAGGGAGGCCCCCTCCGCGCGAACAGCTTCCCACGGGAACTGCATACAGTATGCAGCCAGATACCGAAGCGCACCAGGGAGCTGCGGAGGCGAATCCAGGAGGGCCGCGCCCTCACCGCCGGACGACGACCGGTACACCCGGCGGCGAGCGCGCGGCGACCGGCGACCGGCGACCGGCGACCGGCGACAAGAGCACAGCGCGGCTCAGACCCGCGGGTCGATCTCCCTCAGCAGCCCGGTCGTGACGTCGAAGACGAAGCCGCGGACATCGTCGGTATGGGGAAGGAACGGCGACGTACGGACACGCCGCATCGACTGCCGTACGTCCTGGTCGACATCCCGGAACGCCTCGACCGCCCAGGCCGGTCGCTGCCCGACCTCCATCTCCAGCTCGTGCCGGAACTCCTCGGTGATGCTCTGCAGCCCGCAGCCCGTGTGATGGACGAGTACGACGCTGCGGGTCCCGAGGGCACGCTGACTGATCGTCAGTGAGCGGATGGTGTCGTCGGTGACGACACCGCCCGCGTTGCGCACGGTGTGGCAGTCGCCCAACTGGAGTCCGAGCGCGGCATGGAGGTCGATCCGGGCGTCCATACAGGCCACGACGGCGACGCGCTGGACAGGGCGGGCGTCCCTGCCGGTATCCACGAACCCGGCCGCGTACGCACGGTTGGCCGTCACGAGCCGGTCTGTGACCGTCCCGCCGCCCTGAAGACGATCGGCGGACGGGACGGATCGGGGTACTGGAGTCGACATGGCGGGCTACCTCACTCCGGTAGACAGCGAAAAGACCACTCATCACGTCGCGAACACAAGATCGCGCCCACAGCAGGAACGCCGTGGACACGACCGCATCGATGATGCGTTCCCACTCGATGCTCCCCCAGGCGCCCACCGCGGAGCGGGGACCCGAGGTCGGAGGAACGCACGGAGGATACCTACCCACATTTTGTATGGGGTATGGGGTATGGGGTGGACGATATCCTCAAACACGCTTCTTGCCCGGGTGACGCGAAGACGTGTCGAGGCGGTTCTCGGGAGCCTGCTCCAAGGATCGCCGACCGAGGCGTTCAAGAACGAAGGGGCCGGAGGATTCCGAGCCGTTGCAACTCCACGATGTGCTCGGCCGCACGCCGTGGGGCTTCGCCACCAGTCACCAGCACCCCCGCCTCGATGTTGCGCCGCGCCGCCGACTCCGTCAGGTTGGCGCTGCCCAGGTAGAGCATGCGCCGGTCGGCCACCGCGAGTTTGGCGTGCTGACGCGAGTGAGCGTGGCCAGCCGAGTCACGTGCCCAGTGCCAGAGTCGCACCCCGGGCACGGAGGCAAACGCGTCGGCCGGTTCCCGGCCCGAGAGAAGTCCGCGCGCGCCGGCCAGCGTCTCCACCACTACGTGGGTCTTCACCCCCCGTGCCACAGCCTCGGTCAGCGCCCGTGTCAGCGCCGGGTACGGTCGGGCCGCGTACGTCATGGCGAGCAGTTCATCACTGGCCTCCTCGATGACCTCGATCAGCACGCGCGCAGTCGCCCGTACAGGTACCGACGGCGTCGAGGGGCCGCTCCACACCGTCCGGACCTGAACCGCGTTCCGGGCACGCAGCGTGGCTGCCACGTAGCCCCGGACATAGGCGGCAGCCTCCGTCACCGGAACCGACTCCGTCCGCACCACGTCGTACAACTTCTCGACGACCGCACTGATCCCCGGTGTCGCCAGTTCCGTCAGTGCCCTCTCCCGGGTCCGCCCTTGGGCCAGCAGGCCCGCGAGATCCTTGGCCCGCGAAAGGCCGAGTGCCATAACAGCAGCCTCGGCGGCGGCCTCGAACTCCTTCCTGCTCACGACAGCAGGGTGACAGGCGTCAGTACCTGATCCTTGTCCCCGGTCAGCGGCACGAGGAAGCGACGGTCCAGGAACCGGTTGCCGCGCTCGCACGTGGTCTCCGAAACGAAGAGACAGACATGACATGCGGCACCGTGCAGATAGTCACCCGGGTCGTGCGGCAGGCGCTCGGAGCAGAGCGGGTCGGCCGAGCAATGCCCGGCGTCGGTCAGAGCACGACGGACGATCCGGTCGAACTCACGCTCCTCGGCGAGGGAGACAAGCCCGCCCAGAGTGCCCTCCGAGTCCGGAACAGCGGTGTAGATGAGAAGTCCCGCCCTCGGGTTCTCTTCGTCTCCCGCGTAGATCCGCTCGGCGAGCGAGGCCGAGTTGTACCCGCATTCGAGGGCGATCGTACGGATCAACAGGTGGGAAAGGGTGTGCAGTGCGATGTAGCGCGCCCCGGGCCAGCCATAGTAGGGGTCGAAGTCACTTGTCTTGCGGTCGGACTTCCGGTTGGAGCGGAAGCGGCCGAAAGCCTCCCGGTGGGCTTCCATCTGCGGCGACTTCTCCATACGTGCGACCCAGTCGGCCATGAGGTCGTCCCGTACACGCACGAAGATGCCCTCACCGCGCACCTCGCTGGCAGGCACCCAGTTCTGCGCACCGCGTGAGAGGTCCACCCGGGACGCGATCTCCGGTGACTCAGGGTCGGGAGCGTCCAGCCGGGTGAACCCGATCAGGGCGCGTGCCTCGCGCAGTCGCTCGACCTGGCGGATGTCGGAGAAAAATTCGTCAAGGGCACTCGGTACGGAAACCTCCCGCATGGCGAAATCGTCGCTGGGCGGTGGAATGGAACCGGACAGCGCGTCCCATTCGGGGCCGAAGAGGTCGGCCTGGACATCGGGCGCGGAGGGAGCCGGCGCGTCGGCTCCCTGCTTGCGCGCCACGATCGCCGCGACGACCGCGTCGGCGTCGAACTCCTTGAGGAACCCGAACTTGGGCATGCTCGCCATGAAGTCGAACTGGCCACGTTCGTTGATGATTTGCAGGTCGGGCCAGTGATCGTCGAGGAGCTTGTCAATGTCTCCGCCCCGCCCCTTCGGCAGGGCCAGAGCGCTGAGGGTGAGCGGGAACCACTGGTTGGACGCGCCCGCCACCATCAGGACCGGATCCTGACCGCAGCCGTTCGTCTCGTACGTGCCCAGGTGAGGGTGACGTCCTCGGCACCCGGGCAGGTTGCGGCGGCCACGCTCGCCCATCGCCTCCCGGATATTGCGCTTCACGCCGCAGGCCACGCATTCGATGGTCACGTTGGCGGCCTGGTTGCCGCCGTGGTCCTTCATCCGCAGCTTGGGGCGCGGAGTCTTGGCACAGGCCTGCCCGTGATGGACGTACGCCGTGTACGGAAACTCGTCGAGATGGCCGACAGTACAGACAAGGGTGAAACGGGCAGCCACGGCGAGAGGCTTCCCCCGCTTGCAGTCATGGACGAACTTCGCCTCGTGCGGCGTACGCGGATTGGAGTTGATGAAGGCGAACTCGGCCGAGTCGACGGCGGCGAGCACATTGCAGGCCGTGCAGCGCAGCCATTGGGGGAATGGTGTGACGGGTACCCCGACCCCCTGTGCGGCCCACCCTTTGGGGTCCGTGTCCCCGCCCTCCAGCCATGGGGCGGCGCGCAACTGCTCGACCTGTCCGCGCCCGTAGCGCTGGAGGGACCGGTTGACGGCGGCCCTCAGCCGAGGTTCGTCGATGTCGTAGTCGGTGATGCCGGAGTAGCTCCAGGAGTCGAGTCCCTTGACCAGAACCGAGAAGTTCGGCAGGTCGACGAGGGAGCCGATACCGGCGGTGAACATGAGGTGGCTCGGACGAACGGCGCCGACCCTGCGATTACCGTTGGCACTCATCGCTGTCCTTTCTTGGCCGCATCGGCGCTGGTCGGTCCGTACTCGTCACTATCCACGGTGGCTGCCATGTCTTGGTCGGCGTCGAGATCGGGGTCGGACGCTCCGAAGTTCCAGACCGGGCCCCCACCCGAGGGTTCCTCGAGGAAGGCCCCTCCACCAGGCAGGAGGAGGTTGATCTCGTTCTCCGTCTCGCGCATCGACATGCCGACGGTCAGCTCTGTCCACTGGGTACCGTCCGCCCGCCTCAGCAGCCCGCTCACGATCGTCGTCTTGCGCTTCTCCTTCCGGTAGCCGAGGGCCGAGCTGTTCTCATCGCGCTTGCGGCGCCACTCGTCCTTCAGCCGGTCCAGGCGCTCGCTCAGATATTGGCGGGGCAACTCGCCCCCCACCCGTTCGGCCCGTTCCAGGAACCGACGCTCCACTTCCTGGGCGATCGGCCCGTCGAGATCGACGTGATGAGCGTCCAGGTTGCGTGACGTGTCGTACGACGCCTGACGCAATGCGGCCACGTACGTGGCGGCCACGCCCCGGTCCAGGGCCCGGCGGGTGAACGGGGTGACGGAAAGAGCTTCGACCTGCCGATAGAACGTGGCGTGATAATGCTCGAAGTCTTCGTAGTACGCGAGGTCTCGGGGACGAGACCAGTTGTAGAGGGTCACCACGAGGCCTGGGCGTCTGGCGTCACGGCCGACTCGCGAGGACGCCTGGATGTATTCGGCGGTGTTCTTCGGCTGACCGACGACCAGCATCAGCCCGAACCGTGAGACGTCGACGCCGACCTGCAGCATGGAGGTGGCGAGAACGACATCGACGGCCTGTCTGGCCGTGGGCGTCATGGCGGCACGGGGTTCGCGCTTCTCCTTCATGGCGGTCGCGTATTCGCGCAGGAAAGCACGCCGTCTGTCCGAGGTGTCGCGCTCCGGATCGAAGCCGATCTCCAGGCGCTTGAGGGCCGCACCGATGTCTGAGGAGGAGATGCGCGAGGTCAGTTCCTGGATGCTGAGCATGCCCGCTCTGCTGACGATGCGATCGGCCAGCGTGTCCTGGCCGCGGCGACTGCCGTTGGAGCGCACCCGGGTGGTGATGTCGTCGTCCATGTACCGGCGCATGCCCGCGAGTTCACGGGTCGCGTTGAAATAGCCGACCAGGGTCATGTACGGGTCGGCCGGCTTGCCGTAGTCGTCGAAGAGCTGCTGTGCGGCGAGAAGCAGGATCTCGGCGACCCGGATCTCGGCCGCCTTGAGACGGGTGCCGTGCGCGCACACGCCCAGATAGCGGCGGCCGGGGTTCTCCCGGCTCAGCTCGACCTGTCGGGAGAAGAAGGTGTCACCGACGTCGAGCACCTGCGGAGGGAAGACCGCGACCTTGCGGCCGAAGACGCCGAGCACCTGATCCGCCGCCCGTTTGGTGGTCGCGGTGGATGCGACGATCTTGGGCCCGACCTCGCGGCGCTGTCCGTTCCTGTCGGTGACGCTCCACGTGCAGAGCTGGTCGACGGCGGATTCGAAGAGGCCGACGATGGTGCCGAGCGCGCCGGAGATCAGATGCAGCTCGTCCTGGATGATCAGGTCCGGAGGCCGAAGCCGGGTCACCGGCTGCGCGGTGACGCCGGGAAGGTCGCCTTTCGCGTTGTGGCGGCTTCCGCAGCCGGTCTTGGCGTCCAGGTCGTCGTGACGGTAGCCGTGCCGGGGACAGAGCTCTGTGACCCTGCCGAACAGCAGACCGGCGTACCCGTTCCAGGGGAGCTGGGCGAACTTGTCCACGGTGGCGATCAGCAGTGCGGGGGCGAGCCGGTAGATCTCCTCGTCGACCGTGAGGACGGGGATGCCCTCACCCGGCGACTCACGCCGCGAGAAGGGACAGCGGTCCTCTCCTTCCGCACGCGGGCAGTACAGCAGGACGCGACGCCGTGCCTCGTCGTACTCCATGTGGGAACGGGCCGTCAGCCCGCTTCCGCACCAGGGACAGGTGAGGACCTGAAGCACTCGCGCGTGCTTGTCGCTCGCGCTCTCCCTGGCGCCGGCGATCTGCTCCTTGGCCTCGTCGAACCAGTTGGGCGAGACGGACGTTCCGACCCAGAGTCCGATGCGGAACGGAGTCGCGCCCCAGCGGACGTCCCGCGCGAACTCCTCGCGCCGCAGCACCTCGCAAGCGCTCACCAGAGCGGCGGCACGTTGGAACTGCTGGGCGGTCAGGAGGCGCAGGGTGTAGCGCATGAGGACACCGACGCCGGCCTCACCGCTGCGTGCCTCCAGTCCCGAGCCGAGGGTGCCCTGCAGGCGCCGCAGCGCGAATGTGTAAGCGGCGAGGCCGAGGTAGGCCTCGGTCTTGCCGCCACCGGTCGGGAAGAACAGAAGGTCGACGAGTGCTTCGCGGCCGGTCCCCCGGTGGGGGTGTCCGGGCTGAGTGAGGGAATCCAGGTTCAGCAGGACGAAGGCAAGCTGGAACGGACGCCAGCTCGCAGCCTCCTTGCCCTTGGCGTGAATCTCGTCGTACGCCTCCTGGTACGAGCTGTGGTCGTCCTCGCGCCCGGCGCGGGCGGCGGCGACAGCGGTGTTGCGCCGCTGAAGTGCCATGGCACGGTTGGCGAACCGGAATGCCTCAAGAGCGGTGTCGTCGGCCACGAGCCTGTCGATGCCGAGTGTGATGCGGTCGCAGATCTCCAGTGCCTGCTCGATGGCGACGCCTGCCGATTCGCGCAGGTCGTCGGGGAGCGACCGCGCCTTGAGGCGCTGCTGTTCGAGCCACGTGCCATAGCCGTCGGCCAGCGGTGCGAGTGCGGCGCTGAGTTCGTTCCGCCGGGCCGGTACCGCGAGCGCGGCGAGTTCGTCCATACCGAGCTCGAGCCCGCGGAGGAGATCCTGGTCCTCGAGCGTCGGCGCGGTGGTGGCCCGGACGTCGTACTCCGGGAGCCAGGTGGTGGTGAGCCGATGCGCATTGCGCTCACCGTCACGCACATGCGCGTGTACGGCGACGTTTCGACCCTTGGCATGGCTGAGGCTGTCCCGGTAGAGCAGGCGGAGCCGACGGTCCTCGGAGTCCTCAGGGGCATTCCCTCGGTTCGCGACGTCGAGAGGGTCGTCCACCGGCAGGAAGATCGCGGCCTGGTCGTCGGGAAACGCGGTGATGTCGATCTCGGTCTGGAAGAGCCAGTGGGCATCGCGGGCCTCACGGCTGTCCTGCTGCCGGTTCACCAGGGTCAGTTCGACGACACGTAGCTCTTCGGCGCCCGCACGACCCGCATGGTGTCGCACCTGTACGTCGAGGACGACGGCTTCGCCTTCCAGCTCGACGATACGGCCTGCCATGCTGGTCACATCGATGTCCACCGGACGCTCGACCGGCTCGCGCGACCACACCCTGCGAGTCGTACCGCGGTCCGTGGCTTCCTCGGACTGGGTGTAGCGGCCCCAGCGGACCTGGGCACTGAGCGTGCCGACGGAGGCGGGAACCGTGAAGGACAACCCCATGGACGATGCCCAGATGTGGCCGGCCGCCTGCGGGGTCAACCTCTCCTGGAGCTCACCGTCGTCGCCCTCCTGCTCGTCACCCGAGTCGCCGTCCGCGCTCTGGGCGGCCGCGAGGGCGATCTTTTCGCCGGTGACCGACTGCGACTGCGGCCCGAGCATGCCCACGAGATAGCGGTCGCGCGGCCCGGAGGAGGCGTTGGAAAGGACCTCGGTCTCGCCGTCCCAGGGCCCCTGGAGGTCGCGGCGGACGTAGGTGACGAGCCCGTCCCGCACGACGTACGAATCCCCGGCACGAAAGGTCTGAGGTACTTCGTCGAGCGGGTGAGGTACAGCGGCCTGGGCAGGCTGGGCCGGCATGGGCAGAGTCCTTCCGGACAGGTCCGACGGTCACGAGCGTGAATCGATGCTACGACAACATCAGCAATATAGACCGTTGACTGAGTTCACACAATGATTATGTGATGCTCCGTCGCTCCGGGTGGAACAAGTCTCTAGGCTGGGGCCCCGGCCACCACCCGCTCGCCACCCGAGGACGCTCATGCCCCGACTCGCCCTCTCCGACGACTTCGTCGCGGACCTCATATCGCTTCAGAGGCCCGTCCAGAAGGAAGTCAACGACGCCATCCAGATGTTCCGGAGCCTGACCGTTCCCCAGCTCCACGCCAGCAAGGGCATGCACCTGGAGAAGCTCGAGCGGGCGCGCGATCCCCGGATCCGCACCATACGCGTCACCAAGTTCTACCGGGGCGTTCTCCTCGCACCCGACGACGGAAGCGAGCTGTTCACACTGCTTCGGGTCGCCCCGCACGACGAGGCGATCAACTGGGCCTGCAAGCGCGCCTACTCGGTCAACGGCGCCACCGGAGGCCTCGAGGTGCGCAACGTCGAAGCCCTCGAACAGATGGAGACCTACTTCGAGACGAAGGCGGTCGCCACCCCTGCCCGCCTGTTCCAGAAGCACTCCGACACCGTGCTCCGCGACCTCGGCATCGACGACCAGGTCCTGCGCCTGGCACGTGTCTGCGTCACGGCCGAGGACCTGACGGTCATGGCGCCGCCCATGATGCCGGCCGACCAGTTCGAAGTGCTGGAGTACCTGGCCGCCGCGTACACCCCCGAAGACGTCTGGGAACAGCTCATCGCTCCGCGCGGCCAGACCGTGCGCACGGCGGAGGACCGGCCGAGCGTCACCCTCACGGAAGCCATCCTCAACACACCCGACCGCATCGTGGAAGTGACGGGCCCCGGCGAGTTGGAACGCATCCTCACCGAGGACCTCACCCGCTGGCGGATCTTCCTCCACCCGGCCCAGCGCAGATACGCCTACCACCCGGGCTTCAACGGACCGGCCCAGGTCACCGGCGGCCCCGGCACCGGCAAGACGGTCGTCGCCCTGCACCGCGTCCGGCATCTGCTGCGTACCGGCCGCGAGGGCGACCGGATCCTGCTCACCACGTTCACCAACGCGATGGCCGCCGCCCTGCGGGACAGTCTGGCGTTGCTGCTCGGCGACGCGGACGCCCACCTCCTGGAGCGCGTCGAGGTCACGACGGTCGATTCCCTCGCTGCCCGGGTCATCCGAGAGTCTCGCGGCAGTTCACCGAAACCCCTTTCGGCCGCGGCGGAGAAGAGCGCCTGGACGCGAGCCACCGCACGTGAGGAACTCCCCTGGCCGGAACAGTTCCTGTCCCAGGAGTTCCGTAACGTCGTGCTGGCCCAGGGCCTGCGTACGCCCGAGGAGTACCTGCGCTGTGTACGGCGGGGTCGCGGCACGCAGGTGGGACGGGTGCAACGAGCCCGGCTGTGGCGCGTGATGGAACGGTTCACCGCGGATCTGGCCTCCCGCGACTCGGCGACGTACACCCTGCTGTGCGACCAGGCCGCGAGGATTCTCGCCGACGCCGGACCGCGCTACCGCCATGTCGTCGTGGACGAGGCCCAGGACCTCCACCCGGCCCAGTGGCGCGTACTGCGCGCCTGCGTGGCCCCCCGCTCCGACGACATGTTCCTCGTCGGTGACCCTCATCAGCGGATCTACGACTCCCGCGTCTCGCTGCGCTCGCTGGGGATCAACGTACGCGGACGCACTTCCCGGCTTCGCCTCAACTACCGCAGCACGGAGGAGATCCTGCGCTGGTCCGCCTCCCTGCTCGACGGTCAGCCCGTGGGGCGGCTCGGTGAGGACGACGACGATGACGGTGGTCGGGACTCCCTCCGGGGCTACCGGTCCCAGTTGCACGGCCGTATCCCGGCGGCACGCGGATACGGCAGCCAGGACGAGGAGTTGCGGGCGCTGATCGAGCAGATCCGGACCTGGATCGATCAGGACGGTGTCAAGCCGTCCGAGGTGGCGGTGTGCGCCCGTTTCAACACGATGGTCGACGCGGTCATCGCCCGCCTGCGGCGCGAGGGCATCGCTGCGGTCGCAGTCAAGGACGATCCGGGGCCGGGCACCTCGGGTGTACGAGTGGCCACCATGCACGCGATGAAGGGGTTGGAGTTCCGTTGTGTGGCCGTCGTGGGCGTGACGTCGAGTGTGCTGCCGTTCGCCCCTCATGTGACGCCTGCCGACGTCGATCCCGTACAACACGAGTCGGATCTGCTGGCCGAGCACTGTCTGCTGTTCGTGGCGTGCACACGGGCCCGTGACGCACTGGCCATCTCGTGGAGCGGTGAGCGCAGCCGCATGCTGGACCCGGTCGCCGACTGAAGTCGGAGGGCCCGCCGACCGAACCGTACGACGGTCGGTCGGCGGGACATCTCGAGGACGCCGACATGCCGGGTCCCCGTCCGGCCGCGGTCCAGGTCCTCAGGCCCGGATCTCCCGGACGACAACCTTGTGTGTCTTGCCCTGAGAGGCGTCGTACGAGATGTCACGTCCCGTCGGCTGCCACATCAGCGCGTGCCCCAGCGGAGACGACGGGGACACGATGTCCGCCTCTGCGGTGGGCAGTTCGGCGACCGTGTACAAGGTGTCCTCATCGACCTGTCCGTCGAATTCGAGGACGAGCAGCACGCCGGGAATCACGACTCCCGGCGTGCCCGCCTCCTGCCCGACACCCACGGCGTCGAGGAAGGTCCGCAAGAAGCCGAGGCGTTTCGTGCGACGCTCGCGCTGATCGGCCTGCGTCTTCCTGAGGAAGACAAGGTTGGCCATGTCCATGCCATCGGGAGTCTCGTCCGGGGCGTCCACGGCGGTCTGCAGCCCCTGCATCTCGCGGACCAGCCGCTGGAAGGCGGCGGCGGGAATCTCCTGAACGGGCAGGGACCCTTGTGCGGCCCTGTCACTCGCCTGGCCCTGCGGCCGCGGCTGCGGCTGCGGCTGCGGCTGCGGCGTGGATGTCACCGGCCGTGCGCCACGCCCGGCCACCGGTGCCGATATGCGCGCGGGTGCCGCGGCCCGAGGTCTCGCCTGCGCCGGAGCCTTCTTCGGTCCCTCGTTCCGCGCGGGAACCGGACCGGACCCACGCAGGTCTCGCGTAAGGGCCACTGAATCCACCGACGGGGCCGGCTCGACGGCACTCGCCCGGGTATCGGGCCGCGGGTGGATGCCTTTCGTGGGCTCAAGCTCCGGAATCTCGCCCCCTCGGCTGTCCCCAGGCGTATCACCGACGCTCAGGGCTTCGCTCCCCGCGTCCTCCGACCGAGGTGCGGGCTCCTGCGCCTCCTCACGGACCGGCTCGATCCCCAGCCGTTCCAACTCCGCCCACAGAGGCGCGAGCGCCTGCTCCGGGTCGAGATGGAACCGGCTTCCGCGGATGCGGACGAAGGTCCAGTCGACCCGCTCCAGGTCACGCTGCCTGGCGGCCGCCGTCGACGCGTCCTCACCGTCCGCGAAGGCGTCGCCGTCGCAGGCGACGGCGAGTCTGCGCGTACCACCTTCGACAACCAGGTCGATGGAGTGGCGGCCGACCCGGTACCCCGGCCTCACGCGGTAGTCCCGTCTGGTCAGTTCCAGGTACACCTTCTGCTGGAACAGGCTGTCGAACGCTTCATGCCGTACGTCCGGGAGCACCTCGCCGTCGACCGCGACGGTGTCCTCCTCCGCGGGCCGCGTGAGGTGGTCGAGCCACTGTCGGCGCAGGTCGTTCTCGTGGAACTGTTCGGTGCGCGCGCTGTGGAACACCCACACCTGATCCTGGGCGCGGGACGCCGCGACGTTGAGCCGCTGTTCGTACGTCTTGCCGTTGAAGCCCCCGGGCACCGAACCGGCCGCCGTGGTGGCCGAGTTGACGCAGGAGATGAACATGACGTGGCGTTCGTCGCCCTGGAAGTCCTCCGCGTCCCCGACCCGGATGCGGCGCTCCTCACGCTGCTCGTAGTCGAGGCGTTCGGCCAGCAGGTTCTCCAGTTCCGCCAAGTGCCCCTTGCCGGCACGGAGGCTGATGACGCCCATGCTCTTCCCGTCGTACGCGGGGTCGGCGCAGCAGCGCACGATCGCGTCGACGAGCGCTTCGGCCTCGGCGGTGTTGGCCAGCCGGGTGTTGCTCCCGAGGGCTTCGCCGTTCTCGACGTACACGGTACGGACGGGCGCCAGCCGGTCGGCCCCGTACTGGCGCAGCGGCTGCAGCCTGCCGTTGTAACACAGGTCGTTGGAGAAGGAGATGATCTCCGGCATGCACCGGAAGTGCTCCTTGAGCATGAGCGTGCCGCGGCCCGCGGAGAGCGCTTCCGTGAGGTCGAAGAAGCTGGACTCGGGGCCGAAGAGGCTGCGGACATCGGGTTCGAGTGAGGTGAGCAGCCGATCCCTGAGATGGAAGTACTCGTCCTGCTTGAGGCCGACGTTGGAGGGGCTGACCTGCTTGCTGTCGCCGACGACGACCATCCGGTCGGCGAGCCAGCTGAGCAGCATGGCTTCCAGGCCGGACTGGCTGGCTTCGTCGACGATGACGACGTCGAACATGCCGGGGCGGTCCATGGGCACGGTCTCGGCGACCTGGTGGAGCGGCATGATCCAGGCCGGCACCGCGCTCTGTGCCTTGCGCAGCGCGGCCTGCGCGTCACGCCGATAGCGGTGCTGGTACTTGCCCTTGATCCGGCGGGCGGCCTGCTGGTAGGCGCTGAGCGCCCGGGACTGGTCGCCGGTGAGCAGTCCGAGACAACGGTGCCATGCGCGGGCGGCGGCGAGCCTCGCGAGCATGATGCGTGCCTCGTCGTCGGCCTCCGTCAGCCGTCTGCGCAGGACACGCTCCGCCTCGGGGTCGGTGAGCCGCTCCATGCGGTCGCGCCACGCGGACCAGGCCCAGGCCTCGGCGAGCCGAGGAAGCCGGGCGTCCCACCCGGCGTCCTCCGGGGTGTCCGTGATCCGCTCGGCGAGCGAGGGGAACGCTTCCCGCACACGGGTGAGTGCCGTGTGTTGTTCTGCCCGGAGTCGGGCGGCCTCGCGGACCTCGGCGATCTCGTGGCTGAATTCCCGGTAGCCGTCGGGGTTCTGGGCGCGCACGGCGTCGAGTGCGCGCGTGACGGCGGGCGCGACACCCGGCCGCTCGCTCCAGGCGCGCAGCAGTTCCTCGGTGTCCGCGATGACCCGGCGCGAGCGTTCGGCGGCGCGCAGTGTGGTGGCCGCGCGCAAAAGGGCACGTACCGCGTTCTCGACGGGCCGGTCATGCCAGGTGGCGACGGTCAGTACCGGTGATGTCGCGGCGGCGGTGAGCACGTCGGTGCGGGCGGCGGCGACGGCGAGAAGTGCTTCGAGGACCTCGGCGTCCTGCCGCAGGCGTGCGAGTCGCGGACCGTGTCCGTGCCAGGCGCCGACGGGGCTTCCCCACTCGGACTCGACCTGTGCGAGGCGCAGTTCGAGCTGAACGCGCGCGAGTACGATCGCCGCTGTTCCGATGTCCTCCGGGGTCCGTCCGTCGACCCGGACGGCCTCCGCGAACGCGCCGGCGGCCTTCGCCAGTTTCGAGCGGATACCCAGCGGACCACGCAGTTTCTGCCCCTGCCCGAGCCCGTCGTGCAGGACGGTGGCCTGGCCGAGCGCCGTGGCGGGGTCGTACTGTTCCAGGCCGCTGACCATCGCGGTGCCCAGGGTGGAGAGCGAGGCGTCGACCGCCGCGAGGGTCTCGTCGACGGCCGCCCGCCTGCTGCGAGCCTGCCAGTCCTGCCCGGCGTTGACCTCCTTCAGCAGTGCCACGGCCCACTCGCCCGCCGCCGCGGCGGCGAGCGACGCGGCGCGGGCGCGGGCTGCGGTGAAGGCGTCGAGAGCCGTCGACAGCCGCTGCTGCTCGCCCTCCGAGAGGCCGCGTACGGCGGTGTCGTACTCCTCGCTCAGCGGGTCCTGCCGCACCGCCGCGTGCGCCTGTTCCGCGGCATGCACGACGGAGACGGCCTCTTCGAAGTCGCCGGGGCCCGGCAGCTCGGACGGGCCGGGCACCTCGGCGGCCAGGGCACGGTGGTGCGGGGTGAACGCACGTGTGGTGTACAGGAGGCTCAGCGATTCGTCGACGCTCAGACCGGGCTGTTCCTGTGGGACCTGGCCGAGCCAGTCGTACCGCCCTGCCTCGGTCGTGAGGCGCTCGGCGATCTCCTGGAGGCTGCCGCTGTAGTCGCCGATCTCCGCTTCGAAGCGATGGGTCTCCTGTTCCCGCAGTACGGCGAGGTCACGGAGCATGGCCTGCTGGGCGGACCGCGCCGCGGTGAGCCGCTTCTGGAGGGTACGGATCTCGCGCTGTGAAGCCTTCTGGTCGTAGCCGGCGTACTCGCTGAGGATCTTCTGTACGGACGCTTCCAGCTCGCGCTGGGCGGCCGCGCCGTCCTCTGTACGGCTGACGCAGAGGTCCCGGATGGATTCCGGCAGTTTGTCCCGGAGCACGCGCAGGGCGCGCGGGGTGTGGCTGGTGATGAGAACGCGTTTGCCCTGTGCGAGGAGGTCCGTCACCAGGTTGGCGATGGTGTGCGTCTTGCCGGTGCCGGGCGGGCCCTGCACCACGACGAGCCGGTTCGCGCGCAGCCGTTCGGCGATGGTGCGCTGCTCCTCGTTGGCGGGGAGCGCGAAGTACATCTCACCGGCGTCGGCGTCCGTCTCCTCGCCCTCGGCCGCCGCGAGGTCGGCGGCGGTCAGGGCTCCGTCGCGGCCCGCGATGTAGCCGAGCAGCTCGGTAGGGGGCGTGCCACCGTCGATCTGGCGGGCGATGGACTTGAGCGCGTCCATCGTGGAGCGACGGTTTCGTTCACGCAGGACGAGTGCGGGTGTGAGTCCCACCTGCGGCACGTCGAGGGTCCGTGGCTTGGCACGCTCCACGGTCTGCAGATAGCTTCCGGCGCTGTGCGCCGCGTTGACCCAGCTGCGCAGGGCGGTGTGCACGGCTTCGAGCTGTTCGGGATCGGTCACGTCGGAGCCCTCTTCAAGCACCTCGACGATTCCCTCCCGCACGGGACCCGGTACGTGCTGGGCCCCTTCGAGCATGCCCTCTTCGAGCTCCAGGCCCGAGCCGGTCGGGTCGGGGGCGGCGGTGAGCGTGCCGGTGGCCGGGTCGAGGTGGAGGGTGGCCCGATGGGTGACGAGGTGCCGTTCCACACGCTGGCCAGTGCTTGTCTGCCAGGTCAGCCGACCGAGCCCGAGGACGAGTTCGTACGCCTCGCCGAGGTTGGCGGCATCCTCGTGCATCTTGTGAAGTGTGTCGTACAGCTTGACGAGAGGATCGATCGCGCGGCGGCGCTCCGCCCAGCCGAGCCAGTCCTGTTCCCAGGCGGCGTACAGCTTCTCGATCGCCTCCTGCTTCGGGTGTTCGTCCAGCTCGTGGTAGGCCTTCTCCAGCGGGATTCCCTGACTCCAGTCCGGGAATTCGGGTTCGATCCGGCGGCGCAGGTGCGGGGCGCGGGTCTGCTTGAAGTCCCGGATGCGCGTCTCGTCCACCCAGGGCGCGAGCAGCGGCTTGGGGTGCGGGGCGTCCTCGCGCTCGGGGCGTACCACGGTCAGCCAGGCCGGATCGTCCGCGGCGAGCACCCCGTCGAGCATCACCTGGACACCGTGGGTGTCCGGCAGTTCCTCGAACCACACCGTGCCGGCGGCACCGTCGAGAGTGCGGACAGGACGGGCCTTCGATTCCTCGGCCTCGGCGAGGAATCGAAAGATCTGACGCACACGCGTGGCGTCGGTCTCCTCGCTGGACGGCTCCTGCGTCCGGACATGTGCGGCCTGTCGCCCCGGGCCGGTCGGCTGAGAGGGCATCCTCCCGAGCACCGCCCGAGGGGGAACTCCGGGATGTCCGGCGTCCTCGGCGAGACCGTGGCCGAGCGCAGCGTCCGGCTCGTCGTTCACGAACAAGGACGGCTGACGCTCGCCGAACAGTGTGGCCTGATCGGGGATCGACGTCGATGTGGTTCCCGCCGTCACGCGAGTGGCGGCAGGGGCGGCGGTCGGGACAGTGGTGAACGTGACGCCCTCACGCCTCTGTCCGCCGGGGAACCGCACCTCGATGTCCAGCTCCTCGATGGTGCCTGCCGGGATGCTGTACGCCCAGGTAACCGAGATCCTGCGGCCCCTGCGCACGGTACCTTCGAGTGCGCTGTCGAGGATCTCGCTCTGGTGGTCCTGTACCTGGCGCCCCGTCTTCCCGTACGGCCCGCTCCGGACGAGCAGGCTGATTCCGTCGACATCGACGGGCTGTCCGGTGCCGTTGCTCAGGTACAAGGTGCACCTGACCACGTCATCGCCCTGCCGGTATCCGTAGGCGTCGTCCATATCCACGATCTCGTACGGCATGACATCGTCGATTCGGACATACAGCCCGTCGGCATATTGATAGACGGAGCCGACCGGCTGCACACCGTCGCTCGGGCCGCTCTCACCCTGGCTCACACGCCACCCCACTAGCTCCTGAGGGCCACATGGTGGCCACTCCGCGAAATCCCGCCCCGGCCACCCGAGATACGAACACGACGCGCCCCCCAGCGCGTCAACTCGAGTGTGAACTGAGCACACGGATCGAGAGTATCAGGAGCGACGCCCCAGAGGCCCCTTTGAGAGATTTGACCATCTCGCGACGCCGATGAAGCACGCGCGCGCTACCCGACAGGCCTCGCCACCGATGCAGCCATGACCGCCTCCGACGCCACCAGTCGCACGCGAGACGCAACCGGGAACACCCCGACGATATCAGCAGACAGTTGACTAAGTTCACACTCACCAGCAGGATGAGTGCGTCAGAGCCACCCGCCCGATTCCTTACCGTCCAGGGAAGGCACACACGCCATGCATATGGAAGTGCTCCGCGTATCACCCGAGTTGGCCGCGACGTGGCTCACTCGGAACACCAGCAACCGCCCCCTCAGCAAGAGCACGGTGCAGCAGCTGGCCGACCAGATCCAGCGCGGCGAGTGGCAGTTGACGCACCAGGGCATCGCGTTCGACGAGGACGATGTGCTGATCGACGGTCAGCACCGACTGGCGGCGATCGTCAGAGCCGGGCTCACCGTGCCGCTGACCGTCACACACGGCGTGCCCCGCACCGCCTTCACCGTGATGGACACGGGTCGCAAACGCACCGGCCGGGACGCGCTCGCTCTCGCGGGTGAGGCCAACGCTACGCACATGGCCGCCGCCCTGCGCGGGCTCCATCTGTACCTGCACGCGCCGAACTCCGCATGGAGCGGAGGCTCATCCGTCACCAGCAACGATCAACTCCTGGTCCTTCTGGAGAAGAATCCGGGCGTTCGTGACGCCCTCACTCACGGCATCGCGCTCAACCGCGCGTGCCGCATCACCGTCACGGCCGCGACCATCGGCTGGTACGTCACCACAGAGGCGCGCCCCGACATCGATCAGTCCGCATGGAAGGACGGCGTGGTCACCGGCGCGCGACTGGAATCCGGCGATCCACGTCTCACCCTGCGCAACACCATGCTCAGCCTGGCCGCGGGCAAGACCCATCGCCGTCGCGACGATTCGCGCGAGCACCTGCTCTACTACCTCAAGTCGTGGAACGCTTGGGTCGAAGGCCGCACCATCAAGCTGCTGCGCCGGTCCCCCAACGAGACGATGCCCAGGATCTCCCACCAGTCGGCCATCGCGGCGGGGGCCAGGAACGTATAGCGGATGGCGCCACGGCAGTGCGGACTTGGCATATCGACTCTTCAAGATGACGGAACCCTGCCATCGTTGACTGAGTTCACGCTAGATTCATGGAATCGCTGTCCCCCAAGCACGCACCATCGGACACATGGGCCAGACCTGTGTCTCCGGCAGGGAAAGGAAGTACATGCGCGCTCAGGAAATCACCTTCCTCAAACTCGTCCAGGGGGACAAGCAGTTCCAAGTACCGCTCTACCAAAGGACGTACAGCTGGGGCAGGGAACAGCTGAAGCGCCTCTGGGAGGACATCGGCGAACTCGCCGACCAGCACATGTCCGGGGAGCCCACGGCCCCTCACTTCCTCGGATCGGTGGTCCTGGCGCCGGGTCAGATCCAGGCCGGCGGCGTACAGAGGTGGCTCGTCGTGGACGGCCAGCAACGGCTCACCACCCTGATGCTCGCCTTCACCGCCCTGCGTGATCACCTCAAGGAGAGCGGTGACTCGCGAGCGGCCGACCGGGTGCACCGACAGGTTCTGGTCAACGAGTTCCACGAAGGCCCCGATCACTACCGGCTGCTGCCCACCCAGGCCGACCGGGACGCGTACACCGCCTGCGTCCAGTCCCGGGCCGAGGCGGGCGGGGGCGACAACATCGGAGTCGCCTACCGGTTCTTCCGAGGTGCGCTGGCCGAGGGCCACGAGGCCGGCGACGAACGGTGGACCGCCACGGTCGAGACGGTCCTCAAGGATCTGCTCTCCATCGTGGAGATCACCGCCGAGCCGGGCGACAACGTGTACCGGATCTTCGAGTCGATCAACAACACGGGTGTTGGGCTCAGTCAGAGCGACCTCTTGCGCAACTACGTGTTCATGCTGCTGCCCAAGCGGGGCGAGCGGATCTACCAGGAACTGTGGCTGCCCATGCAACAGAGTCTGGGCCCGAAGAACCTGGAACTGCTGGTCTGGCTCGACCTGGTGGTGCGCGGCCACTACAAGACGAAGCAGAGCGAGATCTACCGGGAGCAGCAGAAGCGGCTCCAGCCGCTGACCGGGGACGAGGACGCGCTGCAGCGCGAGATCGAGCAACTGGCCGAGCGGGCCCGGAGATTCCTGCGCATCGTCGATCCCGCCCGGGAGCAGTCGTCCGCTCTCCGTGCCGTCCTGGAACGCCTGGCCTCCTGGGGCGGCCAGACCCACTATCCGCTCGCGCTGCATCTGCTGGACCTGCTGGACGCCGGCGGGACGACCCCCGAGGACGCGGCCCGCGCGCTGGGCTATGTCGAGTCCTATCTGGTGCGTCGCCTGATCTGCCAGACGCCGACCAGCAACCTCAACCGGATCTTCATGGAGGCACCGAAAGAGCTGGAGACCGACCGGTCGGCCGCCGAAGCGGTCCGACGGTTCCTGTCCGGCCGGCGCCGACGCTGGCCGAGTAACGAGGAACTGCGCGAGGCGATCCGCACCAAACCGTTCTACTGGAGCGGGCGCCCTCCGCAGCGCAACCACATTCTGCGCCGCCTGGAGGAAAGCTACCTCGCCTCCGAGCCTGTGGACTTCGCCAAGGCCTCCCTCAGCGTGGAACACGTCCTGCCGCAGCGGCCCGCCCAGGCTTGGTTCGACCTGCTCGCCGACGAGACGGAGCCGGGTCAGACACCGCAGGAACTGCACGACCTGCTGGTGCACACACTCGGCAACCTGACACTGACCGGTGACAATGCCAAGCTCTCGAATCACCCCTTCGAACGCAAACAGCAGATCCTCGATTCGAGCGCTCTGCGCATGAACCTGGAGATCTCCTCGGCGCAGCGTTGGGGCAAGGCCGAGATCCTCGACCGTGCCGACCGTCTGGCCGACCGTGCGGTGGAGCTGTGGCCCGGCCCGATCGGCGGGGTCAGGCCGGCCGACGAGGAGTCACCGGGCTGGGTCGAACTGCGGGCCGCGCTGGTCGCGATGCCGACCGGCGCGTGGACGACGTACGGCGATGTCGCCGAACTGATCGGCAGCCATCCGGTGCCCGTCGGGGCCTACCTGGGCGCCAACACGGCGGTGATCGGCGCCTACCGCGTGCTCACCGTGGAGGGCAAGGTCTCCCCGGCGTTCCGCTGGGCGGACGGCAGCGACCGTCCGCCGCCGCAGGAACTGCTGACGAGCGAGGGAGTGCGCTTCGACTCCCTGGGGCGCGCCCACCACTCCCAGCGCCTGTCCGCCGCCGAGCTGGCCACCCTGCTGGGCAGGGACGTGGCGCAGCAGACCGCGCAAGATCCGCTCCCCGAGGAGGAGGACGCGGCAGCGGCCGAGCGATTCCGCTCGCAGCTACGGGGGAACTGGCCGGACGCGTATGAAGGAGTCGTGACGGTCCTCGACTTCTGGCGTCGCCAAGGCGGCCATGTGACCTATGGCCGGCACGAGGAGACGAGCTGCTTCCCGATGCTGGACGCCGGGACCGGCCGTCGGCCCCACTTGGTGTGGCCGGTCGGGATCTATCCCGTCAGCGGAACGGTCGAGGTGGTCTTCCAGTATCTGAAGACCCGCAGCCCCTTCGACGACATGGAACAGCGCCGGGAACTCCTGACCCGCCTGAACAAGATCGACGGCATCGAACTTCCCGAGGCGAAGCTGGAGCTGCGCCCCTCGTTCCCGGTGCGGGTGTTCGCCGAGCACGTCGAGGAGATCTGCGAGGTGCTGGACTGGTTCGTGCACACGGCCGCTCTGGACCTGGCCCGGAGGGACGACTGACGTTCATTTCGTCGACGCGGCCTGAGACGCCGTCGGCACGAGCCTCGGCGGAAGCGGCCGGGGCGGGTTCGCGTAGGCGGCGTACGCGCGTTCTCGCTCCCGGCGCCAGATCGCCAGCAGGGCCTCGTCGGTCTGCGGAACCGCCAGGCCCGCGGCTTTGAGGATGTCACGGAAGAAGGGCACAGGACCGCCCTTCCTGGCGACGACGACCGCGGAGAGCATCGGCGCGTCGGTGCCCGCTCCTCTCTCGATCTCACCGAGCACGCGGCGGGCACCGTGGCTCTTGAGGTCTATGCGCAGGTGCCCGATCTCGATCGTGCCGCCCTGTGCCGCGATCTGGGCCAGTTGTGTCCTGAGCTGCGCTACGGCGGCTTGCTCGGCCGCTGCCGTAGCGCGTGAGGTGGACTGTGTCTCTTGCCGCACCTGGGTCTCGTCGGGGTTCCGATCGGCTTTGGTGAGCCGTGTGGCTTCCTGGCTCTCCCGGGTGCGTCTGGCCGCTTCGATGCTCGCCTTCGCCGTCTCCAGCCCTTCCTCGACGATCACGACAAGGTGGCCCAGCTTCTTCTGAGCCACTTTCGCGCGTTGAGACGCCGGGAGTACTTCACCGTCCTGGAGGGCGAGCCAGGCCTGAGCCGAGGCGAGGGACCTGCGGGCTCGCTTGCGTGGCGCCTTGCCCAAAGCGGGCAGCAAGCCTTCGAGTTCGAGGACGAGGGAACGCAGATACCGCATCCTCGTGGCGCCTGCCGCCGCGCCGGAAACGACACGCTGGGGCTCGGTCGCCGTTCGGCCGCGAACCGCCGCCGGCCGCTGCAGTACGGGCTGTGCCAGCCGGAGGGAAAGCCGTGGTGGCATGGCGCGCGGCGGGACACCGTAGGCGGCGAAGGCGCGCTCGGTCTCGACCGCGGCCCAGCGCTTGATGCGGTGGGACACCGACGCGTTCTCCACGCCCAGCTCGGCCAGCACCCGAAACAGGTAGGGAAGCGGCTCGCCCCCGTCCCTGACGAGCGCGGACAGGACCGGGGCGTGCTCCCGCAAAGGGGTGTCGACCGCGACCAGCAGATCGCGTCTGCCGGTGTCCGAGTAATTCTTCAACGCCGGACCGACGGTACGGGCCAAGGTGTCCCACGTGGTCGTGGACTGCAGTCGCGCGTGCTGCCCCAGGGCGTCACGCACGGCGGTCACCATTTCGGCACGGCTGAGAAGTGTCCTGTCCTTCGGGACTTCGGTGCCAGGCGCGGCGGACACGGCACGGACGGGCTCGGCTTCCTTCCTGAGGGCCGGTGGCTCGGACTTGCGCTGCTGCGACGTCGCCGCCTTCGGTTGATCCGCCTGTCGGGGAACCAGGGCAGGCGGAGGCGTCCACAGACCTGTGCGCTCGGCGTCGTGTGCGTTCAGACGTACGTACCGCTTCGCCTCGACCGCCCAGCCCGCGGTGCCTTCGGCGACGAGCAGCCGCGCTCCGTCGGTGATGCGGTACACGTGCTCGGCGGGCGGCGCCGGACTGTCCGCCGGCAGGGAGACCAGGGCTCGGACGATGGGGCTGTCGACGGGCTTCACATCGGCGGCGAGGAGCTGCCGTCGCTCCGAGGCGAACGGGGAGTCGGCGGGTACCTCGGCCTCTGGTACGAGGGCGAAGACGAGCCCGCCCTGGAGCGGAAACGTGGTCGGCCTGGGGCGCGGACGGCTCAGGCGGATCCGTTCGGTATCCGGTGTGACGATGCCGGACGGCGTGAGCACGCAGTCCTCCAGCGGGGTCCAGGTCACCGTACGGTCGCGGGCTTCGGCACCGACATGAACACGGCGCTCGCCGCCCACCGTCTCGCAGCGGACCCTGAGGCAGTAGCCGTGGCGGCCGAGGAACTGCTGGGTGATGGCCCCGTCGGACGCGAAGATCCAGTCGATTCCGTCGGCGTCCGCGGCGAGTTCGTCGTCGGCCCGGCGCCACGTCCGGTAGTCGATGGCGCTGAGCTGGAAACGCAGGTGCCGTCGACTTTCGGGCAGGTGCACGTCCACCGCGTCACCGGGTCCGGTGCCGAGATCCCGGGTGGCCACCTGTCCTCGCACCCGCCTCGCGCCGAGGAGGCTCCGGACACCGCGCTTGATGAACAGATGGTCGGCGCTCGACTCACCGTTGTTCTTGCGGTGGCAGACGGGGGCGGTCGGGTGGTGGGCGAAGTGACAGACCTTGGTCGTGTACCGACGGTCGCTCAATTCACCGCCGCAGCCACCGAGCTGCAACCCGCACCAGTAGCTGTAGTTCGGATGCGCCTCGCGCCACCGGTCCAGCTCCCAGGCCTCCATCGGCAGGATGACCGGATGATCGGAGGTCTTGTGGCCGATCACGGCGGTCTGCACGAGACGGTGGTCGAACATGGGACCTCACAGCAGGATGCCGGGGACACCGGTCACCCGGCTCGAGAGCAGACGACGCGAGCTCCGCCAGTATGCGATCCATGCACAGAGTTCACAAGCATTCTTCATGAAAGTCCATCACCTGACTGTGCATGAGCCGGCAATGCGCATAGGCTCACCCCGCACAAGTCGCCCGCCGGAGAGGGAACCGCGATGCGGAAGGGCAGTGTCGAGTACGAGCGGGCGCTGAACGCGATGGTCGAGATTCTGCGGGCCCTGGCACGCCAGGAGGCGCAAACCGTGCAGTACGGCCGGCTCAGCACCGAGCTGCGGCATCTCGGTCATCATGTTCCATCCCATGAGGGGCCGATGCCCCACCTGTTGGAGGACGCGTCCGCACAGGAGAGCCCGGACGGATCCCTGCCCATGCTGTCGGCTCTCGTCGTGCTGCAGGAGACTGGCCGACCGTCGGCGGGCTTCTTCCGACCGGCCCGCCGTACCCCGTACCGGCGCCCCGGCGACGACACAGAGCTGTGGATCAACGAACTCAAGCACTTGGCGCGGCATTACGCCGACCGGTGACGTCCGCCGGCTCGGCGCTCCGGCGCGGGCTCGCCCCTGCGCAACTACATCCGGCGCTCGGCCTGTTCGTTCCCGGCACTGTCGACACGACGACCGGACCATCCTCCAGTCCATCGATTTCCGGTCTCAGGCGAACTTCCGTCCGCGGCTCGTCCTCCTGAGCGATCGCGGCACCCCCGCGTTCCGCCTTGGCCCAGGAGCGCCCAGCCGCCTGACGCCGGCTCTCCTCTGACCGCCTGTCAACACTCTGGCCTGCCCAGGCCGACCCTCTGTACAAGGAAGTGTTCGTGAGCGCAATCGGCCCCGCCGGAAGAGTCCAGCCGGCTCGTCCCGGCGATCCCTCCCACATAGGCCCTTACCGCATCCTCGGACGTCTCGGCGCGGGCGGCATGGGCACCGTCCACGCCGGAGTCGCCTCCGACGGAATGCGTGTGGCGGTCAAGATGATCCATCCCGAGCAGGCCCAGGAACCGGAGTTCAGGGCCCGGTTCCGGCGCGAGGTGGAACTGTCCTCCCGCGTCACCGGCCCGCACCTGGTCCCGCTCCTCACCGCCGATCCGGACGCACCGACCCCGTGGCTGGCCACCGCCTACGTTCCGGGACCGACGCTGAACCAGCACGTGCTCGCGCACGGGCCGCTCACGGGAGGGAACCTGTACGCCTTCGCGGCCGCGACGGCACAGGCCCTGGCCGCCATTCACGCCGTCGGAGTGGTGCACCGCGACGTGAAACCGCAGAACGTCCTCCTCACCCCCGCCGGCCCCCGGATGCTGGACTTCGGCATCGCGCATGCGGCCGACGGCACCAGCGTCACCCGTACCGGGGTGATGACCGGCACCCCTGGCTGGATCAGCCCGGAGCAGTACCGTCAGGGCACCGCGGGTCCGGCGGGTGACCTGTTCGCGTGGGGGGCGCTCGTGGCCTACGCCGCCACCGGACGGCTGCCCTTCGGATCCGGCGCGCCCGATGTGGTGGCCTTCCGCGTGATGTCGGGCGAGGCCGACCTGGACGGCATCCCCGCGTCACTGCGCCGTACGGTGGAGGAGGCACTGGCCCAGGAGCCGGGCGACCGCCCTTCGGCCGCCGAGGCCGCCCAGGAGTGCGTCACCCTGCTTGCGTCCCAGGCCACCCAGGTGGTGGGCGCCGACGCGATACCGGCGACGGCCGTGGACATGGTCGCGGCTCTCTGGGACGTGCCGGCCGGGGAGGATCCCGCATGGCGTCTGCCCCCGGACCGGAGCCCTTCGAGGAGGCGACTGCTGGGCGCCGTCGTCCTGACGGCGGGGGTCATCGGCGGCCTGGCCGGAGGAGTGGCCGCGCTGTTGCCCGGAGGCGCCGGTGACGGCACGCACACGTCGTCGTCCACGGCCTCCGTCTCACCGTCCTCCTCGACCGGATCCGCGCGGCCTCTAACGAGCACCGCGAAGGACGACACGGCCGCGAACCAGCAAGCCCTGAGCAACGGCTCGGCGACCGCGAAGAGCTGGGCCCTGACGCGGGCGGCGCAGGGCGCGGGCGAGCACGACGTGGCTCGTGCGGTCCTGCACGACGAGGGTGTCGTCGCCCAGGAGTTGGGCGACGGCGTCGACTTCTCACCGAAGAGCGTGCAGTTCCAGGAGTCGCGGCGGGAGGTATACCTCTCTTACACGCTCACCTCCGACGAGGAGGGGACGATGTACGCGGAGACGGAGATCGCCAGGAACATGTGTCTGACGGTGAGGGACGTCGTACTCCGCCTGCACCCGGATCTGCCCTACCGCACGTACGTCATGGTGAAGGAGGAGAACGGCCGTGATCCCCAGGTGACATGGCGGGACGACTTCGTCGCGAACTCCCAGTGCCGGTCGGCGGCCGACAACGACACCGCTCAGGACTCGGACACCGCTCAGGACTGGCAGCCGGACGAGGACGGCCTCGGTCTGGCGATGATCCCCAGCACCGACAGCGCGGAGATCCGGGTCGCAGACGGGGCGGCCAGGAAGATCATCGCCGGGACCAACGGGATCCGTCGGACACTCGGCACGGACCGCGTACTCGGCAACGCGCAGATAAAGGTGGGGTTCGACCCCGTCAACTCGGTGATGTACGTCTGGTCGGACTACGTGCAGTGGAACGAGGGACAGGTCGAGTCCTGGGCGGGCCTCGCCGCCGGTGAGGCGTGCCGGGCACTCGTGCGTGAGCGCGAGAGCGCGGGAAGTGCCTGGCCGTACTCACGCTATGCCGTGGCGGAGATCGGCGGCTCTCACTACATGATGATCCGTGGGGGCACCGCCACCACGCGGGCCGCCTGTCCGGCCTGAGTGACGGACAGGCGACCGGCCCGGTCCGTAAAGGCGAGAAGCGCGGGCAGGACGGCGAGCCGCACGACCTCGGCGTGCTCAGGGTGACCGAGAGCGGGACCGTGACCTTCAGCAGGTCAGGTCGCCCGACGCCGCCGGCTCGTCGGCACCCGTGGAGAGGGAGATCTGTTTGACCTCGCCGGTGTAGTCACCCACGGCTCCGTCCTCGATCGACCCCTCGGAGTAGTACAGGGCCGAGGCCCAGGGCTCCGCGTCCTTCTGCAGCCCGTCCGTCAGTCTTTCCATCGTCGCTGTACGGAAGTTGGTGTTCAGACAGCCGCCCTCCATGTACGACCAGTCGGGGTTGGTGCCCTCCGTCGGCTCCGTCGCCGACGCGTCGGACGGGAGCAGGGCGAGCACGGCCCTCCGTGCCCGGTCCTCGTCCACCGGAGACGAGAAGACGACATCCAGGCTGATGAGGTGCTTCTTCAGCGACGCGGCGGGCGGGACGGTGGCGCAGACGACCTCGTCCTTCGCCAGGCGGTAGGCCACGGGGTCACTGACGGGCATTCCCGTCTGCGCCGCGCACTCCTTGGACCAGGAAACGCGCGGATAGCGTCCGTCCCACCAGGTCACCGGTGAGGTCAGCCCCCGGCCGCCACGGTCGTCCTCGGCCGGTCCTCCGAGGGTCTGCTCGGGAAGACGGGCCTCCTTCAACGGTGCGACGTGCGGACAGAACTCCGTCCGCAGGAAGTCGGCCATCGCCGCGGCCTGGTCCTCCGTCGCGCCGCCCGACTCGTCCGAGTACCGGACGCCCTTCCACGTCCGATAGCTGACAGCCACGTTGCGGCAGGTGTCGACCTGGCTGGTCGCGAGCCGACGCCGGTCCTCCAGGCCGGTCTCGACTCCCGCACCGAGACCGTAGTTGTTGGCGTCCCCGATCTCGCCGAGCCGGTTGACCAGGTCGTCGTCGACACCGGCGGCGGCCAGGAAGTCCTCGATGGAGGTGTCGTCCTCGTCCTCCGTTTCCTCGGGCACGGGATTCGCATCCGACTCGTCCTCCGGCGCCGCCGACTGATCCTCGGTCACGTCCTCCGGAGCGGCGGAGGAACGCGCGGAAGAGGGTTCCGTGTCACTCCCGCAGCCGCCGACGGCGAGCACGGTAGCGACGAGGAGCGCGGTGCCGGCGGCACGGCGGTATCTGGACATGGGGCAACTCCGTGTGCGTTCAATGGTGACGGGCTGGTCGGCTGATCGGTCGAGGGAGCGCCGTCCTTCGCATGCGGTGGACTCGGAGAACGGAATCACGTCCGCGGTCGGACCGCACCAGCGAGTCCGGAGCCGCAGGCACTCGTGGCGACGACTCCGCTCACTTCGGCTTCTTCTTGGGTCGTGGGTCGCCGACCCCAGGCAGGGGACGTGCACCGTTCAGCGGGTTCTTCTCCTTTTTGCGCTGCACCGTCTTCTTCGCTCGCGCCGACTTCTTCACGTCCACGGCCTTCTTCGCGCGTCGGCTCTGCATCGGCTTGCGCTTCGGCGTATCAGGTCGGCTGCCCAGCCAGCGACAGGCGGCCGCCATCTCGGCGACCGATCCGCCGCCGGTCTGCTCCACGGCGACCAGCAGACCGACACGGCCCGGACGAAAAGCGGCTCTTCGCAGTCGAGGGTGCGGCCTGGCTGCGTACATGGCTGACGGTCGGCGCCCACTCAGCCTTCCCCGCCGCGTTCCTCCTCGTCCCCGAGCAGACGGCGCGCTCGCTCGGCGATACCGCTGGAGAGCTTGTCCTTTACCGAGCCGGCCCGGTCGAGGGTCTCGTTGCCGAGGCTTCTGGCGGCACCGACGCCCTTCGCTCCCGTCTCGAGCGCCTTGTCCCTAGCCTCCGTGGCCGCGTCCGCCCATCGTCTCGCCTCCGACGACTGGCGACCGGACTCGATCCCGAGCCGTCCGTGGAATTCGTGGACGCCGGTCGCGACATGGTTGCTCGACTGGACTACCGCCGGGGACTTGACCGGGTTCAGCAGCACCTTCGCGTTGGCCGAGTCGGCAGCCGCGTTCATCCGGGCCACCAGACGCTCGGTGCTCCGCGAGATGAGTTCCAGCCGACGCTGCCGGGCAGCCTTCAGTCCGAGGCGATGCCCGTCCAGCTCCTCCGGAGACGCGTCCAGCACCCGGTCGAGTTCGAGCACGGCGATCGCGTCCTGCAACTGGAAGCAGCGAGCCAGCACAGCGAGCCACTGCCGAACTGTCGACTCGGCTTCCTTGGTCGTCGTGGCGAGATCACCGATCTTGGTCTTGCCCTCCATCTTCTCCGCGAGCGCGTCGAGTTGACGCAACGCGTAGGCCTGGGTCTCCGCGATCGTCGCTGGCCCGGCCTGCACCTTCGACCACGTGACCTCGGATACCCGGCCCACCTGCTCCCTGATGGTCATGGTCTCCTCGATCATGAGGTCCACTCCGATCATGCGGGCCAGCACCGCGTCCTTCTGAGCGCGGAGCACGTCGTCGACCTTCTCGTCGATCGTGGCGAGATAGTCGGTGATCTCGTCCATGGTCTGCTGCATCGCGAGCTGTGCCATGATCCCCGCGGCACCGGCCAGAAGCGCCGGGTTGGTCAGAAACGAGCCGGCCCCCTTCTCGAACTGGAGCCATGACTTGATCGAGCCGGGTTTTCCCACCATCGCGTGGCTGACGCCTGGCGTCTTGCTCTCCATCAGCCCGAACTTCTTGACACGCTGCGCGGACTCATTGGTCAGCTTCATCCAACGACCGGAGTTGGCGGCGACGTCCGAACCTGCCTGCGCGGCTGCGGCCCCGGTACCGAAGACAGACTTGAGCCGTTGCAGTCCCAGGTCCTTCGACGGCAGGCCCTCCGAAAGGAGGAAGCGTTCGACGTCCGCCGTATTCCCGATGACCGCCAGTCCGTCACCATCACTGATCAGCTGAATCTCGTTGCCCATCGTCCGCTCCTGAAGTGGCTTCTCGCAGTTGTGCTCGGTCGGGGTCCGCGCGGCGATCGCCGGGCAGGGGCCAAGGTCTTCCGACGACAGTAGATCGAGGGACAGGCCCGGACAGGACCCAGGACCTGCTTCCCTGACGCGGACGCGAAGCCGGCGTCCAGGCCGGCACCGGTTCCTCATCGTCGAAGGTGTGACGAGGGTCGGCGCGTTGAGCCGGTAGGAGTCGAGGTCTCCTGACTGTCGGGGGTTCCCGCACGCCTCATCCAGAAGACCTGGACGTGTCCGACGCCACCCCGACGGCGGGCTTCGCCTGCCCCGATCCGACCGCCTTCCACTGTCTGGGCGACCTCGGCCTTGTCAACATCGAAGCGACGTCAGGGAGTCGAATTCCCCGAGGCAGGGCCGAAGGGCACCTCGTCCTCACGGTCATCGCCGGCCCAGCTCGCCGGGGGCTCTCCGAAGATGGCGCGTGCGGACTTGATCGTCAGTCGCCCGAAGACATGGTTGCCGCCGGCCCCGAGCGCGGCACCGATACCGAGCGGCACCTGTTTGCTCAGCACCAGGACACCCTGCTTGGTCCCGTACTTGGTGATGAACCGCGGACCCAGCACCTTGTTGGCCTTGTTGATCGCGCTCATCGGGATCGAACTGACGATGCGCCGTGCCCAGTAGGGGCCAGTACGCCCAATGGTTTTGTCCAGAACCTTCACCGCTCCGTCGCCGAGGAGGACGGTCAGGACCAGGAGCTTGCGTCGCTCGAAGTCCTCAGGATGCGTGCCATGCACCTCGGCCAGCGACAGCGTGTAGAGCACTGACGCTTCGGTGAAGAGCATGGCATCGGCCAGAGCCGCCGGTATCCCGGCGCCGGGCACGGCTCCTGCCGCGCCGGACGCTCCTCCGGACGCGGTGATGCCGGCGAGGTAGTACCGGTCCAACCGACGGATCAGTTCCTGTGGAGTGTCGTCGGAGTGGACTCGCCGCAGGCGCTCGACGTTCTTCCTCGCCAGCGGCTGCTGGGCGACCAACGCCTTGTCGAAGGCCTGCTGGATCAGGTTCTTGGCGTCATCGGCCTTGCTCATGAAGTCTTCTGGTCCTCTCGGATGGCGAGCGCCTCGAGGGCGTCGATGTACGGCCAAGTCTCAAGCCGGACCTGGCTGTACGGGTGGGTACGTCGATTCCGTGATGCGGATCCGCGACTTCCTCTACGAGGCGATCGGGGCGGACGAGAATCCACGTGACTGTGGGCGGGGACCGAGCATTCACTCAGGCCCGTCGGTCGCGGACAGCCCTACCCACTGATTCCCGGGTCTTCGAATGTGGTGGGCCTGTCTCGGCACGCTCGAATCACCAATACTTGAGCTTCGTAGCCTCCAACGTCCTGGCGATTGCACTCAGTCGGACCAGAACGTCGGCAGCGCTCGTCCTGAGCGCCTGGTTCTCCAGCGGCGAGGGGTTGGCAGGGATCAGGTAGCCCGGGACAGCAAGAGTGAGCCACACACGGGCGACGCGAAGCGTCCGGCGTGTCTGTTTGCTCGTTTTGAACGCGCCGCCCAAGACGGACATCCTCTTCTCTACGCGTTTGAGCAACTCACGGACCTGCTGCCTTTCCGCGGCAGTGGAGTCCCGGCTCTCGAACCGGACCTGCTTGGGCTGGTGCTGTTGGACGCGCCTGATCAACGCACCTATTTCTCTCTCCTGCCGCACGGTCAGTGCACGTGCAGGGCTGGTGACAGGCTGTCGTCTCAGCACTGCACGTGACGGCTTCGCGTACAGCGCGATGGCCCGTTCCGTCTCCTGGTTCACCCAGGAGAGCAAGGCTGGCGAATCGGCCGACAGCCCCTCGGCGCCTCGCACTCCGAGCTTCGCGAGTACGGCGGGCAGGCACGGCAAGAGGCCCGCATCGTCGCGGAGCAGCACCGACAGCACCGCCTTGGTGTCCCAGAGCGGGCTGTCGACCTCGACGAGGAAGTCGATGTGCTCGCTCGCGGACATATTGGTGAGCGGCTCACCGAGTTGTGCGGCGAGGGCGGACCAATGATGTGTGCGTCCTCTTGGCGCGGAGGCTCTCAGGATCTCGCGGACGCGGACGATGGCCTGGTCCCGGGTCAGGGGCACGCCCTTCTTCGCCCTCTGCTTCCGGTCCGCCGCCGGAGGCTGGGCCCTCAGGGGCGCGACGGGCGGCCGAGGATCTGGCTGACGCATCCGAGGTGCTGGAGCCGGCTGCCTCTCGGGCGACTCGGGGAGCACCCCGGCCAGGCCCGTGCGGGCCGCCTCATGGGCGTTGAGACGTACGAAACGGTCCAAGTGGACGGCCCACCCGTCGGCGCCTTCGCGAACCAGTAGGCGTGCGCCGTCGGCTGCTCGGTAGACGTACTGCGCCGGAGGCAGTGCGGTGTCGTCGGGCAGGGACAGCACCGCTCGTACGACAGGGCTGCCGAGAGGCTTGACGTCAGCCATGACCAGGCGGCGCCCCTCGGCGGCGAACGGCGAGTCGTCGGGGACGGGAGCTTCCTTGTCCAGAATGAAGATCGTGGGGCCGTCGAGAGGAAACGCGAACGGCTCCGGGCGCTGAACGGGTACGCGCAGGGCCGCCGCGGAGGGCGTCAGCAGGCCGGCCCGCTCGATCCGGCAGTCCTCCAAGAGGTCCCAGCGGACGGACTGTTCGTCGTAGGTCCGGGTACCGACGTACACACGGCGCTCACCGCCCACGGTCTCCAGGCGGAAGCGCAGACCGTAGCCGTTGCGGGCCAGGAGTTCCTCGGTGAGCGAGCCGTCCGAACCGAAGAGCCAGTCGACCTCGTCCACGTCGCCACCGAGGGCGAGGTTCGCCGTACGCCACCCTCGGTAGTCGAGACGCGAGAGCTGGAATCGGAGCCTGCGGCGGGCGGCGGGCAGGTGCAGGTCCACCGCGCCGCCGGGTCCCGAGCCGAGGTCATGGGTCCGCACGTCACCCCGTTGACCGTGCTTGCTCAGCAGGTCGCGCAGGCCCCGCTTGATGAACAGGTGGTCGGCGCTGGACTCGCCGGTGGCGGCACGTCCGCAGGTGGGTCCGCCGGCCACGTGGGCGAAGTGGCATACCTTGTCGTGGTACAGGCGGTCCATCAACCTGCCACCGCACCCACCGAGTTCGTAGCCACACCAGTAGGTGTAGTGCGGGTGGCGCCTGCGCCAGGCTTCCAGCTCCGTGAATTCCATGGGGAGGATCACCGGGTGGTCGGAGCTTGCGTTACCGATCACGGCAGTCTGCACGAGACGGTGGTCGAGCACGGAACCTCACAGGGGACGCCCGGGGAGTGTTCACCCAACGGGGCACGGGCGACGGGGACGAGACCAGTATCTTCTTCATGCACTGAGTTCACAAGAGATTCTTCGCCGAATTCGTCGCCTTCTGCGTCTCTGGCGGGGACGGGAGCGCCACCTCGCCCCACACGGTCTTCGTGCAAGCGTCCCGGCGTTCCCAGCCCCAGCGTTCGGCGTACGCCTCCACCAGCAGCAGTCCCCGTCCCGACGGGGCGTCGAGTGACTGCGGGGCGGTGGAGGCGGGTTCCGGACGGCGCTCCGGGCGGGTGTCGGTCACCTCGACGCGAAGTGCGTCCGACAGGAGGAGCAGCGCGAGCCTGAAGTCCCGGCCGGGGAGGCTGCCGTGGCGGACGGCGTTCGACGCCAGCTCGGCCATGAGGACGGCGACGGTGTGTGCGAGGTCGCAGTCGTGCGGGAGGCCTGTCCACTCGGTGAACTGCTGGACGGCGAGTTGGCGGGCGAGGCGGGCGCCGCGTCTGGCGCTGCTGAAGCGCAGGGTCAGGTGCGGGACGGACGTATGGGGCGACTTGGCTTCGCCGGTGATCTGGGGGTGGATCACGGGGTCAGCGTGGCGGGGTGGATGGCCCGGTGAACAGGTACGACGGTCGTACGGCTTTGTTGTCGTACGGCGGGACGACTGGCCGTGGTTTTGCTTGTACGGGTCCTGTACGGGCTTACACGGGTCCCGTGGCGTGTCTCGTTGGTTGCGGATCGCGTTGAACATGGCCCAGCGGCGGGGTGCAAGGCGGGACGGAAGGGCATGGAAATGTGAGGGCAGTACGGGACACGCGGGGGGAAACACGCCGAAGCCAAAGGACGAGGGGTCCGATGTGCCGGGTGTCTGGTCAGCGTACGGCGTTCTACTGCAACACCTGCGCAAGCGGGTGGGGTTGAACCAACAACAACTCGGGGACACGATCGGCTACTCGCTGGAGCAGGTGGCTTCGGTGGAGCAGGGCCGGAGGCCGGCGAAGGCGGCGTTCACTGTCGGGGCGGAGCGGGTGCTGGAGGCGGATGGGGTACTGGACGCACTTCAGGGGGAGGTAGATCGGGCGAAGTTGCCTCGGTTCTTCCGCAACGTCGCGCTGCTGGAAGCGGAGGCGCTGAGCAGGTTCTCGTACGATCCCCTCCTCATCTCTGGGCTGTTGCAGACACAGGGCCTTGGACGACGAGACCATCGAGCAACGCGTCGCAGCCCGCTTGGCACGGCAAAGCTTGCTGACTCGCAAGAACCCGCCCGCGGTCTTCGTGTTCGTGGTGGAGGAAGACGCCCTTCGACGTGTGGTGGGCAACAAGACGGTAATGCGCGAACAGTTGGAAAACCTGCTGGCATGCTCACGGAGGCGTAACGTCGAACTCCAGATCATGCCAACCACCCGAGGCGCCCACAGCGGGCCCATGGTGTTGCTGGAATCAGCGGATCGCACGCGGCAGGTCTACATCGAGGCGCAGGACGTGGTGACGGTCAGGACAGCTCCGAACGAGGTCAGCGAGTTCTGGCTGCGGTATGGGATGCTGCGCACACAGGCCCTCAACACCGAGGAATCCTCTCGTTTCATCGAACGCATGACAGGGGAGCTATGAGCACCGACCAGCACACAGCTCAGGCCGCTGAACTGGACTGGTTCAAAAGCAGCTACAGCGGAACCAGCGGTGGCGACTGTGTCGAGGTGGCCGCTGGCCTGGACGCCATGTATGTACGGGACTCGAAGGCCGTGGCTGGCGGGTCGGTGCTACGGGTCGACCGAGGCAAGTGGGCGGCGTTCGTGGCACTCGCGGTGGAGTAGAGCCGAGTACGACTTCCGAGCGGAACAACGGGCTCGCTCGCGTCACTTGGGGTGACGCGAGCGAGCCCGTTGTCATGTCGACGGCTCAGAACAGGGCGCCCTCCGCACCGTCACCGAAATCCAACCCGCCTCGCTCATCCCTCTGCCCCTTACGTTCGCTGACGCTTTTCGCCGACGACGACGTCCCGAGCTTGGAGGCACCCTTCGCGTGATAACCGAGGCGGACTTCGTCGGCGTAGGCTTCATGGTTCAACTGGCGTAGCCTGTCGATGATTTCTGTGCGGGCAGCGAGACCGATGGTGTAACGGACTCCTTGGTCAGTCCTATGAAACCCATGGTCGAGCCTGAACGTCTCATGAGCGGTATCGGCTGGAGGCGTCACCCCCGTGGGGTCCAAAAGATCATGCCATCCATAAGCCGCAACAGTGGCCACGTCGACCCGCTCATGATGGTTTCGCAGTTCGGCGATGTCCTCGTCGTTGCATTCTTGATCATGGAACAAGTTATAGACAGCAGTAAGCCCTGCATCACGTCGCAGCATAAGCTCACGACGGAACTCGTGCAGGCGGACACCAGCATCACGAAGCCCTTGCGTGACCGCTGGCCAATAGAGAGTCTCAAAAACGTCGGTAGGGGCATAACGGAGATCCCCCTTCATCGTCGATGCGCGATCGAGCGCCCACCAATAGTGAACGGAGCTACTCAGGATCGCAAGATCTGCAAAGTCATCTGAAACAAATACCACCGTGGCGTCGCTGAATACTTTCCCTGTCGGCACCATAGCAGGCATGACGACTTTACTGACACGCGTGATAACGATGCACTGCTCCAATCCCGGTAGAGCCTCATAGAGGTCCGGCCTGGCGCTCCAATATTTCCACCACTCATGCACCATTCGCGGATATTTGACAGGGTCCTTCAATTTGCGTTCAGGCCACACCTCATTACGTACCCACCTATAAGGGAGATCGTAGGAGCGCGCCTGCCCCTCCCTCATTTCCCGAAAGTTGATCACCCAACGTTCACCAGTATGAGTTGGACTGGTATTCACGTCCTGCCCATTCAAATAGGGGAATAGGACCTCCTTGTTCCTCTCGTCGACTTCAATCCATGCTTGGGCCTCTGCTTGGCTCACGATGAAGCCCGACCCCATAAGACACGACCCCAGGGACGCCCTCTTCCTATGCATCGCTAGGCGGTGAAGCCGATCTGAAATCCGAGAGTTCAGCGTCAAAGACGATGAAATTCCTTGAGGAGCCACGACGCCATCGAGAACGCGTACTGCGGCGGGCGCAGGAACAGTGGACGCTGTCCAAAGGGCGCTGAACTCGAGCGAAGCCGACTTCGACGGCCAAGGCCTGCTCTTAACGGCCCGTCGAATGACGACACCCTTTGCAACAAGCTGATCCAGGCCGACTTCCCGAGTGTCACCTTGCGCCACACTGTTCGTGGTGATCAATCCAGCTTGCCCAGTAGACCGAAGAAGCTGATGGACCTTCAGAAGGAAGAACGCCACGAGGTCGTTGTTCCTAGCGCTTGTCCCGTCGGAGACAAAGTCCACCAAAAACTCGCGATAGCAGGAGCCGAGCGATGGCGTGATCTTTGGGCCACCCAAGAATGGCGGATTACCCACTATCACATCGAAACCACCACGCTCGAACACCTCGGGGAAAGTCAACGGCCAATGAAGCGGCTGTCGTCTAAAGGCACCATCGGGCAGATCTACCCCAAGCCAGGCTGCACTCTCGTTCAGGGCTTGACGAAGAGCTTCAGACGAATCGGCAACCCGGTCATCGGCCGCGATGACCGCAAGCTCGACCGCGCGTACATGACTTCCGCGCAGACCACTCTCCTCGGCCAATGCCGAACCCACCACCAGGTCACCGATCAGGTTGAGGCGCCGAGCATCGTTCTGTGCCGCCTCCAGCAAGGTGCGCTTCACGGCAAGGTCCTTGACGCTGCGACCTTCCACTTCGGCGATGGCTTGCCGATTCTGCGCCGCTCGGTGCACTTGTTGCTTGGCGACTTCAGTCCACTCCTGCTCGAAAGCCCCCTTGTGTAGCTTATGCCCCTTCCGTACATCCATATGGACGGATTCCAGCTGAGCCAGGGAAGTGACACCCAGCAGCGAGTCTCCCGCCACCAGCCGGTCGTCCAGGAACGTGAACGGCCGCCCCGGGTCCATGGACACCAGCCACAGCGACAGCTTGGCCATCTCCACGGCCATCGGGTTGATGTCCACGCCGTACAGGCAGTGCTCGATGATCTGGCGCCGCGCCTCGACCACCACCGGGTCCTGCTCCGCGTCCGCCGACGTCACCGCGTCCACGGCCCGCCCCGCGCGATAGGTCATCGCGTCCGCGCGGCCCTCGGACTCCCAGGCCTCGATGAGACGGTCACCCAAGTAACGGCAGGCCGCCACCAGGAACGCCGCCGAACCCATCGCGATGTCCGCGACCTTCAGGTCCAGGATCTGCTCGGCGGACTTGAGACGCCACTCCCCTGTCTCCGTCGTCTGGAGCGGACCCGGCTCGTACACCAGCGGTTCCAGCGCGTGCAGCACGACTTCCTCGGCCAGGAAGCGGGGCGTGTAGTGCGTGCCCGTGTTCTTGCGGAGCGAGGACTCCGTGACGTACAGCGCGCCGTTCGGGATGACCGTCGGCAGGCCGCGCAGGTCGTCCCGAAGGATGCCGCCGAACGGCAGCAGCCGCTCCGTCAGCGCCGGGTCCTTCGTGACCGCGTTCAGCCGGCGCCGTGCCTCCGCCGCGTCCTCGGCCCCGACCGGGGCGAGCTTCTTCTCCAACTGCCCGGCCGTCGCCGGGGGCTTCGGGTCCTTCCACTTCTCGTGGACGGCCTTCGCCAGAGCCTTCACCGAGGCCCCGGACCTCGCCGCCAGCGACTCCAGCTCCCGCAGCGGCACCTCGTGTTCGAGGCCCTCGGGACCGATCAGCCCCACCATGTGCTCGGTCGCCCGGCGCCCGTCGAACGACAGCAGGCCCTCGTAGACGTAACCGATCTGCTCGACGTCCAGCGCGCGGAAGCTGAGCGTGCGCACCTCGCGGTCCTTGCCCTTGCCGACGCGGACCTCCTGCACCGCTTGGAGCATGTGCAGGACGGTTCGGTCGTCGATCGGGAGGAGCGGGGTCGTGCGCTCCATCCACGGGTACTTCTCGGGGTCGAAGATCGAACCGTCGTACGCGGGCAGGTGGAAACCGGAGCCCGGGTGGTCCACTCCCCCGTGCACCGCGTGGAACAGGGCGATCAGGCGGTGCCAGGCGGACGTCGTGTGCTCCAGCGACGTCTCGCCCTCCTCGTCCGCGCGCGCCTTGAGTTCGTCGCGCAGGAAGCGGGCGGAGTAGGAGCGGGCGTAGACCTCGTTGTCGGCGGGGAGCAGTCCTCGTTCCTCTGCGAACAACAGGAACACGATGCGCATCATCACTGCGACGGCACCGCGGTAGACCTCACTGGCGCTCACACCCGAGGCGTGCAGACCCGGTGCTCCGTGCTCGACGGCGCGGACGTCCGCGCGTCCTATGGCGTCGACGAGGAGCTCGACGGCCTGCCGGACCTGGACGCCGAGGGCCTCAGTGACGTCCTCACCGGCGGCGAGGCTCGCCTTCAGCAGGCCGACGAGCGTCTCGGCCTCCTCGTACTCGAAGAAGCGGCGGCGGCGCAGCAGGGAGACGAAGGCGCGGACGACGTTGCGTTCGGCGGCCTCGTTCCAGCCGATGGAGTCGAAGACAGCCGTGGTCGTGACGCCGCCGAGCGGGGCCCAGACCAGGCACCACCAGCGGCCGTCGGTGACCAGGCCGAGGGGGACGCCGTGGTGGCGCAGAAGGCGGGCCAGGCGGTCGGCGGGGGCAGCGGCCCAGTCGCCGCCTCCGCCCGCGCGGGAGGTGGGCGCCGTACCGGCGGGGACGGTGACGCCGAGGAGTCGTACGCGCTTGGCCGCGGATTCCGTGTCCGGTTCGGCGGCGAGGTCGATGCCGGGTTCGACGAGGGCGAAGTCGGGGCGGACCTCGGTGTTGTGCTCGGCCACGCGCAGGGTGAGGCGGTCCAGACCGTGATGCTCGGCCTCGCCCTGGCGCAGGGTCAGGGCGTCGTCCCAGCCGAGGAGGCCGCGCAGGAGGTACGCCACCCACTCGTCGCGGCCCGCGGTCGTGTCGGTCTGCCAGTCGGCGTGGCGGGCGCGCAGCCGGGCGCGTTCGTCCTTCTCCAGGGCGTCGAGCTGGGGCCAGGCGCGCAGGAGGACGGGCATGGTGAGGAAGGGGCCGGAGACCTCGGTGAGGTCGAGCCATTCCTGGTGCTGCCGACGGCCGTCGAGGGCCTGGGCCTTGGCGGCGGCTACTCCAGCGCTCATGGCGCTGCGGGGGCGGCTCATCGGCGGGCTTCCTTTGCGGGGATGACGAAGACGACAGCGGCGGGGAAGAGGTGGGAGCGGGGCTCGCGGTAGCGGGCGGCGATCGCGGCGAGTTCGCGCTCGCGCTCGGCGGGGAGACCCTGGAGACGGTCGTCCCAGCGGCGACGGTCGTCCTCGAACTGGCGGCGCTCGTGGCCGGTCAGTTCGTGGGTGGAGAGGAGGGCGAGCTGTTCGCCCTCGCCGTCGCCCTCCTCCTTGAGCTTGGCGCGCAGGGTGGCCTCGAAGCGGTCGAGGGTGGCGGTGATGCGGCGCTCCTCCTCGGTCCGGCGGTCGGTGAGACGGCTCTCCAGCTGACGGCCGAGTTCGGAGGCCCGGGCCTCCAGCGACCGGTACAGCGGGTCCCGGAGGGTCCCCCATGCCTCGGTCAGTCCCTGCCGCAGGTGCGGGGCGGCCTCCGTGCCGTCGGTGAGCGCACGGGACAGGACCCGGCCCTGTTCGTTGACCGACTCCCAGCGGCGGAAGCGTCCGGTGTCGCCGAACCAGCCGCCCGCGTACAGGACTTCCTCGTGCAGGCGGGTGCCGTCGGTGCCGACGAGGACGTACCGCGCGTAGGCGGAGACCAGGGTCGTGGTGACGGCCGGATCGTCGGAGACGACGGCGGTGACGCGGTTCAGGCCGACCGAGTCCGCGTTCCAGACTGCCGCGGTGAGTAGGCGCGTCGAGAGGGCCACGAGCGGGTGCTTGAGGTGGGCGAGGACCACGTCGTCGCGGCCCTGCGCGGCGACCGCCGGGGAGAAGGTGAGAGGGCGCTGCTCGCCCTCGCGGAGCTTGTGGGCGAGGCCGCGGGTCGCCCGCTCCCAACTCCCGGACAGCGGCTGCACGTCGAAGAGGTCACCCGGTTCGAAGTCCTCAGCGCGGAGCGTGGAGGGTAGCAGCGAGGGCTGGTTGTCGAGGGCCAGGGCCGTGTCGACGACGCGCTTCACGTTCGCCGGGGTGAGACCTAGGGACGAGACGGTCTCCTCGTACTGGTCTGCGAGCTTCTTCGTCTGTGCCGTGACGTTCTGCTCGGGCGCGACCTCGCCGCCCGTGCGACGGCCCTTGATCGGCTTGGGCTTGGCGTTCTCGATGTCGACGGGTGCCGTGTCGCCGGCCATGCGGCGCTGTACGGCGTCGGCGAGGACCGCGTTGACGGAGCCGAGGTCGTGCTCCATGCGCGCGACCTTCTTGGCGACGCGGGAGAGGAACTCGAGGTCGGCCTCGTAGGAACCGGCCTGGGCCTGCTGCCAGCCGGAGCCGATGAAGTGGGTGATCTCCGGGTCGTGCTTCTGGCCCCAGCGGTCGATACGGCCGATGCGCTGTTCGAGCTTGTTGGGGTTGAAGGGGATGTCGTAGTTGATCAGACGGTGACAGTGGTTCTGGAGGTCGATGCCCTCGCCGGCCGCGTCGGTGGCGAGGAGGATGCGGACCTTGCCCTCGGGGCGTGCGGGCTCGGCCTGGAAGCCGAGACGGATGCGCTCGCGTTCGTCCGTGGGCAGTCCGCCGTGGAGGCGTTCGACCCGGCCGCCGTTGGTGAGTTCCTCCTGCTGGAGGAGGTCGTAGAGCCACTTCTGGGTGTCTCGGTACTCGGTGAAGATGACGACCCGCTCGTTGGTCCACCTCTTGCCGTCGGGGCGGCAGACGGCCTTGACGGCGGCGATCAGGGCGTCGGCCTTGGAGTCCGGGGCGGCCTCGTGCGTGAGGGCCCAGCGCTCCATCTCCTGAAGCAGGTCGAGTTCCTGGCCGTCCTCGGCCGGGGTGAGCGAGGTGGAGCGGGTCAGGGCGTCGTCCTCGGCCTCGACGAGCCCGGTGTCGTCGAGGTCCGCGACGAGGTCCGCGAACTCCTCCAGCCACTCGGGGACTTCGGCGGCTGCCGCGCGTCCGCGGGCGGGGCCGGTGTCCTCCAGGTGGGAGAGGTAGACCTGGACGGTGTGGAGGAAGGCCGCCGGAGAGGAGAAGAGGCGCTTCTTCAGCAGCAGCGTCACGAGGTCGGCGGCGCGGCGGCCACCGCGTGCCGTCGGCGTCAGCTTCTTACGGCGCAACTCGGCGAAGGAACCGAGCAGTTGATGGATCTCGCGCTCCTGCGGCGTGTAGTCGACGGAGAGCTCGTTGGTCTTGCGGGTGCGGAAGCGCGGTGTGCCGTCGGCGTTGGTGACGGTCGACTTCAGACGCCGTACGACGGTGTCCTTGAGGGCTTCCTTGTCGGGGTCGACGCCGCGGGCGAAGCGCTGGTCGTCGATGAGTTCGAGGAGCGCGGTGTACGACTCGGGGTAGCCGTTGTGCGGGGTCGCCGACAGGAAGAGCCGGTGCTCGAAGTGCGGGACCAGGCGCCGGATCAGCTTGGTCTGCTGGGAGTCGACGGCGTAGACCTGCTTGGGCGCGGCGGGGGCGACGTGGTGGGCCTCGTCGAGGACGAGCAGGTCGAAGAAGCGCTTGTGCTCGCCGTCGGGGCTCTCCTCGGAGGCGCCGATGACCTCGTCGAGGAGACGCTGGGCCTTCTGTCCGCGCAGCCAGGGCAGGGAGACGATGGTCAGCGGGTGGACGCGGAACGGGTTGGCGGCCGTGCCGTGCGTACGGCGCAGGCGGGCGCAGTGCTCGGAGTCGACGATGGTGAACTCCAGGCCGAACTTCTCGGCCATCTCGTCGCGCCACTTGAGGGTGAGGCCGGCCGGGCAGACGACCATGGTGCGCCTGGCCCGGCCCCGCAGCATCAGCTCCTGGACGACGAGGCCTGCCTCGATGGTCTTGCCGAGGCCGACGTCGTCGGCGAGGAGGAGGTTGACGCGGGGGGCGCCGACGGCGCGGGAGACCGGCTCCAGCTGGTACGGCTCGACGGCGACACCGGAGCGGAACGGGGCCTGGAGGGTCTTGGCGTCGGCGGAGGCGACGGCGGACCAGCGGACCGCGTCGAGGAAGGCCGCGAGACGGTTCGGGGGGTCGTAGGCGCCGGTGGAGGCGTCGGGGAGGGAGCCCGCGGGCAGGACACGGCGGCCGGGCTCGACCTCCCAGATGACGGAGAGGGTGTCGCCGAAGCGGCCGTCGGCGACGGACTGGAGGTGGACGAGGGTGGCGGGCCTGCGCTCCTCGTCGCCGTCGGAGGCCGGGGACGGCTCGACGCGGGCGACGACCCAGGACTGGCCGCGGACCTCGACGAGATTGCCCTCCTCGGGGAGCTCCGGCGCCCCCGTCCGCTCGGTCTCACGCTGAGCTGCTGGCGTCATGGGCGCTGTTCTCCTCGGTGTCTCCTGCTGCCGTCCGTAGACAGTGTCCTGCCTCCCCACCGGAACGGTGCGGTCGGAGAGTAACACGAGCGAATACCTGTGAACAGAGATTACAAAACAATGGTCGCCTCGGGCGCCGATCAAACCATGCGCCGCAGTCGCTCCAGGAGCGAGCCGGTGCGTCCACTACGTATGTCGTCCGCGGCCAGGACCCTCTCCTCGTCGCCGACGAGGCGCCGCAGCAGCTCCACGGCCGCGTGACGCTCGCCCGTACGGACCAGCAGCACGGCGATCTCGTACCGCGTGTCCAGCACCGCCGGATCCCCCGCCCCGAGAAGGCTGCGCTGCTCGGCGAGGACCGACTTCAGCTCGTCCAGGGCCTCGCGGGTGCGGCCGAGCGCGCCCACGCACAGGGCCGCTCCGGCTCTCGCGGCGAGAAGGTCGGCGCGCCCGACACCGGGAGCTGCCATGAGTTCCTCGTACTCCTCCAGGGCACGGGCAGGGCGTCCGGACCGGCGGAGGGCGGCGATCTCCGCCAGCCGTGGATGCGCGAGCGCCGTCGCCGAGCGCGGGCCGGGCAGCACCGGGGTCCAGGCCGTGAGCAGTGCGGCAACTTCGGCCGCGGAGGCGGGCCGGTCCTCGGGCTTCTTCTCCAGCAGGGCCGCCACCAGCGTCCGCAATCCGTCCGGGACACCGGAGCGACGATCGGCGAGCGGAGGTACGGGCTCGTTCGCGTGCTGGTGGTACAGCATGAAGGGACTGCCGTCGGTGAAGGGCGGGGACCCGGTGAGCAGTTCGTACAGGACACAGCCGAGGGAGTAGAGGTCACTGACGGGCACGGTCTTGCCCACGGCCTGCTCGGGTGCCATGTAGACGACCGTGCCGGGGGTGGCGTTGGCCGCCGTGAAGCGGGTTTCTCCGGGTTGGGGTTCCAGAGCGGCCGCGACACCGAAGTCGAGAACCTTGATCTCGCCGTCCGGGGTGATCATCAGGTTCGACGGCTTGAGGTCGCGGTGCACGACGCTCTGGCCGTGGGCATAGGCGAGCACCTCGGCGGTGCGCCGTGCGACGTCCGCAGCCTGCTCGACGGGCAGGGGGCCGTCGCTCTCGAGCACGGCGTCGAGCGCGCGGCCCGGAACCAGATCCATGACGAGGTAGAGCTCACCCTCATGACTGCCGTGATCATGGACGGCGGGGATGCCCGGGTGATCCAGCCGGCTGGTCAGGCGCGCTTCGCGCAGGAACCGGCGTTCCAGCATGGTGAGCTCGGTACCGCGACCACGGGGCGCGAGGAGTTTCACGGCCACTTCGCGGCCACTGTCGGGGTCGTTCGCCGCCCAGACGACCCCCATGCCACCCCGGCCCAGCTCGCGTGTGAGCTCGTACCGTCCAAGGCTTCGCCGCATTGCGCCCGTCCCCAGTCCCGGCGCCCGCGACGCCTGTCACAGCCTTGCGGCCGGGGGCGACGCGGCGCACCCGGTCAACCACGCCATCCTCTCACTGTTCACACGGGCCTCGGCCCTTGCGGGACGAGGAAGGGGCGGCGGGGGTCCTCGGGCAGACCGCGGCGGGTGGCCAGCCCGGGGTCCGGCTCCGGCAGGTAGGGGGCCAGCGCCGCGTAGACCTCGACGGCGGAGGAGGGGCGGTCTTCCGGACGTTTGGCGAGGAGGGCCGTGACCAGTTCCTGGAGGGCGTCGGGGACCTCCACCCCCTCATCGGCGACGGCCGGCGGGGGCGAGCTCAGATGACGGGAGGCGAGGAGCGCCGGCTGGTCGGTGGCGAAGGGCGCGCTGCCGGTGAGCATGTGGTGCAGCAGGCAGCCGACCGCGTAGAGGTCGCTGCGGCCGTCGAGCCGGTCCTGGCCGGAGAGCAGTTCAGGTGAGGCGCAGAGGATGTTGCCGATGCCCTCGCCGGTCATGGTCAGGCGCGGGTCGGCGTCGGTGAGCAGCTTCACCAGGCCGAAGTCCAGGATCTTGACGACGCCGTCCCGCCGGATCATGACGTTCTGGGTCTTGAGGTCACGGTGCACGAGGTCGGCGGCGTGGGCCGCGGACAGTCCGGCGCACAGTTGGGCTGCCACGGCGGCGGCCGACATCACGTCGAATCGTTCGTTCTCCTGCTGGTCGAAGAGGTACTCCAAGGTGGTGCCCTCGATCAGTTCCATGACCAGACAGCAGGTGTCGTCCGTGATCGACGCGTCGAAGACCGTGGTGACGTTGTGGTGGTCCAGCCGTGCCGCGGCCTGCGCCTCCCTCTTGAAACGAGCCAGCGCCTCCTCGCGGCTCCGCGGGACGGCCAGCAGTTCCGCGGCGATCGTCTTCACCGCCACGGGCCGTTCCAGATAGAGGTCACGTCCCTGCCACACCTGCCCCATCACACCTCGGCCGAGCACCGAGTTCAGCTCATAGCGGTCCCGCAGCACTGTTCCCGGCGTGAATTTCTGCATTTCGCCCGTCCTCCACATTTTCCACACGCCACCCTCGCGGCTTTACACTGTGAACAAAGTCAATGAGCGTAGTAGCCTTCCACGCAACAGCGCCGCTGGGACGCCGACCAACCCAGCCGGCCAGGCACCTCGGAGACTGTTCGATGAGTACACCAAACGCCGTACCCGTCAGCTTGGCCGAGATCGCCCGGATCGCGGGAGTGGGGCGCGCGGCGGTGAGCAACTGGCGCCGCCGTCACGACTCGTTCCCCACCCGCATCGGCGGCACTGACGTCAGTCCCCAGTTCTCGCTGTCCGAGGTCGAGCAGTGGCTTCGGGACAACGGCAAACTCAAGGACATCGGCGGCCGCGAGTTCCTCTGGCCGCGGTTCGAGGCGCTCGGCAGCAGGGACGAGTCGGGGCTGGCCGTGGCCGAGTCGGCTCGACGCATGCGCACCCCGAGAGCCCGCGTTTCGCATGCCGAACTCTCTGACAAGGCAATCGAGTTGGTGGGCGATGCGGCAAGACTGGGCCGGAGCGAAGGGCCGCGTGAGACTTTCGAGTTCCTGATGCAACGGTGGCTCGAAACTCATGTGCGGCAACTCAGCACAACGCCCGCGCCACTTGCCGCGCTGATGACCCGGATCGCCCTCGCCGTCCGTCTCGGCGCGGACCAGAGCGGGTTGACCGTCTTCGATCCCGCCTGTGGCACCGGGCATCTCCCCGCCGCGGCCGTGCAGGAGTACAACGGTCCGGGCCTGGTGGCTCTGGGGTGCGAGCGGGATCCGGCGCTCGCGGCACTGGCCTCGGCCCGGCTCGGTTTCATCACGGAGAACCGGGACGTCCGTACGGAGATCGCCACGGCGGACGCCCTTCGCGAAGACCCGTTCGCCGGAGTGCGTGCCGACATCGCACTCTGCAACCCTCCGTTCAACGAACGCGACTGGGGCTACGAGGAACTGGCCACCGACCAGCGCTGGACACACGGACTGCCACCGCGGACCGAGCCCGAACTGGCTTGGGTGCAGCATCTGTTGTCCCACCTCAAGCCGGGCGGGGCGGCTGTCGTCGTCCTTCCTCCCGCCGTCGCCTCGCGCAAGGCGGGTCGTCGCATCCGCGGCTCACTGCTCCGTACGGGGGTGCTTCGAGCGGTCGTGGCCCTGCCGCCCGGCAGCGCGCAACCGCACAGCGTGTCACTTCAGTTGTGGATCCTGAGAGCCGCTCCGGACAGTCCTGCATCCGCTCCCCCGAGCCAGGACGCACTGCTCGTGGACGCCACACGCTTCGCGAGACCCGGCGCACGTGAGCCTGGACCCGACTGGGACGCTCTCGGTTCCTTCGTCCTCTCCGCTGTGCAGGCCCTCGACAGTCCGGACGACGTCCTTCCGGAGAGCGCCGTTCGCGTCCCCTTGCTCGACCTGTTGGACGACGAGGTCGACGTGACCCCCGGACGCTACACCGCATCGAACGCGGAGCCCTCTAGCCTGGAACTGGCCGCTTCATGGGGCGAGTTGGGTGATTCCTTGGTCGAGCTGGCCGGCCACGTGCAGCACCTGTCCAAACTCGGCTTCGAGGCCGAGGCACCCCAGACCACGGCCACGGTGGGGGATCTCGTCAAGGCCGGTGCGGTGACACTGCGCGCCGGACAGCAGCCATCGGAGACCACGGCGTCACCGCGTCGATCCACCGTGCCGCTCCTCACCGTTGCCGACCTCCTGATGGACGGCACTCCCAGCGGGCTGGCCGGTGCCGACGCGGCTCACGCCATCGCCGAGGAGGGCGATGTCGTGGTCGCCGGAGTCGTACGGGCCTACAAGGCGTGGGTGCATGAAGGGCCCCCGATGGCCCTGGGCCCTCAGCTCTACGCCCTGCGCGTGGACCAGGAGAAACTGGATGCGAATTTTCTCGCAGGCTGTCTGCGCGCACCGGCCAACGGACGTCAGGCGGGCACCCATGCCTCCAGTTCGTCCAGGGTCGACATCCGGCGCCTTCAGGTACTCCAACTCCCCCTGGAGGAGCAGGCGGTGTACGCCGAAACCTTCCGCCGTCTCACGGGTTTCGAGGCACTTCTGACCCGGGCGGACACTCTGGGCACGGGTTTGGTGAGAGACCTGAGCGACCGGCTCGCGGCGGGTGGGCTGACCGCCTGACGGCGTCGATGGTTCGGCTCCAGCCTGTTCCGTCGCGGAACCGCGGGCCGACCCGAAGGAGTTGCAGAGTCCCGGTCCTCGGGTCGACGCGGCATTCCACGACGTCGACCATCGCTTCGGGACACACAACCGAGCGCGGCCGCGGCACAGTCAGCCGTCTCATCCTGTCCAATCAGCTCCTGATCGACCGACCCCAACGCACGTCCGGCACGCTCGCGCGAGCCGGATGAGGGTGCCGGTCCCGGTGCGACCGCCGCATCGGAACGTGCTCCCGTCCGGAAACGAGCGACACGACCCTGTTCGGCCTGCGCGCGCCACCGTATGGACAGCGCCCAGCCGATGGCGGCGACCGCGGTCAGCGCGAGGGCGGCCGGCATCAGCATGGTGTGCGATCCGGCGCTGTCGGCCGTCCGGGCGACCGGGTTGGGCACGCCGAGCCGGTCGAGCAGCCAGCCGACCGCCGCCGTGGCGGTGAGCAGCGCGCCGCCCACCCGGAGCGCGGGCTGTACCCGCAGCCGCGCGACGACCAGCAGCACGGGCAGGGCCAAGCAGACCAGCAGGAGTTGGACCAGTTCGATGCCCAGGTTGAAGCCGAAGAGGCTGAACACCAGTTGTCCGGTGGACAGATGCGTCTCGGCGAGCACGAAGGAGAACGCCATGCCGCGGCCGAGGCCGAAGACGCCCGCCACCACCGCTTCCCGGCCCGGGAACAGCGGACGGATCGCGTGGACGGCACCGACGAGGATGCTTGCGGCGATGAAGAACTCGACCGGTCGGCCGGGGATCTCCGGGCGCCCGAGGGCGGTGGCGGCCAGGGCCCAGGACCGGATCCCACCGTGCCGAGTCGCGCCACCGCCCCCGGGCGAGACGAAACGGGCGCGTCGCCCCGCCCTGGAGTCAGGGCGGGGCGACGCGCCCGCGGAGGAGGTCAGCTGTTGGCGTTGAGGACGGGGTAGTAGCCGCTGGCGTGGCCGGTGGCGGTGGGGTGGTACGACTCCCAGCTCGGGGAGACCACCAGGGAGTGCAGCCAGTCGTCGCTGGAGCACAGTTCATGGCCGCCGAAGGTGGTGCGGACGTCTCCGAAGACGAAGCCGTGGGCGGCGGCACGGGCGGCGATGACACTGTCGAGGACGTCAGCGGCCTCGTCGATCTTGCTGTGCTTGGTACTGCTGAGGCCGACGCAGAAGACGTTGAGCGTATACATGCGCGGGTAGCCGAGAACGACCACCTTGGCGTTCGGTGCCTTGGCGCGGATGGCGTCGTAGGTGGCGTCGAGGCGGGCGGGGAGCGTGTTCCGGGCGTAGCTCTCGGCCTGGTTCACCCGGGCGACGCAGCTGGCGTCGGAGCCGGTCACGCAGGTGGTCATGACGTCCGAGAAGCCGGCGTCATTGCCGCCGACGGTGAGGGAGACGAGCCCGGTGGCGGAGCTCAGCGGGCCGAGCTGACTGTTCGTCACGTCCGTGGTGACCGCGCCCGAGCAGGAGGTGTCGGCGAACGAGGACGGTGCGTGGGCGTTTTTCCACAGATAGGGGTAGGCGCTGAGACTGCGGTGGCAGCCTCCACTCGAACTGTCGTAGTTTCCTGCGCCGTTGCCTGCCGAGTACGAGTCACCCAGCGCGACATAGGCCGGCCCGGCAGCATGTGCCGGACCGGTCAGCGCCAGGCTGAACATCATCGCGAGGCCGAACGTGGCAAGGGCTGACAGCAGTTTGACGCGTCTCACGAGACCTCCCTGAGCGGGAAAGCTGGCCCTCATTTGGTACAACAGGCAACCACTTAAAGGAAGTGTTCATGTCAAAACTGTTTCCAGGGTTAACGTCACGTTTCACGGCCGGGAGGCACGGGAAGCCGCCCGGCCGATCACACCGGGTGCGGCACGGCCGGGACACGGCCCGGCCGGGAGACGGCTCCGCCGGAACGGCTCGCGCTCGCGGCCGGCCGCGGCGACACCGCCGGAAGAGGGGAACCCGACCCGCGCTCCGGAGTCCTCCCACGTGGCTCCCGCAGTCGTATGGTTCGGGGTGATTTATGGTGAATCAAGGAGTATGCCCCTACCGGAGGTGCAATGATGCGCGCCGCGGCAGCGACCGTCTCTCTGGCTGTCAGCGTGGCGCTCATCGTCGCGACATCGGCTTGTGACCAGGGCGGGTCGGAGTCACCGAAGGCCCGCTACGGCGACTGCGAGATCTCGGGACGTCACGGGGAGTTTCACCTGTCACCCATGACCGCGGGCGCCCTCACGGTCAAGACGACCCTGCCCGCACCCGGCTGGTGGAACGGCGACACGCCGGACTCCGTCAAGAGCGGCTACGAGTACTGCATGGCCGCCAACATCGCGTACCGGTCCGGACTCGACCGGGTGAAGGTGGAGAACGCTCCCTTCCCGGAGGTCGTGTCCGGCAAGACCAAGGACTTCGACCTGGCCCTGGCGCAGATCACGATCACCCCGGAACGGAGCACGGTCGCCGAGTTCTCCCCGCCCTACCTCTCCTCGACCCTGGGAGTGCTGATCAGGGACGGCGAGAAGATCAACGAGGACAACATCCGTGACGTCCGCATCGGCGTGGCCGAGGGCACCACGGGCGAGGAGTTCGTCGAGAAGCGCCTCAAGCCGACCAAGCCCGTCACCTCCTTCCCCAACGACCCGGACATGGTCACGGCGCTGGAGGAGGGGCGGATCGACGCGGTCGTCCACGACACCACGATCCTGCTGGCGTACCCCCAGAAACGGGAGGGCAAGGTGCGCCTCGTGGGCCAGTACAGGACCGACCAGGGTTACGGCGCCCTGTACCCGAAGGGGTCGGTCAACAAGGACGAGCTGGACCGGATCATCAAGCAGCTGATCGACGACGGGACGCTCACCAAACTGTCGGCCGTCTATCTCGGAGCCGCTTTCGGCCAGGACCCGGCCAAGATCCCGTACTTCACGGTCGACGAAAGCTCCTGACCGCTTTGGGCGTACGCATGCCCCGGGGCGGCGGTCCGGTCTCCGTCCCTCCGTCCCGCCTCACAGGTCCGCCATCAGAAGACCGCTCAGGTCCCCTACGGCTCCGGCGTCGAGCGACTGCTCGGCCCAGATGATCTTGCCTCGGTCGGTGTACCGGGTCCCCCAGCGGCGGGACATCTGCGCGACGAGGAACAGACCACGGCCCCCCTCGTCGGTGAAGGCCGCGCGGCGCAGGTGCGGGGAGGTGCTGGTCCCGTCGGCGACCTCGCAGATCAGGCTGTCGCGGTCGCGCAGCAGCCGCAGACTGATGGGGCTTCCTCCGTACCGGATGGCATTCGTCACCAGTTCGCTGAGGATCAGCTCGGTCGTGAAGACGGCCTCGCCGAGCCCCCAGGATTCCAGCCTGCGGGTGGCCTCGGCGCGGATCCGGGGGACGGCGGCGGGGTCGTCGGGCACCTCCCATTCCGCGACCTGCTCCGGGTCGAGCAGCCGGGTGCGTGCGACGAGCAGGGCGACATCGTCGCTCGACCTGGTGCGCAGCATCGCGTCGAGCACCGCCCGGCAGGTTTCGTCCGGGGTGTCGCCGTCCGTCTCCGCGAGCGCCTCCCTGAGCATGCCGAGCCCGACGTCGATGTCGCGGCCGCGGGCCTCGACCAGGCCGTCGGTGTAAAGGACGAGCTGGCTGCCGGCGGCCAGCCGGAGTACGGCCGTCTCGACCGGCAGGCCTCCTCCCACGCCGAGTGGCGGGGCGACGGGGATGTCGGGGAAGGTCACGGAGCCGTCGGGTGAGACCAGCGCCGGACCTGGATGACCGGCGCGGGCGAGAACACACCGCCCGGTCACCGGATCGTAGACCGCGTACAGGCAGGTGGCACCGGTGACGGCCTCGGTGCTGCCCTCCGCCGCCGCGTCCTGGTCGATCCGGGCGATCAGGTCGTCCAGGTGCGCGAGAAGCTCGTCCGGCGGCAGGTCCAGGGCGGCGAAGTTGTGCACCGCGGTCCTCAGGCGACCCATCGTCGCGGCGGCGTGCAGACCGTGTCCGACGACGTCGCCGACCACCAGGGCCACCCGGGCGCCCGGCAGCGGGATGACGTCGTACCAGTCGCCGCCCACCCCCGCCTGGGCGGGCAGGTAACGGTGCCCGACCTCCAGGGCGGACAGCTCGGGGAGCATGCCGGGCAGCAGGCTGCGCTGGAGGGTGACGGCCGTGGTGTGCTCGCGGGTGTAGCGGCGCGCGTTGTCGATGCACACGGCCGCCCGGGCGGCGAGTTCCTCGGCGGGGGACAGGTCGTCCGGCTCGAAGGGGTCCTGCTCCGAGCGCCAGAAGTCCACGACCCCCAGCAATTGGCCGCGGGCCCGGAGCGGCACCGAGATCATGGAGTGGATACCGTATTCGATGACCTGCTGGGCCCGCTCCGGGTCCTGGGCCCGCCATCCGTCCGCCGAGGCGAGCTGCGTCACCAGGACCGGTCGGCCGGCGGTCATACCGATGGCCACGGGGTTGTCGGGCACGTAGGGCATACGCGTCCCGATGGGGTAAAGGGGCGCGTCGTCCCGGATGCCCTCGGCCACGATGCGGCGCATTTCCATATTCGTCCCCGTCGGGTCACCACCGCGCATCACGGGCTCCCCCAGCTCGACGGTGGCGAAGTCGGCGAAGCGCGGGACCGCCACCTCGGCCAGTTCCTCGGCGGTGCGCTTGATGTCGAGGGTGGTACCGATCCGCGTGCTGGCCTCGTAGAGCAGTTGCAGGCGTCCGCCCGCCACGTCCGCCCTGCCCGCGAGGGCGCGCAGCTCCGTGGTGTCCCGCAGGGTGGCCACGCTGCCCGCCTTCGCGCCGACCGGCCGCACGTTGACCGCGAGCAGGGTGTCCCCGGCCAGGAAGACCTTGTCCGTGGCCGCCCGGCCCGATCCCAGCAGTGCGGCCAGGGCCGGGCTCAGCCCGAGTCCGGTGACCGGCTTGCCCTCGACCTCCGGCGGCAGTGCGAGCAGCCGGCGCGCCTCGTCGTTGACCAGCAGCAGCCTTCCGTCACCGTCCAGAATGATCACGCCTTCACGGACCGCGTGCAGCACCGCGTCGTGGTGCTCGTACATACGGGTCATCTCCACCGGCCCCAGGCCCCGGGTCTGGCGCCGCAGACGCCCGCTGACCAGTGCCGACCCACCCGCGGCCAGCAGCAGCGCGACACCGCCGGAGACGAAGATCACCGGCAGTTGGCGCTGCACCACACTGGTCACCTTGTCGACCGTGACCCCCACGGTGACGAGGCCGACCGCGTTCCCCTTCTCGTCGAAGACGGCCACCGTCGAGTCGACCGCCTTCCCCAGACTGCTGTCGAACGTGGTCTGGTGGGGCTCGCCTCCGAGCGCCTGGCCGTAGGCGGTGGAGACGTGCTTCCCGATCTGGTCCGGGTCCGGGTGGGTCCACCGGAAGCCGTAGGGGCTCAGGCACACGACGTAGTCGACGCCGGTCTTCTTGCGCACCACCTCGGCATGGGGCTGGAGTTCCGCCGTCGGGTCGTCGCTCTTCATCGCCTCCGCGGTGCCCGGGGCGTTCGCGAACGACTCGGCCGCCACCAGTGACCGGTCGCCGGCTTCCTGGATCGCGCGGTTGCGGTCCTGGATGACGAGCACCACCACCGCCGTGGCGATGAGCAGCAGGATGACCACCAGTTGCAGCAGGAAGACCTGACCGGCGACGCTGCGCGGCTTCCGGAACGGCAGCAGACGTCGACCGCGGGAATGGCGACGGGCTTCCGGGCCGGCTTCCGGCGGCCCGGCCTTCGGCGGAACGCGGTCGCCCCGTCGACTCGCTGGGACGTTTCGCCCAAGTTTGCCCATTTTCTCAGTATCAGTGACCTGCTCGGAGGGCGCGGCTCAGGACAGGCCGGTCCCGGGTTCCCGGGGCGAAGCGGCCGACCGGGTCCGGCCCGCCGTTCGGCGGCGATGACGCCGTCGAGGACGTCCGCGGCCTCCACGCACGGGCGCCGGGCCGAGGCGCCCCCGCGAGTCGGCGGCTCCATCGCGCACCGCACCCGAGCGTGGCGCGCGGCGCGTGAGGGGCGACCGCCGAAGGCCGGACGCGCGGCACCCTGGAGGAGGAAGCGGTGACGGCGGGAGTGGACACGGGATGCGAACCAGCGACGAGATGCGTCACTCGGCGGTGGCCTGGATCCCGCCCGCGGAGCTGTGGCGGCCGATCCAGGACATCCGCCGGGAATACGATCCGCAGATCCACCGCTGGCCGCCGCATGTCAACGTGCTCTTCCCCTTCGTGCCCGAGTCCGACTTCGATCGGGCCGCCCCGCTGCTCGCCGCGGCGACGGCCGGGACACCGGTCTTCACCGCCCGGCTGGACGGGGTGCGGACCTTCCGGCACAGGGCGTACTCCACCGTGTGGCTCGATCCGGCGGCGGCCGGCAAGGAACCCTGGGCGGACCTGTACCACGTACTGCGGCAGCGGTTCCCTCTCCGCGACGGGCCCGCCAGGAACTTCACTCCACACCTGTCCCTGGGCCGGACCCGGGATCCGCGGCGCGTAGGCGCCGACTGCGCCGCCCGGCTCGACACCATGACGGCGACGGTCTGGGAACTGGTCCTGCTCTCGCGCAGGGGTCACGGGCCGATGCGGCCGCGGGCCACGATCGCCCTGCGCACGGGCGAGGTCCGCCGGCTGCCCGCACCCGGCCCCGAAGCGCCCGGCCCGGAGGACACGGCATGGCTCTCCGGGATCTCCGACAGGTGAGGCCACGGCCGGGTGGTCCGATGCCGGGAGCGGCGGCCTGACGGCGGGCCGGAGGAGCTCCGGCGGCGCACGCACAACGCGTGAAACCCACCACAATCCACCCCTCAAAACGGACTAATGCGCAAAAATGCTTCTTTGGGGTTGATGGCCCACCTGGCGGTCAGCCCGAGATTCAACGACCAGCGGCATGGGAGAAGCGTTTGATCACCGTAAGCAAGCGACGCACCGGGCTGATGGCTACGGCCGGAGCACTCGCACTCACGGCGCTGGGCGGTACCAGCTACGCGGCCACCAACGACACCGGGACTCACCCGGAGGCGCAGACACAGTCGCCTCAGGCGGACGCTCAAGACGTTTCCGACGCCCGAATAAGGATCACGCCCGGGCAAGGAGTCCACAGCCTCGGGGTCAACGACCCCGTGAACGTCACCGTCAGCGACGGCAGACTCACCAAGGTGACCATGACCGCCGTCGCGACCGGCACCGAGGTCCGGGGCACCCTGGCCGCGGACGGCACGTCCTGGAAGGCGAACGGCCCGCTGAAGCAGGCCACCCGGTATCAGGTCGCCGCGGAGGCCGAGGACGCGAAGGGCCGCTCCGCCACCGAGAACGCCACGGTCTCCACCGTCTCCCCGGCCAACGACTTCCTCGGGCACCTCTCCCCCGAGAACGGCTCGACCGTCGGCGTGGGCATGCCGGTGTCCTTCAACTTCGACAAGGCGATCGGCGACAAGGCCGCCGTGGAGTCGAAGATCCAGGTCAGCACCAGCAGCGGTGAGCAGGTCGTCGGTCACTGGCTCAACAACAGCCGTCTGGACTTCCGCCCCGAGCACTACTGGAAGCCCGGCTCCACCGTCACCGTCAGGATGAACCTCGACGGCGTCGAGAAGACGGTCACGTTCAAGATCGGCCGGAGCCAGATCAGCACCGTCGACGCCAAGACGAAGCAGATGACCGTCAAGCGGGACGGCAAGACGATCAAGACCATCCCGATCTCGTCCGGCAGCGCCGAGCACCCGACGTACAACGGTCAGATGGTCATCTCCGAGAAGTACCGGCAGATCCACATGAACGGTGCGACCGTCGGCCTCACGGAGAAGAACGGCAAGCCCTCGTACGACATCAAGGCCGTACCGCACGCCATGCGCCTGACCGCCTCGGGCACGTTCATCCACGGCAACTACTGGGGCGGCGACTCGGTCTTCGGCAAGGTCAACACCAGCCACGGCTGCGTGGGCCTGAAGGACGTCAGGAACGCCGGCGACGGCAAGCAGCCCGCCGCGTGGTTCTTCGACAACTCGATGACCGGTGACGTCGTGATCGTCAAGAACTCCGCGGACAAGGCCACGGTGTCCCCGGACAACGGCCTCAGCGACTGGAACATGCCGTGGAGCCAGTGGGTCTCGGGCAGCGCCTCGAACTGACGCCACGCCACTCGCGCACGCGAGTCCGATTCCCTTCCGTCAGGCGGCGGCCGGCACACCACCGGCCGCCGCCCGCGGTGCCGAGGACGCTCGGACGGCCCTCACCCCGGGAAGTCCTCGAGCCAGGAAAACGCGACGAGGACCTCGACCTGACGGTCGTGGTCCTCGTTCGTGTATCGCTACAGAGAGTGTCCGAGGGGGGACTTGAACCCCCACGCCCGATAAAGGGCACTAGCACCTCAAGCTAGCGCGTCTGCCATTCCGCCACCCGGACAAGGTGTCTGTCGCCTGGCCGAGGGTGTTCCCCGCGGCGACATGGATAACAATACCAAGGTTTCGGAGTGCCTTTCACCTGCGTATCCGGGCTCCGGAGCGGGTCCACGGAGCCGGGTGAGGGTGCGCCTACAGTCGCACCATGGGTGACTGGATGACTACCGGGGGTCTGCGGGAAGGGCGGCGGCCGAGAACGCTGTCGCCGTTGCGCGAACATCTGCGGGACACGTTCTGGTTCGCGCCCACCGCGGCCATGCTGCTGGTCTTCGTGGTGTGGGCGGCGGCGACCGCGGCCGACACCGCGATCGTCGGCTCGCTGCACGAGGCGCGCGACTACGACACCCTGGACGATCTGCTGCGTCTGGCCGACGACGCGAAGGCCGTGGTGACCGTGGTCAGCTCGGCGATGATGACGTTCATCGGTGTGGTCTTCAGCATCTCGCTGGTCGCCGTGCAGATGGCGAGCGGGCAGTTCAGTCCGCGCGTGGTGCGGATCTTCGTACGGAGCCGGATCACCAAGGCCACCTTCGCCGTGTTCCTGGCCACGTTCCTGCTGTCGCTCCTCGTGCTGACCTCGTACGAGGGGCAGGCCGACGCGCGGTACGTGACCTCCATCCCGCTGATCCAGTCGGTTCTGACGCTGGCGATGCTGGGGCTGAGCCTGCTGCTCTTCGTGCTGTACGTGAACCAGACCCTGCGGCTCATGCGCATCAGCCATGTCATCGACCGCATCACCCACGAGGCGTTCAAGGTCGTCGCGCACATGCCCGTCGCCCGCTCGACCGGCGAGGAGGACGCGCTCGGGCCCGAGACCGCCCAGGTGGCCCACCACGGGCGGGCCGGCGTTCTGCGGGACGTGAACATCGCCCGGCTGGTGCGGGCGGCCCGGCGGGAAGGTGTCGTACTGAGGCTGATCCCCCGGATCGGGGACTTCGTCGTGCCGGGCACACCGCTGTTCGCCGTGCACGGGGGTCCCGCTCCCGTGGGCCGGCGGCCCCTGAGCCGCACCGTGTCGGTCGGGGTGGAGCGCACCTTCCACCAGGACTTCGCGTTCGGGATGCGCCAGCTGGCCGACATCGGGCTGCGGGCGCTGTCGGCCGCGGTGAACGACCCGACCACGGCCGTCCAGGCGATCGACCGCATCGTCCAGTTCCTGGCCGCCGTCGCCGGCCGGCCCCTCGACGCGGCGCTCCACCGGGACCGGCACGGGGACGTACGGCTGGTGCAGCCCGTACCGGGCTGGACGGAGCTGGTCGATCTCGGGTTCGCGGAGATCCGGGGCTGTGCGGTGGGCACTCCGCAGGTCACCCGGCGCCTCGTCGCCGGCCTGGACGATCTCGCCGCGATCGCTCCCGCGGACCGCCGTGAGCCCCTGCTCCGGCACCGCGTCCTGCTCGTCGAGGCCGTGGAGCGCTCGGTCGCCGAGCCCTCGGACCGCGCCTTCGCGCTGCGACCGGACCGGCAGGGCATCGGGTAGCCGCCCCGGCGCACCGAACCGCGCGGGGGCGGCCCCCGACACGGACGCCGCCCCGCTCACCCCCGGGACCGCGCCCGGCCGACGGGACTCACCCCGCCACCCGGACACGGGGACACCTGGACACCCGGTCGCCCGATCACCCGGCCGAGCTCACGGCATCAAGTGGTACTCCGGGAAGTTCCCCGGCAGCCGCTCCCCCGCCGGGCCCCGGGTCACCGCTCGCACCAGGAGTTCCCCGCCCACGAACGCGCCGCGCCACGAGGCGCCGAAGCCGCCGAACAGTTCGTCGCGGTCGCCACGGGAGCGGGGCCTGCCGTGACCGACCTTGAACGCGCGGATCTGGGGGGCCAGCCGCGTGTACGTCGCCTCGTCGTCCGTGGACAGCGTGGCGACCAGCGCCCCGTTCGACGCGTTCATCGCCGCGAGCAGTTCGGCCTCGGTGTCGACCAGGACGATGGTGTCGACCGGTCCGAAGGGTTCCGCGTGATGCAGCGGAGAGGAGGGCGGCGGGTTGAGGAGCGTGACGGGCTGGACGTACGCCGCCGTGTCCTGGCCGGGCAGGAAGCGGGCGTCGGACGGCTTGCCGCGGTACAGCGGGACCGCGCCCCGGTCGATGGCCTCGGTGACCTGGTCGTTCAGCTCCTTGGCCTTGGCCGCGTTGATGAGCGGGCCGAAGTCCAGCGAGGGGTGGGGGTCGTCGGGGTGCTCGACGGCGAGCGGGTGGCCGGTGCGCAGGGTGTGGACGGCCGGGAGGTACGCGGCGAGGAAGTCGTCGAACAGCGCGCGCTGGACGACAAAGCGCGGATAGGCGGTGCAGCGCTGCTTGCCGTAGTCGAAGAGCTTGGGGACGACCGCCGTCAGCGCGTCCCAGTCGCTGAAGTTCCAGACGCCCCAGGTGTTGAGCCCCTCCTGTTCGAGGACATGGCGCTTGCCGAGGTCGGCGACGGCGGTGGCCACCGCCGCGCCGGTGTCCCGGCCGCCGACGAAGGAGACGCAGCCGATCTCGGGCGCGCGCACGAGCGCCTCCGACAGCTCACGCCCGCTGCCGCTGACCAGGGTGAGGGGGATGCCCTCGCGCACGGCGAGCGCGCAGGCCAGCGTCAGACACGCGACACCGCCGTCGGTCGGGGCCTTGGCGATGACCGCGTTGCCCGCCAGCGCCTGCACCAGCATCGCGTGGACGAGAACGCTCATCGGGTAGTTCCAGCTCGCGATGTTGGAGACGGGCCCGTCGAGCGGGGCCCGGCCCTCCACCATGGGCTCGACGCCGTCGACGTACCAGCGCACGCCGTCGATCGCGCGGTCCACGTCGGCCTGGGCCAGCCGCCAGGGCTTGCCGATCTCCCAGACCAGCAGGAGGGCGAGCAGTTCACGGTGTTCGGTGAGGGCGTCGAGGGTCGCCGCCACGCGGGCCCGGCGTTCGGCGAGGGGCACATGGCGCCAGGCGCGGTGCCGGTCGAGCGAGGCGCGGACGGCCGCCTGGGCGGTGGCGCCGTCGAGCCGGGGCGGTCCCGCGACGGGGCCGCCGTCGACGGGGCTGGTGGCGGGCAGTGCCCGGCCGTCCGCCTGCCATCCGGAGTTCCAGAGGTTGAGCACCCGGTCGTCGCGGAACGCCTCGGGGGCGACGGCGAGGGACCGCCGCCAGGCGTCGGCCCAGGACGTGCCGGACTTGAGGACGAGGGGGGCGGGGGCGAGGGGGGCGGGGGCGAGGGGGCCGCGATGGCGCGGCGTGGGGGTGGAAGGGGTGGGGGCAGGAGGGGTGGGGTCGTGGGTTGTCATGGGTGTCTCCGCTCTCGGTGCACAGTCGGGGGCGGGGGCCCGGATCCGGCCGGAACGGCGGGCCGCGCGGGCCGGCGCGAACAGTCGTCGCGTACGTCAGGGAAGGTATTGAGGTCCGCCGGTTTCCGGCAGTCACCTCACGTCAACTATGAGTGACGTCACTCGGGGTCGCTCGCTCCGCCAGCCGCGCCAGGACCAGCCGTGCCGTGTCGGTCGGGGTGTCGCCGACCTGCACCCCGGCCGCCTCCAGGGCCTTCTTCTTGGCCTGGGCGGTACCCGAGGAGCCGGAGACGATGGCCCCGGCGTGCCCCATGGTCCGGCCCTCGGGGGCGGTGAATCCGGCGATGTAGCCGACGACGGGCTTGGTGACGTGATCGCGTACGTACGCCGCCGCCCGTTCCTCGGCGTCGCCGCCGATCTCCCCGATGAGCACGATCAGCTCGGTGTCGGGGTCCTTCTCGAAGGCCGCGAGGCAGTCGATGTGCGAGGTGCCGACGACGGGGTCCCCGCCGATGCCCACGCAGGTCGAGAAGCCGATGTCCCTGAGTTCGTGCATGAGTTGGTAGGTGAGGGTGCCGGACTTGGAGACCAGGCCGATGCTCCCGGGCCCGGTGATGTCCGCGGGGACGATGCCCGCGTTCGACCGTCCGGGGGAGATGATGCCGGGGCAGTTCGGGCCGATGACACGGGTGCCCCGGTCGGCGGCGTGCGCGCAGAAGGCGACGGAGTCGTGGACGGGGATGCCCTCGGTGATGACGACGGCGAGCCCGATCCCGGCGTCGGCGGCCTCCAGCACGGCCGCACGGGCGAAGGCGGGCGGCACGAACACCACGCTCACATCGGCTCCCGTCGCCTCGATCCCCTCGCGCACCGACCCGAAGACGGGGACGGTCCGCGGAGCGGTTCCCCGGCCCTCGGGGCCAGGGACGTCGAACGCCACGGCGAGGCCGGCCTTGCGCGGATTGACGCCGCCGACGACGTCCGTGCCGGCGGCGAGCATGCGCCGGGTGTGCCGCATGCCCTCGGCGCCGGTCATGCCCTGGACGAGGATCCTGGACTCCTCGGTGAGAAAGACGGCCATGTCCCGCTCCTTCAGCTGATGTGGGCCAGTCGGGCGGCGAGGCGGGCGGCGGCGTCCATGGTGGCGGCCTGGTGCACCAGGGGGTGCGCCCGCTCCGCGAGAACGGCGCGGCCCCGGGCCGCGTTGTTGCCGTCGAGCCGGACCACGAGCGGTTTGGTCGGCCGTACGGCGTCCAGCGCCCGCACGATGCCGTCGGCGACGGCGTCGCATGCGGTGATGCCGCCGAAGACGTTGACGAGGACGGACCTGACGCCGGGGTCGGACAGGACGACGGACAGTCCGTCGGACATGATCCGCGCGGAGGCCCCGCCGCCGATGTCGAGGAAGTTGGCGGGGCGGGCGCCACTGCCGGCGACGACGTCGAGCGTCGACATGACGAGGCCCGCGCCGTTGCCGATGACACCGACCTCGCCGTCCAGCTTGACGTAGTTGAGTCCCTTGGCGGCCGCCGCGGCCTCCAGCGGGTCGTCGTGCGAGGTCTCCTGTCCGTCCCGACGCGCCTGGCGGTAGCGGGCGTTGCCGTCGAGCGTGACCTTCCCGTCCAGGGCCATGAGCTGTCCCTGGACGGTGCGGACGAGGGGGTTCACCTCGACGAGGAGGGCGTCCTCACGGACGAGCACCCGCCAGAGCCGGACGAGGACGTCGGCGGAGCGCGGTGGCAGTCCGGCCGCCCGGACGATCTCGGCGGCCTTCCGAGGGGTGACGCCCTCCGCCGGGTCCACGGGGACACGCGCCACCGCCTCCGGCCGGAGCGCGGCCACCTCCTCGATCTCGGTGCCGCCCTCGGCGGAGGCGATCGCGAGGAAGCGTCCGGCGGCCCGGTCGAGGACGTACGAGACGTAGAACTCGCTCTCGATGTCGACGGGTCGGGCGAGCATCAGCGTGCGGACCGGGTGGCCCTTGATGTTCATGCCGAGCATCTCGCGCGCCGTGCGTTCGGCGGCTTCCGGGTCCTCGGCGAGCCGCACTCCCCCCGCCTTGCCGCGCCCGCCCGTCCTCACCTGGGCCTTGACGACGACCCGGCCGCCGAGCCCGCGGGCGATGTCGCGGGCCCGGCCGGGCGAGTCGGTGACCTCGGCGCGCGGCACCAAGATGCCCTGTTCTTCGAAGAGTTGCCGCGCCTGATGTTCGTACAGGTCCACGTTTCGGCTCCGTCCTGAAAGTGGTGCACGACCCCTGGACATCACCCATCGGATGCGGGATAACAATCTTCATACAGTATTCGTCGACTGTATGCAATGTGCCGAACCTGGCCCACCGCCGCCGTACCGGGGCGGCTCAAGGCAACGGACAAGTGAGGTGACCTGTGACGACCAAGGCTCTCGAAGGCATCCGGGTCCTGGACATGACGCACGTTCAGTCCGGTCCCTCGGCGACCCAGTTGATGGCATGGCTCGGCGCCGACGTGGTCAAACTGGAGGCGCCGACCGGTGACATCACCCGCGCCCAGCTGCGGGACATCCCGGACGCCGACTCCCTCTACTTCACCATGCTCAACAGCAACAAGCGCAGCATCACCCTGAACACCAAGACCGAGCGCGGCAAACAGCTTCTGACGGAGCTGATCCGCCGCTCCGACGTCATGGTGGAGAACTTCGGTCCCGGCGCGATCGACCGCATGGGCTTCACCTGGGACCGCATCCGCGAGATCAACCCGCGGATCGTCTACGCCTCCATCAAGGGTTTCGGGGACGGCCCGTACACCGACTTCAAGGCGTACGAGGTGGTCGCGCAGGCCATGGGCGGTTCCATGGCCACCACCGGATTCGAGGACGGCCCGCCGATGGCCACCGGCGCCCAGATCGGCGACTCGGGCACCGGCGTCCACGCCGTCGCCGCCGTCCTCGCGGCCCTCCTCCAGCGCACCCGCACCGGACGCGGCCAGCGCGTCAACGTGGCCATGCAGCACGCCGTCCTCAACCTCTGCCGGGTCAAGCTGCGCGACCAGCAGCGCCTGGCCCACGGACCGCTCGCCGAGTACCCCAACGAGGACTTCGGCGACGAGGTCCCCCGCTCGGGCAACGCCTCCGGGGGCGGCCAGCCCGGCTGGGCCGTCAAGTGCGCGCCCGGCGGCCCCAACGACTACGTCTACGTCATCGTCCAGCCCGCCGGATGGGAACCCATCACCCGGCTGATCGGCCGGCCCGAACTGGCCGAGGACCCCGGCTGGGCCACCCCGGGGGCCCGGCTGCCGAGGCTCGCCAAGATGTTCCAGCTCATCGAGGAATGGACCGCGACGTTGCCCAAATGGCAGGTGCTGGAGAAGCTCAACGCCGAGAGCATCCCGTGCGGACCGATCCTGTCGACCAAGGAGATCATCGAGGACTCCTCGCTCGCCGCCAACGACATGGTCGTCGAGGTCGAGCACCCCGAGCGCGGCTCCTACGTCACCGTCGGCAGCCCGCTCAAGCTCTCCGACTCCCCCGTCGACATCACCGCCTCTCCGCTGCTCGGTGAGCACAACGAGGAGATCTACATCGGCGAACTCGGCCTCGGCGACGAGGAATTGCGGCTTCTCAAGTCGGGCGGGGTGATCTGAGATGGCGGATCAGGACCGGGTGGCCCGGGTGCGGGCGCTCCTCGACGGCGTGCGGCGCCAGGGACGCACCGCGCTGACGGCACCGGAGGGCAAGCGGATCGCCGACGCCTACGGGATCGCCGTACCCGGCGAGGAACTGGCCCGCGACGAGGACGAGGCGGTCACACACGCGGAACGCCTCGGCGGCCCCGTGGTGATGAAGATCGTCTCCCCCGACATCCTGCACAAGACCGACGCGGGCGGTGTGCTGGTCGGGGTCGAAGGGGAAGCGGACGTACGGGCCGCCTTCCGGACGATCGTCGACAACGCCCGCGCGTACGACGCCCGCGCTCGCGTCGACGGCGTCCAGGTGCAGGAGCTGATCCCGCCGGGACAGGAGGTCATCGTCGGCGCGGTGACCGACCCGACCTTCGGCAAGGTCGTCGCCTTCGGACTCGGCGGTGTGCTCGTCGAGGTGCTCAAGGACGTCACCTTCAGGCTCGCTCCCGTGGACGCGGACGAGGCGCTGTCGATGCTCGACTCGATCCGCGCGGCGCAGATCCTGCGCGGGGTGCGCGGCGGGCCCGCGGTGGACCGGTCGGCCCTCGCCGAACAGATCCGCCGGGTCTCCGAACTCGTCACGGACTTCCCCGAGATCGCCGAGGTGGACCTCAACCCGGTGATCGCCGGCCCGCGGGGCGCGATCGCGGCGGACATCCGCGTGATTCTCGGCGCGGGGCCTCCGGCCGGCCGGCGCCGGTACACCCGGGACGAGATCCTCGCCTCCATGGACCGGCTGATGCGGCCGCGGTCGATCGCCGTGATCGGCGCCTCGGACGTCCCGGGCAAGATCGGCCACGCGGTGCTGAAGAACCTCGTTGACGGCGGCTTCGCGGGCGAGATCCATCCGGTGAACCCCAGGGCCGACGACATCCAGGGACGCAAGGCCTACGCGAGCGTCGCGGACATTCCCGGCGAGGTGGACGTCGCTGTCTTCGCCGTCCCGGCCCGGGCGGTGGCCCGGGTCCTGGAGGAGGCGGGACGCAAGAGCATCCCCAACGCGGTCCTGATCCCCTCCGGCTTCGCGGAGACCGGTGAACAGGCGCTCCAGGACGAGATCACGGCCATCGGCGAGCGGTACGGCATACGGCTGCTCGGCCCGAACATCTACGGCTACTACTCGACCTGGCAGGACGTGTGCGCCACGTTCTGCACGCCCTACGACGTGAAGGGCGGTGTCGCGCTCTCCTCCCAGTCCGGTGGGATCGGCATGGCCGTGCTGGGGTTCGCCCGGACCACGAAGACGGGGGTCTCGGCGATCGTGGGGCTCGGCAACAAGGCGGACCTGGACGAGGACGACCTGCTCACCTGGTTCGGCGAGGACCCGAACACCCGGTGCGTGGCGATGCACCTGGAGGACCTCAAGGACGGCCGCGCCTTCGTGGAGGCGGCCCGCGCCACCGTCCCGAAGAAGCCCGTCGTCGTCCTGAAGGCCGGGCGGACCGCCGCCGGCGCGCGGGCCGCGGGCTCGCACACCGGAGCGCTCGCCGGCGACGACGCCGTGTACGACGACATCCTCAGGCAGGCCGGCGTCATCAGGGCTCCCGGGCTGATCGACATGCTGGAGTACGCGCGGGCCCTGCCGGTGCTGCCCGCTCCCCGGGGCGACAACGTCGTGATCATCACCGGAGCGGGCGGCAGCGGCGTCCTGCTGTCGGACGCGGTCACCGACAACGGGCTGTCCCTGATGGAGATCCCGCCGGACCTCGACGCCTCCTTCCGGGAGTTCATCCCGCCCTTCGGGGCCGCGGGCAACCCGGTGGACATCACGGGCGGCGAGCCGCCGTCGACGTACGAGGCGACGATCCGGCTCGGACTGGAGGACCCGCGCGTCCACGCGCTCGTCCTCGGCTACTGGCACACCGTCGTGACCCCTCCCATGGTCTTCGCCGAGCTCACCGCGCGCGTGGTGGCCGAGTTCCGCGAACGCGGCATCGAGAAGCCCGTGGTGGCGTCGCTCGCGGGCGACGTCGAGGTCGAGGAGGCGTGCCGGTACCTGTACGAGCGGGGGGTCGTGGCCTACCCGTACACGACCGAGATGCCGGTGGCCGTCCTCGGCGCGAAGTACCGCTGGGCGCGTGCGGCGGGGCTGTTGGGGGGTCGTTCATGACCTGAGGACGCGGGGGGCCGGCCGACGGTGCGCGTCGGCCGCCCCCGGGACCCGTGAGCGCACGAAAGGCATGTGGCAGGGGGCGCTGACCAGATCTTTCGACGCAAGGGGATCTCGATCGACATGACAACCACCGGCTACTCGACATCGGTGCCACATCGCGAGGTGCGGGACCGGAACGGACGCGTGTACCGCGTCGGTGAGACCGACATCGACATCATGGGCCGAAAACGCGCCTGGATGGTCTTCCTGCCCTGGGCGGGCATGATGGGCATCAGCTCCGCCGAGTACGCGTTCACGTCGGCGGAGGACACACTGCACGAGGCTCATCTGTGGAGCAGCGGGCACATCTTCTGGCTGATGGGCGTCTGGATCTTCTTCCAGGCGGCCGTGGCCTTCCCGGCCGGGCAACTGCGCGAGAGCGGCAGGCTCCCCGCCCGTACGGCGATGCTGCTGGGCGCGCTCGGCACCCTGCTCGGCTATGTGTCCCTTGCCTTCGCGCCGCATGTGACGGTCGCCTATCTCGGCTTCGGCATGTGCAGCGGCATCGGGGCGGGTCTCGTCTACGCGACCTGCGTGAACATGGTCGGCAAGTGGTACCCGGAGCGCAAGGGCGGCAAGACGGGCTTCGTCAACGGCGGTTTCGCCTACGGGTCCGTGCCCTTCGTCTTCCTGTTCACCTCGTACATGGATCTGGGCAACTACCGGGGTGTCCTGGTGGGTGTCGGTCTGCTCTGCTGCGCGGTGGTCGCGGCGGCCGGCTGGTTCTTCAAGGACCCGCCGAAGGGCTGGTGGCCGCCGGGCGTGGACCCGCTGAAGGTGCCGGACGACCCGAAGGTCCGGCGGGCGCTGGAGAAGAACCCGCCGGCGGTGAAGCAGTACACCCCGAGGGAGGCCGCGCGTACCCCTGTTCTGTGGATGATGTGGTTCTGTCTGCTGTGCACGGCCGGGATCAACATCTTCGGCATCGCCTTCCAGGTCCCGTTCGGCAAGGACATGGGCTTCGCGGGCGGGATCGTGGCCACGGCGATGTCGCTGAAGGCCATCGTCAACGGCACCGGGCGCGGGATCATCGGCTGGATCTCCGACCGCGTCGGACGGCGCCACACGCTGATCATCGTGTGTCTGGTGCTGGGTTCCGCCCAGTTCGGTGTGCTGGTCTCCGGCCAGATGGGCAGCATGCCGTTCTTCCTCTTCTGTTCCATGGTCTCCGGCTTCGGCGGCGGCGCGATCTTCCCGCTGTTCGCGGCCATGACGGCGGACTACTTCGGCGAGAACAACAACGCCTCCAACTACGGGATGGTCTACAGCTCGAAGCTGATCTCGGGCCTCGTGGGCTCCGGCATGGGCGCGGTCGTCGTCGGCGCGTGGGACTACAGCGGCGCCTTCGTGCTCGCCGGGTCCATCGGTCTGGCGTCCGCCGTGCTGGCCCTGTTCCTCAAGTCACCGGACCGGCCCGGGTCCCGCGGTGTCGTCCCCAATCCACAGCCGCTCGGAGAGGAGATGGCGTCATGACGGCGGAACCCGTGGTGGTCGCCGCCTGGGGCTACGACGGCGCCCACGCGACGGCCGGCGGCATCTCCATGGTGATCGCGGTCGCCCTGCGGTTGCGGCAGCCGGGGCGCAGCACCGCGGACAGCTCGGCGCCACAGCCGCGGCCGGTGGGCTGAGCGCCCGCGGGCCCGGGTGGAAGCGGGGGGGGGGGGGGGGGGGGGGGGGGGGGGGGGGGGGGGGGGGGGGGGGGGGGGGCCCCGCGCCCCGCCCCCCCCCCCCCCCCCCCCCCCCCCCCCCCCCCCCCCCCCCCCCCCCCGCCCCCCCCCGCCCCCCCCCCCCCCCCCCCCCCCCCCCCCCCCCCCCCCCCCCCCCCCCCCCCCCCCCCCCCCCCGCGGAGGAGGTCAGCTGTTGGCGTTGAGGACGGGGTAGTAG